>NZ_BCRS01000107.1 GCF_001552715.1 Mycolicibacterium vaccae NBRC 14118 = CIP 105934 | reverse complement strand
CGCAGCGGCGGGAACTGGGGCTCGGCGACGACCCGCCGCCGATCGCCGTGGTGTCCCGCAGCGGCCGGCTGCCCGAGACCCTGTTCGACTCCCCCGTCCGGCCCATCCTGGTGACCAGCGCGACCGGCAGAACCGACGAACCCCGTTGCGACGTCATCGTTTCCGGGGACGACACGGTGGACATCGCGCACGCGATCGGTGAGCTCAAGCGCCGCGGCATGCACCGCATCCTCTGCGAGGGCGGTCCGACGTTGCTCGACGAACTGGTGACCGCCGACCTGGTCGACGAACTCTGCGTCACCCTGGCGCCCAGGCTGGCCGGGCATCAGCCGGTCGGCCGGTCCGCGCCCGCCGGCCTGACGGAGCCCACCGACATGACACTGGAGCGGTTGCTCGTCGACCCCGGCGGCTTCCTGTACCTGCGCTACGCCCGCAGCTGAATCCGGCTCACCCGGGCAGGGTCTCCCCGCCGATCGGGGCCAGCACCTCGCCGCTGTAGTACGACGACATCCGCGACGCGGCGAAGAACACGTACGACGGTGCGATCTCGTCCGGCTGGGCGGCGCGGTTCATCGGCACCTGCGCGCCGAAGGACTCGACCTTCTCGGCGTCCATGGTCGCCGGGATCAGCGGGGTCCACACCGGACCCGGTGCCACGCAGTTCACGCGGATGTTCCGGTCGGCCAGCGACTGAGCCAGCGAGTAGGTCAGCGCGATGACCGCACCCTTGGTCGCCGAATAGTCGATGAGAGTCTTGTTGCCGCGCAACCCGTTGATCGACGCGGTGTTGATGATCGCCGAACCGGCGGGAAGATGCTGCAGCGCAGCCTTGGTGACGTGGAAGAAGCTGTCGATGTTGACCGCGAACGTGCGCCGCCACTGCTCGTCGCTGATCTCGGTGAGGTCGTCCTGCGGCGACTGGAATGCCACGTTGTTGACGACGATGTCCAGTCCGCCAAGCTGTTTCACCGTGTCCTCGACCACCGCGCGGCAGTGCGCCGGCTCGGCCAGGTCGCCGGGCAGGCGGACCGCCCGCTGTCCGGCCTCTTCGATCACCGACGCCGTGTGCGCGGCGTCGTCCTCTTCGTTCAGGTACGCGATCGCGACGTCGGCGCCCTCCTTGGCGAACGCGATGGCCACGGCCCGGCCGATACCCGAGTCGCCGCCGGTGACCAGCGCCCGCTTGCCGGACAGCTGCCCGGTGCCGACGTAGTCACGCATCTCGTCGCGCGGTTTCGTTGTCATGTCCCCGGTTTCGCCGGGGTACGGGATCACTGCATCAGGTGTCACGTCGTCACTCACGGCGCCTGCGTACCCGACCGTACCGGCCCGAAACGCTGAGTCGCATCGTCAGCGGGAGCACCAGCCAGCACGCGGTGAACAGCACCAGCACGCACGCACCGGCGATCGCGGCGGCGGGCAGACCCAGCACGGCGTCGAAGATGATGACCGTCATCCCGGTCAGCGCCAGAGCCAGAAGCACCAGTCCCGCATAGGCGCACCAGTGCGCCGCCTGCACCAGAGCCGCCAGCCGGTGCCTGCGGAACAGCAGCCGGTGCATCCCCACCGGGGCGATCAACAGTGCGGTGGATGCGACCGCGGCGCAGACCGTCGCCAGGTACACACCCTGCATCGGGTAGTCCAGCAGGTCGAAGCGCTGCTGGAACGGCAGGGTCAGCAGGAACCCGGTCAGTAGCTGGACGCCGGTCTGCACCACCCGCAGCTCCTGCAGGAGGCTGGCCCAGTTCCGGTCGAGCCGTTCGGTCGGCGTCTCGCGGCGACGCCGGGAATCCCAGTCCGTGCCGTCTTCGCCTCGCTCGGCGTCCACCGGTCGATCCTCGCACGCTGCGGCGCCCGCGCATCCGGGTTTGACGTGAGCGGGCCTGGGTAGACGCTGGGCAAGCCGCGCTGTGCCGCATACACATTGGAGTGACGATGAGCAAGGTCGCAAGATCGCTGTACACGCCGCTGTCGGTGGCCACCGGAGTCGGCGGCGGGTTGCTGGCCGGGGCGTTGTTCGGGCAGATCTGGAAACGCATCGGCGACAACGACCCGGAGCCACCCGACCCCAAGGACCTGTCCCAGTCGATGGCCGTGGTGATCACCGCCGCCGCGATCCAGGGACTGATCGTCGGCGTGGTGCGGGCGTCCCTGCAGCGCGCCGGGGCCCGCGGTTACCTGGCCGTGACCAACGAGACCCCGCCGGCGTAGCTGAGCGGACGAATTCAAAGCTGTTTCACAGACATCGGTGAGCAGCTTCTTAGCCAACGGGACGACCGTTGCCGCATGAGCACGATCGTCGAACGCCTGCAGGGTACGGATGCCGCCACCCGGGAAACGCGGCTGACCTGGCTGACCGCCGCGTTCGCGGTGCTGGCCAGTCTCGCGGTGATGCTGTCTTCGGCGCCCCCCACGGTGTCCCCGCCCGCGTATTGGACGGTGTCGTCGATCGCGCTGCTGACCGTGCTCGTCGTCTTCGTCGCCGGGCAGGCCGCCTGGGACCGAAGCGTCGAGCGGGCACGGACCGCCGGCCTCGTGGAGCACCGGGAGCCGGTCACCCGGTCGACGGAGTCAGCACCATCGCCGGCCTGGGCAACCGCCAGCGCGCGCAGCCGTCGTCGAGAGCGTCCTCGACCTCTGCGGCCATCCGGCGCAACTGTGGCGTATGGCCGCCGAGCCATGTTTCAGAGGACCCGCCGGACAGGCTGATCCGGCCCAGCAGCGGCCCTCGCCCACGCATCGAAGCCAGCCTGCCCAACAGTCGTTCCACCGCCGCGCCCCACTGGCCCGGCGCCGGCGAAGTGCCGATGTCACAGTGCATTCCGACGACCTCGACCCGGCGGCTGCCGACGTCAACCGGGCTGAGCTCGTCGAGGAAGACGTGTTTGTCCGGAGGCGGGCCGGCAGCGAGCAGGTCGACGTGCCGGTCGGCCGACACCACGAACCGCGCCACGCCGAGCGCGACGGCGCGGCGGATCATGGCGGGATCCCGGCCACACCGCAACACCACCTGACGCGGACGCACACCAGTGGTCTGCGCCAGCATCAGTTCCCGCTCGCCGCAGACGGTCACGGTCAGGCCGCGAGCGCACACACATGCCGCCACCGCGGGATCTCGCAGCGTCGTCGCGGGCAGTCCGCAGCCGACCGGCTTCAATATGCGCCGCACCGACTGGATCGACGCGGGCAGTCCGTGTCGGGACGGGGAAACTTCCGGAAGCGCCATGCATTCGGTGTACGCGCCCACCCTGGCAACGGACGCCGATCCGCACGGAATCCTGACGGCCGATTCCCAGGCTTCTACACCGTCCGCGCCGGGAACTCCTCGGCCAACGCGATCAGCTTGGCACGCACCAGATCCGGCTGCTCGTCCAGGATGAAGTGCCCGCCGTCGACTACCTCGACGGTGTAGTCGTCGGCACGCGCGGTCTCCGCCGCGGCCAGGTCGGGATGAATCGCAAGGTCGTTGCGGGCGAACAGCACTCGCGTCGGCACCGTCGAGCGGCGGTGTTCGCCGTGACGCATGCCCGCCGGGATCTCCTTGGTCAGGAACGTCCGGTAGGTGTCGCGGCCGGTGCGGGCGACGACCGGATCCCGGAACCGCTCGGCGTACACCCGCGACGTCTGCGGGTCGAGCTTGCCCGCGAGCCGGAAGATCCCCTTCTCCAGGTACGGCGTGTGGCGCTGCAACGCCACCCCGGCCGTCGCGACGAACGGCTGGTAAATCAGGAAACGCCACACGTGCGGGGCCATCACCTTCGGCGGCACCCAGACGTGGGCGATGTTCAGCGCGAGGTAGGCGTCGATGCGGTCGGGCACCCGCAGCGCGAGCAGGTGCCCGATGTAGCCGCCCCAGTCGTGGCCGACGAGCAACACCCGGTCCAGGCCCATCGCGTCCATCAGCGCCACCAGGTCGCTGACCACGTCTTCCTTGGCCCACTTGTGCGGCGCCGGGCCGGACCAGCCGTAGCCGGGCAGGTCGGGCACGATGACGCGCAGCCCCTCGGGCGGATCGGCCAGCAACGACCGGTACGCCCAGTGGTGCTGCGGCCAGCCGTGCAGCGCCAGGACCGGCCTGCCGTCGGCCGGGCCCGCCTCGCTGACGTGGAAATCGACGCCTCGGGCAGTCACCCGGCTGCGGCGGACGCCGTCGATCGGCGGGGGTTGGTTGGTCATGGGGTGAGACTAAATGGTGGTGAGACTAATCGGGGTCCGGAGACCGATCGAGAGGTACTACGGTGCTCCTATGCCCGGGTACCGCGACCTGTTCACCACCAGCATCAACGACCCCGTCGCGTTCTGGCGGGATGCCGCCGACGCCGTGACCTGGACCAGAACCCCCGAGCGGATCCTCGACGACAGCAACCCGCCGTTCTACCGGTGGTTCCCCGACGCCGAACTCAACACCTGCGCCAACGCGCTGGACCGGCACGTCGAGGCGGGCCGCGGGGACCAGCCGGCGCTGATCTACGACTCGGCGGTCACCGACACCAAACGCACCTACACCTACGCCGAACTGCTCGACGAGACCGCCCGGTTCGCCGGGGCGCTGCGCAAGCTCGGCGTCGGCAAAGGCGACCGGGTGGTGATCTACATGCCGATGATCCCCGAGGCGGTCATCGCGATGCTGGCGTGCGCACGGCTGGGCGCGGTGCACTCGGTGGTGTTCGGCGGTTTCGCGCCGCACGAGCTCGCCGTCCGTATCGACGACGTACGCCCGAAGGTGATCGTGTCCGCGTCGTGTGGCATCGAACCGTCCCGCTGCGTCGAGTACAAGCCGATGCTCGACGCCGCGATCGGGATGGCCTCGCACCCGCCGGAGCACTGCGTCGTGGTGCAGCGCGACCGGCTGCAGTGCGACCTGGTCGAAGGCCGCGACCTGGCGTGGGCCGACGTGATGGCCGAGGCGGAGCCGGTGGATCCGGTGCCCGTCGCCGCCACCGACCCGCTGTATGTGCTGTACACCTCGGGCACCACCGGAAAGCCCAAGGGCATCGTGCGCGACAACGGCGGGCACGCGGTCGCACTGCTGTGGACCATGCGCCACATCTACGACATCGACCCCGGCGACGTGTTCTGGGCCGCCTCCGACGTGGGCTGGGTCGTCGGCCACTCCTACATCGTCTACGCGCCGCTGCTGCTCGGCGCGACCACGGTGCTCTACGAGGGCAAACCCGTCGGCACCCCGGATCCCGGCGCGTTCTGGCGGGTGGCCTCCGAGCACGGCGTCAAGGCGCTGTTCACCGCACCGACGGCGATCCGCGCGATCCGCAAGGAGGACCCGCAGGGCAAGTACGTCGACGACTACGACCTGTCCGCGCTGAAATACCTGTTCCTGGCCGGCGAACGGCTGGACCCCGACACCTATCACTGGGCAGCCGAGAAGCTCGGCGTCCCCGTCGTCGACCACTGGTGGCAGACCGAGACCGGATGGCCGATCGCGGCCAATCCGATGGGCACAGAACAACTCCCGGCCAAGGCCGGCTCCCCCACGGTGCCGATGCCCGGCTACGACGTGCGCATCCTGCACGAGAACGGCCACGAGTGCGCACCCGGCGAGGAGGGGGCGATCTGCATCAAGCTGCCGCTGCCGCCCGGCACGCTGCCCACCCTGTGGAACGCCGACGACCGTTACCAGGTGGCCTATCTCACCGAGCACCCCGGCTACTACCTGACCGGTGACGGCGGCCATTTCGACGAGGACGGCTACCTGTTCGTGATGGGCCGCATCGACGACGTCATCAACGTGGCCGGCCACCGGCTCTCCACCGGGGCGATCGAGGAGGTGCTGGCCACCCACCCGGCCGTCGCCGAGTGCGCGGTGATCGGCGTGGCCGACGAGATCAAGGGCCAGGCCCCCCGCGGACTCGTGGTGGTCAAGGCCGGCGCCAGGACCGAGGGCCTCGCCGAAGAACTCGTGCAGCTGGTGCGCGACGAGATCGGGGCGGTCGCGGCGTTCAAGCTCGTCGACGTCGTCCCGGCGCTGCCGAAGACCCGGTCGGGCAAGATCCTGCGCAAGACGATGCGCGGGATCGCCGCCGGTCGGGACGAACCCGTCCCGTCGACCATCGAGGACCCGTCCGTGCTCGACACGCTGGGGCCGATCCTGCGCCGCTGACCAGCCCGCCGCACGGTGTTACGAGCGCCCCAGGATGGGTATCACCCTCAACACGCTCGTCAATAACCGTTCGGACCAGGGAGGCTGGAATGTCGTCGGCGGCCCCGAAATACATGGCGGTGCAAGGCGCGGCCATGATCGTCGGGGCCGTACTCGTGCTCCTCGGAGTACTCGGGTTCGTGCCCGGGGTGACCACCCACGTCGACCAGCTGGCGTGGTTCGGGCGACAGTCCGGCGCGCTGCTCTTCGGCACCTTCACGGCGTCGGTACTGCTCAACCTCACCTACGTGGTGGTGGGGGCGGCAGGTTTCTACTTCACGCGCTCCTACAGCAAGGCGCGAGCCTATCTGCTCGCCGGCGGCGTGCTCTATGTCGGGCTGTGGTTCTACGGGACGTTCGTCGAGGTCAGCAGCAACGCGCGGGTGATTCCGCTGAACGCCGCCGCCAACTGGCTGCACCTCGGGCTCGGGGCGGTGATGGCGCTGCTGGCGGTGACCCTGGCCGGTCAGCACGATCCCACCAAGCGGCGCGCACGGATCCGCCGGCCCGCGCCGCAGTGAGCTCTCAGACCAGCTCAGGCACCCTCAGGTGGGCGATCGCGAGCTCGAACGCGCGCTCGTCCAACACCTCCGCGCCGGCACGCCCGGCGGTGTCGTCGCGCAGCCGGTCCAGCCTCGGCCGGTGCCGTTCCGCCGCCTCGGCGCTCTCGTAAGCCGACGAAGCCACCGCCCGACCTGTCAGGTGGTTCACCAACAGGCTTGTGCCGCAGTGCCCTTCGAGTTCGTCGAGGACGGGCAGCACCCCGTCCTTGAAGGCGGCGATTCCTGAGTCGACCCGTTCCGGGTTGATCTTGACCCAGGTGACCCGCACCGAGGCGCCGTCGGCGCTTTCCTGCCTGCGGTGCATGACCGCGATCTCCCAGTCGGCCACCTCCACGGTGCCGCCCAGCGCCCGCACCGCCCGGTCCCGAACCTCCCGGATCAGGGGGCCGCTGGCCCGCATCGCCGCGTCGTTCTGCCAGGCACTCGCGGCGATACACCGCCCCGTTCCGCGGTCCGTCAGCAGCGACAACCCGACGAATCCGGGCATCCTCTGCAGCTCCGGCATCAAGGAACCTCGGACACTCGCTATGCCGTCGTCCACCGCCGACGGCCGCCCCCACACCGTCATCGTCCGTGCATACACGATCTGCCTCCCTTCGACGAGGCAGCGGCGCGACGGCGCCGCCGTCGCGGCTGATTGTCCTCCGCGACGCGGCGGGCGGCAATGAGCCGGATCAGGCGATCGACAGCGCGATGCCGTCGAGGATGTCGTGTTCGCTGACCACCAGTTCGGCGATCCCCGCGCGCTCCCCCAGCAGGGCCGCCAGTTCCTGCACGATCAGCGCACCGCCGCCGATCACGTCGACGCGCCCTTCGTGCATCGGCCCCAGTGCCGCCCGCTGCTGCCGGGTCATCGCCAGCAGATCGGCGCACACCGGGAGCAGGTCGTCGAAACCGACCCGGGACAGGTGGATGGCCTCGGAATCGTAGGTGGTCAGCCCCTTGGCCAACGCGGCCAGTGTGGTCATCGTGCCGGCGACCCCGACCCAGGTGTGCGCCCGCTCCACCGGCACCGTGCGCACCGCCTCGGCCAGCGCGTCGCGGACCACCGACCGGGCCGCGTCGATCTCGTCCCCGGTGGGCGGATCCGAGCGCAGGCACCGTTCGGTCAGCCGCACACAGCCGATGTCGGCCGAGTACGCCGCCTCGACGTCGCGCGAGTCCGGGGAGCCCAGCACCACCTCGGTGGAACCTCCGCCGAGATCGACGACCACGAAAGGTGCTGCGGCCGGGTCGAGTTCACCGACGGCGCCGCAAAACGACAGCTCTGCCTCCTCGGCGCCGGTGATCACCTCGGCCACCGCGCCCGGGACGACCGTGCCCAGCACCTGCGAGGTCATCGCGAAGAACTCCTCCCGGTTCGCGACGTCCCGCGCGGCCGACGTCGCCACCATCCGCACCGCACCAACGTCGTTGCGGCGCATCAGCTCGGCGTAGTCGGCCAGCGCGGCATGGGTGCGCGCCAACGCGTCCGGCGCGAACTGTCCCGTCGCGTCGACGCCCTGCCCGAGCCGCACGATCCGCATCTCGCGGTGCACGTCGCGCAGTCCCCCCTCGGTGACGTCGGCGATCAGCAGGCGGATGGAGTTGGTTCCGCAATCGACCGCGCCGACCCTTGTCACTGCGTCCACACCTTCCTGTCCAGGATTCCCGCCATGCCGGGCTCGGCGGCCAGCACCGCGAGCGCCTCGTCGCCGAACGGGTTCACCCCCGGCCCCTTGGCCAGCGAATGGGCGATCACCACATGCAGACACTTGACCCGGTCGGGCATCCCGCCGCCGGAGAACGTGGTGCCCAGCGGTTCGATGGCGTCGCGTTCGGCCAGATACGACTCGTGCGCCCGCCGGTACGCCGCCGCGAGCTCGGGATCCTGACCGAGCCGGTCGGTCATCTCCCGCATCATCCCCGAGGACTCCAGCCGGCTCGCCGCCGCCGTCAACGCGGGATGCGTCAGATAGAACAGCGTCGGAAACGGTGTCCCGTCAGGCAGTTTCGGCGCAGTCTTGACCACCGCCGGCTCACCGTTGGGGCAGCGGTAGGCGATCTCCAGCACGCCGCGCGGCTCCCTGCCCAGCTGTCGCGCGACGGCTTCGAGGTCCGACGGATCAACCATGGGGCGGCACCACCGGTTCCGGAGCGCCCGGCGCACCGGGGGGCGCGGGCGGTGCGGTCGGCGAAATCCCGTGCGGCGCATCGGCGATGGTGTGCCACAAGGTGGTGTACCACGGATCGTTGCTCTTGGCCTCGGCCAGTTCCTCGGGCGTGGCCTCCGGCTGCGTCGCCCCCGGAGGCAGCTGCACCTGATACGGAATCTCCCCGGGCATCACGAAACCCAACCGCTCGCGGGCCTGCGCGGCGATGAACACCGGGTCGGCGAGTTTGGCCTTCTGCTCTTCGAGCTCGGCGATCTGTTCCCGCAATTGGGTCTCACTGGCTTGCAGCTGCTTCATCTCGGTTCGTTGGGAGAAGTACGTCCGGACCGGCCCGGCGATCGTCAACGTCAGCACGCAGACCAGCGCGGCCAGGATGGCCGCCCGGCGCGCGGCCGAGCCGAACCGCTGTTCTGCGGCCTGCTCGGCCGACGCGACGATCGACTGCCTGATCGAACCGGTACCGTCACCGCCGTCGTCGACGAGCCCGGGATCCTCAGCCGGGCCTGCGATCGCCTTCGGAGTAGCCCGCAGGTCGGCGCCCCGGATCTCGCGGCGCGCCGAGACCCTGCGCGGCTTACCCGGGCGCGAGGCGGGAGCCTTCTTCCGCCGGGGGTCGGGCCGATTCGCTTCGGGCACGGGCTATTTGGTCTCCACACTGAATCGCGGGAAGGCCAGGTCGCCGGCGTAGCGGGCGGCGTCACCGAGCTCCTCCTCGATGCGCAGCAGCTGGTTGTACTTGGCCACCCGCTCGCTGCGGGCCGGCGCACCGGTCTTGATCTGGCCGCTGCCCACCGCCACCGCGAGGTCGGCGATCGTGGTGTCCTCGGTCTCGCCGCTGCGGTGGCTCATCATCGTCTTGTAGCCGGCGTTGTGCGCCAGCGAGACCGCGTCGAGCGTCTCGGTCAGCGTGCCGATCTGGTTGACCTTCACCAGCAGCGCGTTGGCGGCGCCACGCTCGATGCCCTCTTCGAGCCGCTCAGGGTTGGTGACGAACAGGTCATCGCCGACCAGCTGCACCTTGTCCCCGATCGCGGCGGTCAGCGCGACCCAGCCGTCCCAGTCGTCCTCGGACAGCGGATCCTCGATCGACACCAGCGGGTAGGCCCCGATCAACTGCTCGTAGAACGACGCCATCTGCTCGGCGGTCCGGGTCTCCTTCTCGAAGGCGTAACCCGTGCCTTCGGTGTAGAACTCGGTCGCGGCCACGTCCAGAGCCAGCGCCACGTCGACACCCACCTTCAGACCGGCGGCCTCGATCGCCGTGGCGATCAGATCCAGCGCGGCCGAGGTGCCGGGCAGGTCGGGGGCGAAACCGCCCTCGTCGCCCAGACCGGTGGCCAGGCCCTGCTTCTTGAGCACCGACTTCAGCGAGTGGTACACCTCGGCGCCCCACCGCAGCGCCTCTTTGAAGTTCGGGGCGCCGATCGGGGCGATCATGAACTCCTGGACGTCGACACCGGTGTCGGCGTGCGCGCCACCGTTGATGATGTTCATCATCGGCACCGGCAGGATGTGCGCGTTCGGCCCGCCGACGTAGCGGAACAGCGGCAGCTCGGCCGACTGCGCGGCGGCCTTGGCGACCGCCAGCGACACGCCCAGGATCGCGTTGGCGCCCAGCCGGGACTTGTCGGGGGTGCCGTCGAGGTCGACCAGCGCCTGGTCGACGAGGCGCTGCTCGTCCGCGCCCAGTCCGATCACCGCGGGCGCGATCTCGTCGAGTACGGCCTCGACCGCCTTCTGCACGCCCTTGCCCAGGTAGCGCGGTCCGCCGTCGCGAAGCTCGACCGCCTCGTGCTCTCCGGTCGACGCGCCGGAGGGCACCGCGGCACGCGACACCGTCCCGTCGAGCAGACCCACCTCCACCTCGACTGTCGGATTCCCGCGGGAATCGAGAATTTCGCGGGCGCCGACCTGCTCGATGATGGGCATCTTGTTGCCTCCTGGTCTCTGCTCAGACGTTTCCGGCATTGAGCCTAGATCGTGGCCCGTCCCCCGGTGTCGTCAGAGCGGATGTCCCTGCGCGTACGCCGTCGCCCAGTCCCGGACGGTGCGCGCGTACTGGTCCGAATAGTTGTAGGCACGCAGCGCCTCCATCCAGCCCCGCGGCTTCGACAGATCCTTGCCCCGCCAGCACAGATACCCGGCCGCCGACAACGCCGCGTCGTCGATGTTGTCGGGGCTGACGGCGCCGTCGTTGTTGGCGTCCACCCCGTAGAGCCGCCAGGTCTCCGGGATGAACTGCATCGGCCCCATCGCCCGCGCGAACGGCTCCTCACCCGCGTGGCTGACCGACTCGTGGTCCATGATCACCATGTTCCCGGCGGTGCCGTCGAGCAGCACCCCGCGGATCGGCGGGCTCACCTCGCCGTCGTCGGCGATGGTCGCACCGCGGTAGGTGCCGTGATGGCTCTCCACCTGACCGATGCCCGCCAGGGTGGTCCACTTCAGGCGGCAATCAGGGTTCTCCACCTCCGCGACACGGGCCGCGTAGGCGTAGGCCTCCAGCGCCATCGGCGGGATGTTCAGGGCTGAGGCGCGCTCGGCGGCCCATTCCCGCAGCTGGTCGGCCGGCCGTCCCTTGGCGTAAGTGTCGATCTGCGGAACCGGATCACCCGGCGGGGGCGGCACGCCGTCGGGGATCGGGATACCGATCTGCCAGGAACAACTCGACGCCATGAGCAGCGCTGTCGCGCCGATCACGGCCATCGCCTGCAGTCCACGCACCCGTGTCACCGGACTCCTCGACCTACTCTGGTACAGCTTCCATGCTGCCACGCGATTCGCCGGAGACGACCGACCCCGGGCCGGGCGATGCGGGTGTACATTTCTCAGAGCGCCTCAGCAAATGAGGTGAGCCACACCTTCCTTCCGGAGGCCGGAGACGGTGGGCGACGCGTAGCGAGGACATGTTGATGGCTGCCGCCGGCGAGCATTTGGTCACCACCTACTACGCGGCCCCGAACATCAGTTCACAGCTTTTCGGCAGCGGACTCATAGGTTTGCGCGAAGGCCTGGAAGCCGCGATCGTCGTCTCCATCCTGGTCGCGTTCCTGACCAAGTCCGACCGCCGCGACGCACTCAAGTGGGTATGGCTGGGGGTCGGCGGCGCCGTCGCGCTGACGGTCGTGGTGTTCCTGACCATCCAGTTCGGCTCCAACACCATCACCGGGCTGGCCGCCGAGGCGATCGCCGGCGTCGC
The DNA here is from genome assembly GCF_001552715.1 of Mycolicibacterium vaccae NBRC 14118 = CIP 105934. Taxonomy (GTDB): domain Bacteria; phylum Actinomycetota; class Actinomycetes; order Mycobacteriales; family Mycobacteriaceae; genus Mycobacterium; species Mycobacterium vaccae. Next base: position 9,289 of record NZ_BCRS01000107.1, on the reverse strand, counting down.
GTCGCTGATCGCGGTCGCCATCGTCACCACGATGGTGTTGTGGATGAAACGCGCCGCGGCGTCGATGTCGGGCGAGTTGCGCAGTGAGATGGCCCGCGCGCTGGAGACCGGGCCGCTGGCGGTCGCGCTGCTGGCCTTCCTGGCGGTCGGCCGCGAAGGCGTCGAGACCGCGCTGTTCATGGTCGGATACGCCGAGGCACAAACGATCTGGCCGCTCACCGGGCTGATCATCGGAGTCGCCGTCGCCGGCGCGATCGCCTACGCGATCTACCGCGGCGCGCTGAGCCTCAACCTCGCCAAGTTCTTCACCTACACCGGCGTGTTCCTGATCGTCGTCGCCGCCGGCATCCTGTCCTACGGCGTCGGCGCGCTGCAGACCGTCGGCTGGCTGCCCGGACTGGCCGACAAGGCGTTCGACATCAGCACATGGTTCAACTGGTCCTCCTGGTACGGCGAGGCCATCCAGGGCATCTTCAACATCACCCCGACGCCGACCGTGCTGCAGCTGACCGGCTACCTGGCCTACCTCGCCGTCGTGCTCGCGCTGTTCCTGCGGCCCACCCGGTCGGCGCCCACCCGAACTTCTCCCCAACCCAATCCCTCCCCCGAAAGGTCCACCACGTGAAGGCTCAATCCTCTGCTGCCGTGATCGCAGCGGCGCTGGCGGCGTTGACACTGACCAGCTGTCAGGCCAAGGAGGAGACTCCCGCGGCCGGCGAGGACGGCGGCGCCACCGCGCCGTCGGAGATCACCGTCGACGCCTCGGACACCTCCTGCGAGCTGTCCGGCACCGACGGCAGGACCGGGGCCAACACGTTCGTCATCACCAACAACGGGACCAAGGTCACCGAGTTCTACGTCTACGGTGAGGGCGAACGGGTGATGGGCGAGGTCGAGAACATCTCCCCCGGACTACAGCGCAAGCTGATCGTCCAGCTCAGCCAGCCGGGCACCTACCAGACCGCGTGCAAGCCCGGCATGATCGGCGACGGCATCCGCGGCGACTTCACCGTGACCGGCGACGAGGTGCAGGTCGACACCGAGGGCAAGTTCAAAGAGGCCGCCGACAACTACAAGCGCTACGTCAACAGCCAGGTCGAGGCGCTGATCCCGGCGGTCGAGGCGTTCGTCGCGGCCATCAAGAGCGGCGACATCGAAGCGGCCAAGGCGCAGTACCCGACCTCGCGCGTGTACTACGAGCGCATCGAGCCCGTCGCCGAGTCGTTCCCGAACGACCTCGACCCGCGCATCGACCTGCGCGAGGCCGACCTGGAGCCCGGCCAGAAGTGGACCGGCTACCACCGGCTGGAGAAGGACCTGTGGCTGACCGGGCTGCAGCCCGACACCAACGAGATCGCCGACCAGCTGGTCGCCGACGTCAAGGAGCTGCAGGCCGGGATCAGCGCGCCCGACTTCACCGTGGACTCCACCCAGATCGCCGGCGGCGCGCAGGGGCTGCTCGACGAGATCGCCACCAGCAAGATCACCGGCGAAGAGGACATCTTCAGCCACACCGATCTGTGGGACTTCAGCGCCAACCTGCAGGGTTCGCAGACCGCGGTGGCCTCGGTGCGACCGATCCTCGACGAGCGCAACCCCGACCTCGCCACCCGCGTCGATCAGCGCTTCGAAGAGGTCGAGGCGCTGCTGGAGCGCTACCGCGAGGGTGACGGGTTCGTCACCTATGACCGGGTCACCGAGCCGGAACGCCAGGAGCTCTCGCGTGCGATCGACGCGCTGAGCAAGGAAGTGAGCCAGGTGCAAGGTGTCATCGCACCCCAATAAGCCTGAGCATCAGGGGTTGAGCCGGCGCAAGCTGTTCGGAGCGGCCGGCGTCGGCGCCGCGGTGGTCGGCGCCGCCAGTGCGGGAGCGCTGGGCGGGCGGGCCACGGCGGCCAACCCGACCGACCACCTCAACAGCGCGGTGCCGTTCCGCGGGCGGCACCAGGCGGGCGTCGTCACCGAAGCCCAGGACCGCATGCACTTCGCGACGTTCGACGTGACCACCCGCAGCCGCGACGACGTCGTCAAGATGCTGGCGGACTGGACCGAGATGGCCGAGCGGATGACCCAGGGCAAGGAGGCGTTCCCGAACGGCTCCACCGGGCAGAACCCGTACTCGCCGCCGTCGGACACCGGCGAGGCGCTCGGCCTGCCCGCCTCCCAGCTGACGCTGACCATCGGGTTCGGGCCGTCGTTCTTCGTCAAGGACGGCGTCGACCGGTTCGGCATCGCCGACAAGAAGCCTGCCGAACTGGTCGACCTGCCGAAGTTCCCGAACGAGAAGATCGACCCGGCGCGCAGCGGCGGGGACATCGTGGTGCAGGCCTGCGCGAACGACCCGCAGGTGGCCGTCCACGCGATCCGCAACCTCGCCCGGATCGGCTTCGGCACCGTCGCGGTGCGCTACTCGCAGCTGGGGTTCGGCCGCACCTCCTCGACCACCCGGGAGCAGACGACCCCGCGAAACCTGTTCGGGTTCAAGGACGGAACGGCCAATCTGCGCTCCGACGAGACCGAGAAACTGGACAAGTTCGTCTGGGTCGGCGACGGGGACGGCCCGGCCTGGATGACCGGCGGCACCTACCTGGTGGCACGGCGGATCCGGATGCGCATCGAGCAGTGGGACCGCACCACGCTGCTGGAGCAGGAGCGCGTCGTCGGCAGGCAGAAGGGCAGCGGCGCACCGTTGGGGCTCACCGACGAGTTCGAGGAGCTCAACTTCGACCTGACCAACGACAAGCAGGAGCCGCTGGTCGACCCGCTGGCCCACGTCCGGCTGGCCTCGCCGGAGCATCTCGGCGGCATCGAGATCCTGCGCCGCGGATACAACTTCACCGACGGCTCGGACGGATTCGGCCACCTCGACGCGGGGCTGTTCTTCATCGCGTTCGTGCGCAACCCGGTCACCCAGTTCGTGCCGATGCAGAACGCGATCTCACGCCAGGATGCGATGAACGAGTACGTCACACCCACCAGCTCGGCTGTGTTCGCTTGTCCCCCAGGAATTCCCGAGGGTGACACGTCGACGTTCTGGGGTTCGACGCTGTTCTACTGAGGGTTTGCGTAACGTCACGGCGGAAATCGACGCTGAATTCGCCGTACCGTTACGCAAGTTCGGCGTCGTCCGCGCCCGGCCAGTGGGCGCGCCACTCGTCGGCGGAAATGACCCCGGACGGGTGGTCGTCGAGTTCCTCGGCGACATCGGCGCTGCGCCGCGCGACCGTCACCGCCCGCTCAACGGCACGCACGTCGGCCATGAACTCCAGAACCGAAGTGCGCAAAGCATTCTCGGCGTCGACGTCAGCGGACACCGACACCGTGGTGACCGCGTCCGGGATCAGGTCGGCGGGCACACCGCCGGTCTCCGCACGGGCCAGCACCTTCTGCGCGAGCGCCAGCGCGGGCTGCGCGGTCGGGATGCCGTCCATCACGGACTCACGGGTGGTGCGCTCGAGCGCCTTGCGCTGCTCCCACTGCGCGAGCTGGTCCTCCAGCGAAATCGCCTCTCCGGCAAGCACTGCCGGCACCCGGTTGCCGAGCTTGCGGACCAGCGCGTCGGCCACGTCGTCGATGTCGAACGCGTCCACGGGCGCGTCCTGGGCGATGCGGGCGTGGAAGAGCACCTGCAGCAGCACGTCGCCGAGTTCGTCGCGCAGCTCGGTCAGGTCGCCGCCGTGCACGGCGTCGAACAGCTCGTAGGTCTCCTCCAGCAGATAGCGGCGCAGCGAATCGTGGGTCTGCTGACTCTCCCACGGGCCCGCGGTGCGCAGCTTGTCCATCATCGCGACCGCATCGACCAGCCGCTCGCCGGGCTGCGGCTCGGGCGCGCAGATCACCCGTTCCCCCGCGGCGATCCGCACGGCCACCGCCGGATGCTCGGGGTCCGACGAAAGCAGCACCGCGGCGGGCTCGTCGTCGGAGCCGGCCAGGCACGGCCGCGCCGACGGCAGCGACCACGGCACCTTGATCGGCATCTCTTCGGTGTACTGAACGTCACCGGCAAGCAGATCGATCGCCTCGATGGGGATCAGCGACGGGCGCCGTGGGTCCACCAGGACGACCGTCATGAGCTACCTCCGAACTTCGTTATATCAAGATCCTCGCCCGGTTTCCCGTCGATGGCCAACAGCAGACCCGCGACGAACGCGACCAGTTCCAGGTCGCGGATCCGCGGAGAGCCGACCCCGCTGCCCGCGCGCGGCACCGGGACCTGCACCGTGGAGGTGGTGGCGCGGTAGTTCGCGCCGGAGTAGAGCCGCTTGAGCCGCAGCTGCGCCGAGTCCGGCAACGTCAGCGGCGCGATCCGCAGCGTCGTCGCCGACGGAGCGCCGATCTCGGTGACCCCGTGCGCACGCGCCAGCAGCCGCAACCGCGCCACCGCGACCAGCCGCAGCGCCGGCTCGGGCAGCGGACCGTACCGGTCGACCAGTTCGTCGATCACCGAGTCGACAGTCGCGTCGTCGGGTGCGGCGGCCAACCGGCGGTAGGCCTCCAGCCGCAGCCGGTCGCTGCCGATGTAGTCCGGCGGCAGATGCGCGTCGACCGGCAGGTCGATCCGGACTTCCTTCGGTTCTTCCGCTGTGGCAACGGTTTTCCCGTCCGCGGCGGCCCGATATGCTTCTACGGCCTCGCCGACCAGACGCACGTACAGGTCGAAGCCGACACCGGCGACATGCCCGGACTGCTCGGCGCCCAACACGTTTCCGGCGCCGCGGATCTCCAGGTCCTTCATGGCCACGGCCATACCCGCGCCCAGGTCGTTGTTCTGCGCGATGGTCGCCAGCCGGTCGTAGGCCGTCTCGGTCAGCGGAACCTCGGGCGGATAAAGGAAATACGCGTAACCGCGCTCGCGGGACCGGCCCACCCGGCCGCGCAGCTGGTGCAGCTGCGACAGGCCGAAGGTGTCGGCCCGCTCCACGATCAGCGTGTTCGCGTTCGAGATGTCCAGGCCCGTCTCGACGATCGTGGTGCACACCAGGATGTCGTACTCCCGGTTCCAGAACCCCTCGACCGTCTTCTCCAGCTGCTCCTCGGGCATCTGCCCGTGTGCGACCACCACCCGCGCCTCGGGCACCAGCTGGCGCACCTTGGCCGCGGCCGAGTCGATGGTGCGCACCCGGTTGTGGATGTAGAACGCCTGCCCGTCGCGCAGCATCTCGCGGCGCAGCGCGGCGGCGACCTGCTTGTCGTCGTGCGGGCCGACGTAGGTCAGCACCGGGTAGCGCTCCTCGGGCGGGGTCAGGATGGTCGACATCTCGCGGATGCCGGCCAGGCTCATCTCCAGGGTGCGCGGGATCGGGGTGGCGCTCATCGTCAGCACGTCGACGTGGGTGCGCATCGACTTGATGTGCTCCTTGTGCTCGACGCCGAAGCGCTGCTCCTCGTCGACGATGACCAGCCCGAGGTCCTTCCAGGTCACGCCGGTCTGCAGCAGCCGGTGGGTGCCGATCACGATGTCGACCGACCCGTCCTTCATGCCCTCGATCGTGGCCCGGGACTCAGCCGGATCGGTGAAGCGCGACAGGCCTTTGACGGTGACCGGGAAACCGGCCATCCGTGAGGTGAACGTCTGCAGATGCTGGTCGGCCAGCAGCGTCGTCGGCACCAGCACCGCGACCTGTTTGCCGTCCTGCACCGCCTTGAACGCCGCCCGCACCGCGATCTCGGTCTTGCCGTAACCGACGTCGCCGCAGATCACCCGGTCCATCGGGACCGGCTTCTCCATGTCGGACTTCACCTCGGTGATCGCGGTGAGCTGGTCGACGGTCTCGGTGAACCCGAACGCGTCCTCCATCTCGGTCTGCCACGGGGTGTCCGGGGCGAACGCGTGCCCGGCCGAGGCCTGCCGCTTGGCGTACAACGTCACCAGCTCGGCCGCGATCTCGCGAACGGCCCTGCGCGCCTTGGTCTTCGTGTTCGCCCAGTCGCTGCCGCCGAGCCTGCTCAGCGTCGGTGCCTCGCCACCGACGTAGCGGGACAGCTGATCCAGCGAGTCCATCGGGACATACAGCTTGTCGGTGCCCCCACCCCGCTTACTCGAGGCGTACTCCAGCACCAGGTACTCGCGCCGCGCCCCGCCGATCACCCGCTCGGTCATCTCGACGAAGCGTCCGATGCCGTGCTGGTCGTGCACGACGAGATCGCCGGCGGTCAGCGCCAGCGGGTCGACGACGTTGCGACGCTTGGCCGCCAGCTTGCGGCCCTCGGTCGCGGCGGCGCGGTTGCCGGTCAGGTCGGTCTCGGAGAACACCACCAGGTTGGCGCCCGGCATCACCACACCGTCGTGCAACGGGCCCTTGAGGACGCCGACGACGCCTTCCTTGGGCGCCTCGCCGGGCTCCAGAACCGTTGCCGGGGTGTCGGATTCGGCCAGCTGCTCGACGATGCGCTTACAGGTGCCGCTGCCGGGGGTGACGACGGCGCCGTAGCCGCCGGTGGCCACGTGGGCGCGCAGCATCGCGAAGATCTCATCGAGACTGTGCTGCTGCCCGCGAGCCGACGGCGCCGGCCGGATGTCGAGCGCGACCGAATCGCCGGCACCGCTGTCGAGCTGGCTGAGCGTCCACCACGGATGGCCGCCGTCGCGGGCCGCGGCCCGCGCCTCGCCGTAACCGACGTATCCGGAGGCGCCGAGCGCCTCGATGTCGATCGGCACGTCCCCGCCCACCGCGGCGGTCGACCACGACGCCTCCAGGAACTCGCGGCCGGTCTTGATCAGGTCCGCGGCCCGGGTGCGCACCTTCTCCGGGTCGCACACCAGCACCGGGGTGCCCTCGGGCAGATGGTCGGGCAGCGTCGCGAAATCGGTGGGCCGCAACAGCGGGAGCAGCGCCTCCATGCCGTCGACCGGGATGCCCTCGGCCAGCTTGGCCAGCATGTCGGGCACGCTGCCGGTCACGCTGTTCTCCAGCACGGGATGCTCGGCCGCCAGCGCGGCCGCCCGCTCCCGGACATCAGCGGTCAGCAGCAGCTCCCGGCACGGCACCGCGATCATCGAGTCGACCTCGATCTCGGGGATCGAGCGCTGGTCGGCGATCGAGAACATCCGCATCTCGGAGACCTCGTCGCCCCAGAACTCGATGCGCACCGGATGCTCCGCGGTCGGCGGGAACACATCGAGAATGCCTCCGCGAACGGCGAATTCACCGCGCTTGCCGACCATGTCCACCCGGCTGTAGGCCAGATCGACCAGACGCGCCACGACCGAGTCGAAGTCGGCGGCCGGAGCGGCTCCGGCCGCGACATCAGGCTCGGCGCCCACGGTGAGCGTCACCGGCGCCGTCTCCTCGTCGCGGCCCGGGTGCTGGGCCATCGGCTGCACCAGCGACCGCGCAGCCGTGACCACGACCCGCAGCGGCGGACCCAGCCGCGCGTCGTCGGGATGGGCCAGGCGGCGCAGCAGCATCATGCGCGCGCCGACGGTGTCCACACCGGGCGAGAGTCGCTCGTGCGGCAACGTCTCCCAGGACGGGAACAACGCGGCCGCGTCGCCGAAGACGCCCCGCAGTTCGGCGGTCAGGTCGTCGGCCTCCCGGCCGGTGGCGGTGACCACCAGCAGCGGGCCGGTCTGGGCCAGCGCGGACGCGACGAACACGCGGGCACTGGCCGGGCCGACAAGGTCGAGATCGGCGGGCCGGTCGCCGGCGCGGCGGACGATCTCCTGCAGAGAGGGATCACGCAGCGCCAGATCGACGAGGCCCGCGATCGGGGTGTGGACATGGAGGGTCCCCGATACGGTCATGATCCCTCCATCGTAGGCACTCGCCGGAAGTCGCTCGGCGGGCACCGGCCCGCGGTCCTACTCCTCGTGCAGCACCGGGTCGGACTCCAGATGGGTGAGCCCGTTCCAGCACAGGTTGACCAGATGCGCGGCCACGACCTCTTTCTTCGGTTCGCGCACGTCGAGCCACCACTGCGCCGCCATCGACACCGAACCGACCAGTGCCTGCGCATACAGCGGCGCCAGTTCGGGGTCGAGCCCGCGCCGGGAGAAGTCCCCGGCCAGGATCGAGGCGACCTGGCTGACGGCGTCGTTGAGGAGCGTCGAGTAGGTGCCGGAGGTGATGCTGGCCGGCGAGTCCCGGATCAGGATCCGGAAGCCGTCGGTGTGTTCTTCGACATAGGTCAGCAGCGCCAGCGCGACCCGTTCCACGCGCACCCGGGACCGGTTGCGGGTCAGTGACCGGGTGATGCCGTCGAGCAGCGCCGACATCTCGCGGTCGACGACGACCGCGTACAGCCCTTCCTTGCCGCCGAAGTGCTCGTAGACGACCGGTTTGGACACGTTGGCCCGCAGCGCGATCTCCTCGACCGAGGTGCCGTCGAACCCCCGCTCGGCGAACAGCGACTTCGCGATCTCCACCAACTGCTGGCGCCGCTCGGAGCCCGTCATCCTGGCGCGCGGCGCGCGGACGTCGGAACCACCGGGCCTGTCGGACACAGCCATCCGTCACAGGGTAGACCGTGCGGCCAGTGCTACCGGGCGTAGCGTCAACGTTCATGATCACGCTGGATCGCCTGATCAACGTCCTCGGCGGGTACGGCGCCCGCTGGCACGGCGGCTCGGCGGACCGGCAGACCGAACTGCGCAGCGTCGTGCTGCCCGAGGAGGTCGACGGCCGCACAGTCTCCGGCGACGTGCTGCTCGCCGTCGGGGCCGCCTCGCAGACCCAGGCAATGCAGTGGGCGCGGGCCGCCCGCGCCGTCGTCGTGGTCACCCGCTGCGACGACGCACTCCCCGGGCAGGACGCCGCCGGGGTCGCGGTCGTCGTCGTCGACCCGACGATGCCGTGGAGCGAGTTCGCCGCCATCGTCTACGGGCTGGTGATGGAGGGCCGCGAGACCGAGTCGGGCCGCGGCCCGACCGATCTGTTCGCACTGGCCGACAGCCTCGCGGGCGCGGTCGGCGGTGCGGTCACCATCGAGGACAGAGCGTCGCAGGTGCTCGCATTCTCCCGAGGCCAGCAGGACGCCGACCCGTGCCGTGCGGCCACCATCCTGGAGCGCCAGGCGCCGCCACGGGTGCGGGCGGTGTTCGACGCCCACGGGGTCTTCGCGCACCTGGCGGTCTCCGACGAACCGGTCTTCGTGCCGGGGGACGCCGACATCGGGCTGACCGGCCGGATGGTGGTCGCCGCGCGCGCAGGCCGGGAGCTGCTGGGCTCGGTGTGGGTGGCATGCCCGAGCCCGCTGACCGGCGAGCGGCGCCGCGCGCTGGCCGAGGGCGCGCACACCGTGGCGCTGCACCTGCTGCGCTCGCGGGCCAGCGCCGACCTGGAACGGCAGG
>NZ_BCRS01000106.1 GCF_001552715.1 Mycolicibacterium vaccae NBRC 14118 = CIP 105934 | reverse complement strand
TCATCGGCGGTGATCCATGGCCGCGAGCGCCGCATCCGCCGCCGTGAACACCGCCCCCTCAGCGGCTTTCGCGGCGGCGGCCAGGCTCGCCGCGTGCCGGACGTCCTTCTGTAGCAGCGCACCGGCGATCGGGGCCAGCCCGTCCAGGGTGCCGCCGAACATCGAGATGCTGCCCACCGCCTTGCTCGTGGCCGAGCCCCGGTTGAGTACCTCGACGAGCTTGCCGCGGGGGATACCGAGCGACTCGCCGAGTTCCAGGGTGCTCACGGCGCTGCCCAGGTTGGCGCTGAACAGCAGGTTGTTCAGGATCTTGGTGTTCTGTCCGCTGCCCAGCGGGCCCAGGTGCACGATCGGGTCCGCGTAGGTCGCGAACACCGGCCGGCATCGCTCCGCGACCTCTTCGTCGCCGCCCACCATCACCAGCAGCGTGCCCTGCTCCACCGCCGGGCCGCCGCCGCTGACCGGGGCGTCGATCACCGAAACCCCCTGTGCTGCAGCCTTGTCGGCGATCTCCCGGCAGGTTTCGGGATGCACGGTGCTGTGGATCGCGACGATCCCGCCGTCGGCCATGCCGGCCAGCACACCCGTCTCGCCGTAGAGCACCTCGCGGACATCGTCGTCGCCGACGACGCACAGACACACGAGGTCGCTGGCAGCGCCGAGTTCGGCCGGGGTGGCCGCCGTCTTCGCGGGGGTGTCGGCATACGGTTCCAGGCTGGCAGGCCGCCGCGCCCACAACGTGGTCTCGAAGCCTCCCTCGGCGATCCGGCGTGCCATGGGCCCGCCCTGGCTGCCCAGCCCGATGAATCCGACGCGCATCAGCTCGCCTCCACTTGTTTCCGCTCGCGGCCCTGTGTGTCCGCGATGCACTTCTCGGTGAACGACAACACTTTCCGGTGGTAGTCGCCGGCGGTCAGCCCGACAGAGAGGTTGTGCCCGCTGTCGGGCATCTCGTTGACCCGGACGTGCGGCGACACCGCGAACAACCCGGAGATCGCCGATACCGCCTGCGGTCCGGTCTGCCAGACCTTTTCGTGCTCGGCGATGCTGAACTGCACCGGCACCCGCACATCGGCGGCGATGGCCGGAAAGTCCCGCCGCGACCAGTTCGCCGTCACCTCGCCCTCGTAGGCCACCCCTTGCGCGGACAGCGCGCCGGTGAGCACTTCGGCGGGATAGAGCCGCGACGGCTCCCAGAGCAGATCGCGCAGCCCCGCGGGCCGGTTGGTGATCGTCGCGGAGGCGATGATGTCCTTGGCCGAATCGCTGTAGCGCAGACCGGTGCCGGACAGCTCGACACCGATCACGTCGTCGCGGGTGGTCGCGAGGCGCAGCGCGAGTTCGCATCCGGCCGAGTGGCCGAGCAGGAGTACCCCCGCGCCGCGGGCGCTGCCGGCCAGCACCTTGTCCACCGCGTCGGAGGTGACGGCCACCCGACGGGCCGGATCGGCGAATTCACCGGCATACACCGCTGACGTGCCGTACCCGGGCCGGTCCAGCGCGATCGCGGTGAAACCGCTTGCCGCCGCAGCCCGTAGCAGCGACAGCTCCGGGTGGCCGGGGCAATCGAAGTACGCCGCCGAGGTCGCACCACCGTGCACCGCGACGATCACCGCGAGCGGATCCGCCACCTGCGCCACGAGACCCGACATCGGGATGCCGTCGACGAGGACGACCCGCGGCCGCGGCGCCGTCGTCATGTGCCGGTCCGCAGCAGCAGTGCGCCGCTGGGCGTCAGTCCACCACTGCTGACGACGGCCACCCGGGCGTCGGACACCTGCCGGTCACCGGCCTCACCCCGCAGCTGCGACACCGCCTCGTGGATCAGACCCATGCCGTGCGTGCGCCCGTGGGACAGCTGCCCGCCGTGGGTGTTGAGCGGGATCACCCCGTCGCGGGCGATCGCGGCGCCACCGTCGAGGAAGTCCTTGGCCTCGCCGATACCGCAGAACCCGAGGGCCTCCAGCCAGGACAGGCAGTTGAACGTGAACCCGTCGTACAGTTCGGCGACGTCGACATCCGCGGGACGCAACGACGTTCGGGTCCACAGGTGGGCGGCCTGCCCGAGTACCTGGGGTTCGTGGGTCAGCGTGGTCTGATCCCAGTCGGTGCGCTCGATGATCTGGGTGCCCACCGCCTCGAAGTACACCGGCGGTTTCGCCAGATCGGCAGCGGCGTCGACGGCGGACACCACCACGGCGACGGCTCCGTCGCACGGCACGTCACAGTCGTAGAGGCCGAACGGTGTGGTGATGGGCCGCGCGTTGAGATAGTCGTCCATCGTCATCGGATCGCGGTAGATCGCCGTCGGGTTCAGGGCGGCGTTGGCGCGCTGGTTGAGCGCGATCCAGCCGAGCGTCTCTTTCGTGGTGCCGTACCGGTGAAAGTGCCGCTGCGCGTTGAGCGCCAGCGTGTGCGCTGCCGAGGTGGCCCCGAACGGCGCCTGCCAGTTGTTCACCCTGACCCCGCCCGGCGGCGAGACCTTGCCTTCCTTCATCAACTGGTTGAAGGTGGCCTCCCACAGCGTGCGGAAGCACAACACGTGCCGCGCCATCCCGGTCGCGACCGCCATCACCGCCGCGATCACCGACCCGCCGGGACCGAAGGTGTCCATGCCGCCGTTGATCCAGGTCGGCCGGATGCCGAGCGCGCCCTCGAGTGCGGTGACGCCACCCTCACCCATGCCCATTGCGTCCATCGCCGGATAGGTGGACAGGCCGTCGATGTCGGCCAGCGTCAGCCCGGCATCGGCGATCGCGGCCTCACAGGCCTCCAGCGTCAGCGACAGCGGCGACACCATCAGCCGCCGCCCCATCTTCGACGCGCCGATGCCGGTGATCGCGGCCGTGTCCTCGAACTTCGTCGTCGTCAGCATTGGCCGGACGAACTTCCCGAAGTCCTGCGGTGCGATCTCGTCGTCGGGCAGCGGCGCGGTCTCCGGTTCCGAGGTGGGCCGGAACAGCGGCAGCCACACGTCGTCGTTCTGCTCGAACACCACCTCGACGACACGGCCCAGCTCCAGTTCGCCCGGGTCACAGTCGATGATGTTGGTGGTCAGCCGGACTCGCGGGTCCTCCTCGATCGCGACCTGGGCCACGACGTACGGCGCGGGCAACCCCGGGATCGAGAACCGCTCGTTGACGGTGAACGCCGAGAGCACCGCGCGTCCGGACACCTCGCGGGGCCCCATGTTGTGGCCGTGGCAGTAGCGGCACACCGGCTGCGGAGGATGGATCAGCGCCTTGCAGTCCCCGCACTCCTGGATCCGCAGCACGCCGTCGGCACCCGAGGTCCAGAAGAACTCGTTGTCGAAGGTCAACTGCGGCAGCGGAAGTCGGCTCATCGGTACTCGATTCTCTTCGCGCAAGCGCTCATCGGTGCTCAATTCTCTTCGCGCGAGCGCTCATCGCGAAAAGCCCCATTCCGCTTCGTTGTCCTCGATCTTGAGGTTCTCCAGATCAGGCTCGCGCAACGGTCGGATCGGTGTCTCGTCCGGGCGGCGCTCGCCGATCTCCAGGATCGCGTGCACCGGACAGTCCAGCAGGGCGCGCTGGACGGCATCCCGGTCCTGCTCGGGGATGTCGCCGTCGCCGACCAGCACGGCGTACCCCCAGTCGTCGAGCGAGAAGTACTCCGGCGCATGTTTGGCGCAGACGCCGAAGCCGTCACACAGCGTCCGGTCGAGCTTGATCCGCATCCTGTCGGTCACAGTGACTCCACTTCGAACGGCCGGGCGGCATGGAAAGCACCTGCGCTGCAGGTCGGGCAGTCCGCGGTCAGATGGCGGGCCACATCATCGGGGAACATGGCCAACAGGCTGGCCGCGATGTTGCAGGCGGCATCGAGGGTGGCGCACGCCCCGCGGCCGCGCAGGACGACCGACCAGCGCTGCAGCCGGGCCAGGTCGTCGGCGTCGGCGACCCCGTCGCGCAGCGCCCCCGCCGCGGCCGCCATCGCCGCGGTGCCGTTGAAGCACGAACCGCACTGATCGGCGTTCTCGCGGTCGTAGTAGGACAGCACCGAGGCGCCGACCGCGACCGGGCACTCGTCGGTGATCAGCGACACCGCCCCGCACCCCAGTCCGCTGCCGAGGCCACGCAGCGACTCGTGGTCGAGTGCGCCGCCGAGGACACGCCGGTCCAGCAGGCCGGCGAAGTACCCGCCCATCAGCGCTCCGCGGATCCTGTCGACCGGAACGCCGTGCAAGGCAACGAGATCAGCGGCGGACGTACCGAAGGGGAGTTCGTAGAGGCCGGGCGACCGACCACCGCCGGTCAGCGTGGCCAGGAACGTGCCCGGGGAGCGCTCGGTGCCCTCCCGGCGATAGTCGGCCGCGCCGTGACGGTGCACGTGGGGCAGGTTGGCCAGCGTCTCGACGTTGCTGACCATGGTGGGCAGGCCGCCCACCCCTTCTTCGAACGGCCGGGGCGGCTTGTCGGTCGGTTTGGCGGGCCCGCCGTTGATGGCCCGCACCGCAGCGGTCTCCTCGCCGGCCACGTAGGTGGGCTCGACGACCTGCACGGTGACGGTGAGGTCGTCGAGCGCATCGGGGGCCAGCTCACCGAGCGCCGCACGGACCGCACAGGCGGCCCGGGCGTCGGACACGTAGACGTGGGCATGCCGGGCACCGATGATCTGCGCGGCCAGCCGTAGCCCGTCGAGCACCAGGTGCGGGCGGTTGCGCAACAGCCATCGGTCCTTGACGGAGGCGGGTTCACCCTCTTCGCCGTTGGCCACCAGCACGGTGTCGGCGCCGCGCTGAAAGGCCCTCCGCACGGTGGACAGCTTCACCGCCATCGGGAACGCCGCGCCGCCGCGGCCCAGCACGCCCGCGTGGGCGATCGCGTCGTGCAGGGCGTCGACGTCGTCCAACGGGAGATAACCGCCCGCGTCGCGGTACTGGTCGCCTGATTCGGGACCCGGCCCGGTACGGAGCAGTCGCGGTGTCAGCCCGGGCCATGCGGCGACGGTCAGTTCGGTGTTCATCGCCGTGCTCATCTCCGGTTACCCTTCCGTGCATGCGAACAGCGGTGGTGCGGGTCGGCGTCGATCTGGCCGGCGAGTTGACCTCCGACCAGCTGAGTGCCGGTATGGCCGAGCTGGGCCGGCTGGCCGCCGATGCCGGCGCCGAGCTGATCGACAACAACCTGCCCGCGCTGCCGCCCACGCGCCGCGAGGTGGAGATCCTGATGCGCGGCAGCGATCCGCAAGCCCTGCAGGACAAGGCGATCAGCCTGTGCGCCGGCGCCTTCGCCACCGATCCGGTCCCCGGCGTGCTGACCTTCGTCAGTCACGGCACCGATGACGACGCACACGGTGTGCTCGCCGGCTTCGGGCTGACCGGCGTGGTCGACCGGGCGGCGGGCGACGAGGGCTGGGACATCATCACGGTGACGTTGCGCAAGGCCGACCTGGTACGCATCCCGGAGAGCCGCATCCACACCGCGCTGGAGGCTGCCACCAACAGTGAGGTCCGCATCGTCCTCACGGACTGAGCGGGCGACTGTGGGCCTCGTGTACCGATATCCGCCCGATGATGTGCAGAGGGCCCACACTCGGGATGCCGCGCCCGCGGTCATTTCGACTTCTGCAGGAAGTCCAGGATCGCCGGCGCGGCCTGCACCCAGGTGTCGAACATGTTGAAGCGCTTGACCTTCCCCGAGGCGCGCGCCTCACCGGCGCGTTCCCACGCGTCCTCGGGCCACGGCGGATCGATCACCGTGGAACCCTTGATCAGGCAACTGACCTCCAGCGACGTGCGCTTCGGGTGGTCGAGATCGTTCTCGCCGCCGCGGATGATCAGGGTCGGGACGGTGATGTTGTCGAACATCTCGTCCTCCACCCCCGGGATGGTCTGACCCGGCTTGGGCACGAAGGCGTTGAGCCAGCGCAACATCAGCTTGAGGAAGACGTCGGGATCCTGGCCGAGGATGCGAGCCTCGTTGTCCGGATTCTCGGCGATACGTTCCTGCCATTCGGCGACCTGGGCGACGGCCTTCATCCCGGCGCCGCGCACAGCCAGGATGCTCGGCACGATGTAGTACGAGCCCAGTACGAACGACCCGTACACCCCGCCGACGATGTTCCACACCACGAGCTTGGTGACCAGTTCGGGGTAGAGCATGGTCGTGAGCATCGAGTCGCGGGCCCCGCCGGAACCGCCGAGCAGGATGACCGGCCCGATACCGAGCTCGGTGATCAGCTTGGCCAGCGTCTCGGCGCGCATGTGCGATTCGCTCTGACCGTAGAACTGCACATCGGATCTGCCGCAGTTGGGCCGGTCCCACAGCAGCACCCGGTAGCCGCCCTCGACCAGCTTCTTGGCCAGCGGCTTGAGGCCGGGGATGTCCTTGCTGAACCGTCCGCCGGGGGTGAGAACGATGAAATCACCGGATTTGCCGAGGATTTCGTAGACGACGTTTCCGCCGTTGATCTCGATTGACTTGTTGGGCAACGTCTCTCCGATTTCAGTGGCGCGAAGTGGGTGCTAGGCCTGAACCAGGACGTCGTTGCCGACGACCCGGACGGGATAGGTGCGGATACTCCACTCTGGCTTGACCGCCGTGGTCCCGGTGGCCAGCTCGAACCCCCACTGGTGCCAGGGGCAGAAGATGTACTCCATATCGCGGACCATCACGGCGTCCCCGGGCACGGACTCGTCGACGATGTTGCGGCCCCTGGCCCGGCCTGAGCACAGCGGCCCGCCTTCATGCGGGCAGTAGTTGGCGATCGCGTAGAACGTCCCGTTGACGTTGTACACGCCGACGCCGTGGCGCCCGATGGGGACGAGTTTGTGTGTGCCCGGCGGGATCTCATCGACTGTGGCGACGATGTGTTCCCGCCCCTGCGCCAGCCGGGGCGTCTTGTCCTTGTCCATCGTCAGAAGACCCGTACCTGGCCCTCGAGCGCGGGCACGGTGTCCGGCAGTTTGTAGGTCTCGATGCCGTTCTTGAACATCACGGCCTCACGGGCATGCTCGGGAAGGTGCTTGACCAGCCAGCGCGGGTCGTCGAATGTCCAGTGCGGGTAGTCGCTGGAGAACAGCAGGATCTTCTCGCATTCCATCCACTCGAAGGCCCGGGACAGTTCGGTCTTGTCCTCGGGATAGTCCAGCGGCTGCGTCGTGAACTTGATGTGGTCCTTGACGTATTCGCTCGGCTTGCGCTTGATGTCCATCCAGGATTTACGGGCTTCGTAGAGAGCGTCCATCCGCCACATAAGGGGCAGGATCCAGGTGAACGCGTGCTCGACGAACACGATGCGCAGGTTCGGGTGGCGGTCGAAGGTGCCGTCGAAGATCAGGCTCATCACCTGATTGGCCGCCAGCAGCGAGTACGTGACCATGAAGTCGTGGTTGTAGCTGGGCAATCCGACCGGCGGCATCGGCAGTTCGTCGTAGTGACTGCGCGACAGGTGGCAGCTGACCGTGATGTCGTGCTTGCTGGCCGCGGCCCAGATCGGATCGTACTTCGGGTTTCCCCACGACGGCCGGGGTTCGGCCTTGATCAAGATCTGCGCCATGTAGGGATGCCCGGCCCAGCGCTCGATCTCGGCCACGCTGGCCTCGGGCTCCTCGATGGCCAGGCAGATGGACCCGCGCCAGCGCTCGTGCCAGTTGTTGTGGCTGTCGAGCCAATGGTTGGCCTGCCAGTCGTTGAGCGCGACGGACATCGCGTGCTGCGCCTCGGGGATCCGCGCCGGGTAAGCGGCAGGCTCGAGGATCGCGATGTCGGCGCCCGCTTCCATGATCAACTGCTTGAACGCCAGATCGGGGTCACTGCAAGCGAATTCGCCGTCCGGGGGGAACGCGTCCATGCGCATCGCGTAGGAGTGCGCGTAGTCCGGTGCGTCGTAGTAGATCTGCTCGCCGACCTTGCGCGTGAGGAAGTACTTGCTGCGCCACGGCTCCGGGAGATACTGGACGAGATCGCCGCGCCGGGGTGCGGGGTGGACGTCGGAGTCGACGCAACGCACTGCGATGCGCTCAGCGGCAGGTACTCGTGGGTTAGCCGTGACGGTCATGTTGATGCCTCCTCGCTACCTCTACTGTGCCGCAGCCGGGACGGTCATGACCGGGCTTTGGATGCCGTACAGCTGCGCGGCGTTCTGCCAGCACAACTTGTCGCGCTGTTCGGCGGTGTACGCGGCCGGCACCGACAACTCGTTGAGCTGCCAGTGCGGATAGCTGGACCCGTACATCACCATGTCGTCCTTCCCGGTGAAGCCCGCCCATTCGCCGGCGAAATCGACATCACCGGGGCCGTCCAGGGCGCCCTGCACGAAGAACACGTGGCCGGGAAGGTAGTCGCTGGGCATCTTCGGTGCCCACGGTGTCTGCTCCAGGTGCGGCCGGCCGAAGCAGTCCATTCGCCACATGAACGGCGTCAGCAGGTCCGCCGCGCCGTCGGCCCAGACGAACTTCAGGTCGGGCAGTCTCTCGAACACCCCCTCGGCGATCATGTTCATCAGGTGGTAGAGGAAGTTCAGTGCCGTGAAGCCGACGTACTGCTCATAGGTGCGGGTGAGGCCGTTGGGCGTCGGGGGCAGCGCGACTCCCGATCCGACCTCGAAATGCACTGCCACAGGCCAGCCGGCGTCGACTGCGGCTTCCCACAGCGGCCAGAACTGGGGCTTGCCGTATACCTCGCGCGACTGCAGCGGGATTCCCAGTTGCACGATGCGCGGGTGGTTCCGGTACTTCTCGATCTCGCGCAGCGCACCCGCGATGTCATCCGGGTTGACCCGCAGCGTGCCGCGGAACTTCTCACCCAGATCGGGGTGGTCCAGCCAGCGCGTCACCATCATCTCGTTGTGTGCAGAGGCGAGCGCGGTGCCGAGGTGGCGATCCGGCATGATGCCCCGCGTCATCGGGTGAAGGATGGCGATGTCGACGCCGCGGTCGGTGAACAGGTGCTTGGCCACCACCTCCGGATCCGAGCCGGGGTACTGGCCGTCCGGCCCCTCTGTCCGGTCGGCGTACTCGCCGCCGGGGGCGCCGTACCAGTCCATTTCGTAGTCCGGGAAGCCGCGGCTGCGGAAGGGCTCCTGGAGGAAGGTTTGCCGAAGGTCCTTGTTGGACTGGCAGAAAATGTGCACGCTGGCGTCGATGACCGGGATGCTCGCGTCCGCCTCGGCTCCGATGGACCCGTCGCTGAGAACCTTCACAGGATCCTGTCCTTCATTCCGCGTCCGTCCTTTGTTCGCGCAGCCGAGGGCGCGGCCGCCACGGATCCAGTGTAGATCGTTGTTCTTCATTATCAAGAACTCTGTTCTCCAGCAGAGTGCTTAATATCCGCGCAGGTCGGGCGGGGTGCTGTCCGGTCGTGTCACCGCAGTCTGCCGAGAATCGATACCCGGTAGGAGAGAATGGCGAGATCAACTAGGAGAATGTTATTCTCCGAGCTGGTCGGTCGTCAGGAGGCGTGCGGGTGTTACTTGAGTTCGATGCTGATCAGAAGCTGTGGCAGGAGACCGTGCGCGACGCGGTGTCCAAGCAGTGCCCGGCATCGTTGATCCGCGATATCGCCGAGAACGGCCTCGACCCGACGCCGTTGTGGAACAGCTATCTCGACGCCGGATGGACCGAGCTGACGGATCCCGAGAATGCCGTCGAGCTGGCGATCGTGCTCGAAGAACTCGGGCGGGTCACCGACCCGACCCCGTTCCTGGCCACCCTGACCCAGTTCGCGCCCCTGGTGGGCGACCGCTATGACTCCAGCGGGGCCGGCACAGCCGTGTACTCGGGAGTGACCGCCAACCGGGACGCCCAGGGTTGGGTGCTGTCCGGCACCGACCGCTTCGTGCTCGACGGCGACCGTGCCGACCGACTGGCCGTGGTGACCCCCGCCGGGGTCTTTCTGGTCGACGCGGACAAAGCCACCACCCGGCGCGTCGAGGTGTTCGACCCGGTCCTGCACGTGGCCGAGGTGTCCTTTGCCGGTGCGCAGGTGTCCGAGGCGGACCGGGTGTCGGCCGACACCGAGCGCGCGCATCATGTGGCGCTGATGGGTATGGCCGTCACCATGGTCGGCGCCTGCCAGCGCATCCTGGACCTGGTGCTGGAGCACGCCAAGAGTCGACAGCAGTTCGGCGTGGCGATCGGCACCTTCCAGGCGGTTCAGCACAAGGCCACCGACATGTACGTCGCGATCGAACGTGCCCGCGCGCTGTCCTACTTCGCGGCGCTGACCATCGCCGCAGACGATCCGCGCCGACGGCTCGCGGCCGCGATGGCCAAGGCGTCAGCGGGGGAGTGCCAGACGCTGGTTTTCCGGCACGGCGTGCAACTGTTCGGCGCCATGGGTTTCACCTGGGAGAACGACCTGCAGTTCGCGTTGAAGCGGGCCAAGGCGGGGGAGTTGATGCTCGGTGGCGCCGCCGAGCACCGGGCGATGATCGCGGAGGAATACGGAAGGGATCTGTAAATGCAGCTGGCTTTCGACACCGACGTCGAGGAGTTCCGCGCCGAGTTCTCCGCCTTTCTCGACGAGCACACCCCCTCTGCTGCCCAGACTTTGGAGCGGCCGCGCTCGGTCTCGCATATGCCGCAGTGGGCCCGCGACTGGCAACGACTGCTGTTCGACAACGGCTGGCTGCTGCCCGCACAACCGCCGGAGTTCGGCGGGCGAAACGCCTCGGTTCTGCAGACCTTCGTGCACGCCGAGGAGCTGTGCCGGCGCCGGATCTACCACAGCTTCAACCCGCAGGGCGTCAACATCATCGCCGCTTCGCTGCTGACCTTCGGCACCGACGAGCAGAAGCACCAGTGGGCCGTTCCGGTGCTGCGCGGCGAGCGCACGGCGTCATTGGGCATGAGCGAGCCGAGCGCGGGATCCGACCTCGCGTCGTTGCGCACCAAGGCGGTTCAGGACGGTAACCATTTCGTCGTCAACGGTCAGAAGGTGTGGACCTCGGGCGCGCACGACGCCGACTTCCTGCTGACGTTCGTGCGCACCGACCCGGATGCCCCCAAGCACAAGGGCATCAGCGTGCTGTTGATCCCGACTGATCTCGACGGTGTGGTGTGCCGGCCGTTCGCCGACATGACCGGGATCGACAACCTCGACTTCAATGAGGTGTTCTTCACCGACGTGCGGGTGCCGGTGGAGAACCTCGTCGGACCGCTCAACGGCGGCTGGGGGGTGGCCAACGGTTCGCTCGGACACGAGCGGACGATGATGTGGCTCGGCTTCGCCGACCGGATCGCCAACTGCATCGCCGACTTCGAGCCGGGGAACGCGCTGGAGCGTGACGCGCTGGCCACCAGCATCATGGACTACGAGGCTCTGCGGCTGCTCGGTTCGGTCGGGATCGCCAAGGCGGCGCGCGGCGAGGTCGACGTCGCGTCGGTGTCGATCCCGAAACTGCTTGGCGCCGAAGCCGAACAGCGCATCGAGGGTCTTGCGTTGGAGGCGGCCGGGCTCGAGGGCCTGGTGCACCCGGCGACGTCCGGTCCGTATGAGCACATGAACCTGGACCACTACTTCGCCAGCTGGTTCGAGCGCTACTGCCGCAGCTTCGGCGGCACCATCGCCGGTGGCACGTCGGAGATTCAGCGCAACATCATCGCCCAGCAGGTGCTGGGGCTTCCCCGCCGCTAGCCGGCGCTGCGGACGCGGGGGGCGATCAATGGCGGCGGACGCGAGGAGCGATCGATGGCTGCGGACGCGAGGAGCGATCGATGAAGGTCCAGCCCGCCGCGTTCCTGCGGACCACGCTGCCGCTGGACCTCGGGCAGCTCGGACAACTCGACAGCGGCCGGTACCACTCCATCTGGCTGCCCGACCATATGGTGAGTTTCTGGCCGGACTCGATCTGGACGCCCGAGTTCACGGATCTCGCCACCGCCTCGCCGTCCCCGCACCGTCACCTCGACGGCATGTCCGTGGCTGCAGCCGCGGCCGTCCTGACCGAGAACGTGCCGCTGGCCACCAGCGTCGTGGACACCGTGCGACGGCACCCGGCCAGCCTGGCGCAGAGCGCACTGACCATCGACCACCTGTCCAAGGGGCGGTTCATCCTCGGGCTGGGCAGCGGTGAGCGCGAGAATATCCTGCCGTACGGGTTCGAGTTCAGCCGTCCCGTCGGACGTTTCGAGGAAGCACTGCACGTCATCCGGCTGTTGTGGGAGAGCGACGGACCCGTCGACTTCGAGGGGACGTTCTACCGGCTGCACAACGCGCGGCTCGACACCGAGCCGTACGACGGCCGGTTCCCCCCGATCTGGATAGGCGCCAGCGGCCCGAGGTCGCTGGACATCGCCGGCCGATATGCGGACGGGTGGTGGCCGGCCGGAGCGTGGACACCCGACGACTATGCCGAAAAGCTCACGCGGGTGCGGTTTTCTGCGGAGAAGGCCGGCCGTGACCCAGACCAGATCACGCCGTGCTTCATCCAGGTCTGCCTCATGGGCCGCGACGAGTCCGCACTCGCGGAGGTCCTGCAGGCTCCGCTGGTCAAATCGTTCCTGTTGCAGGTCTCGGCAGACGTGTTGCGCAGGTTCGGTTTCGAACATCCGATGGGGCCGCACTGGAACGGCTTCCACGACGTCGACCCCGCAGTCCTGACCCGGGACCGCATCGTCGAGTTCCTCGGCCGCGTCGAGCCGGAGATGGTCCTGGCCCTGGTGCCCCACGGGACGCCGAGACAGGTGGCCCGCGTCATCAAGGACTACGTCGATGCTGGTCTGCGGGTTCCGAAGATCCTCGATTATTCGGCGATGGCCGGCCTCGGGCACGCCGCAGCCTCGGCAGGCAACGTCAGGGAGGCAGAGGACGAGTTGATGATGCTGTGCGGGGCGGTCGAATGACGCAGAAGCTGGACGCCACGGCACTTCTCGCTCGTGCACAGGATGAGACCGGATTGGACGACTACGGCGACCCGACGCTGCCTGAGCGTTTCGCGGTCGCGGTGGAGCACCTCAACGCACTGGGAATGGATGAGGACGGCCACCGCCGGGCCGCCGATGTGTGCCACTGGCTGTTGACCACACGGTTGGAATTCTTCGAGGACAGGACACGCTTTCCGATTGCCGACGAGGTGATCGACAGGCCGATGTTCGTCACGGGAGAACCCCGTTCCGGCACGACGCTGATGCACGCGTTGATGTCCGTGGACCCTGACGCCCGGGCGCTGCGGTTCTGGGAGGTGATGTACCCGTCCCCGCCGCCCGGACGTGCCGGGCCCGACGACCGGCGGCGTGCGCTGGCCGACGCCGACTGGCGTGAGATCAACACGATGGTCCCGAAGTGGCTGCACAGTCACCCGTACAACGACATGCTCGGCGACGGGCTGCCTGAGGACGAACGCACCTGGGCGTTCGACTTCCGCGTGATGACACCGACGGCGTGGTGGCGGGTGCCGATGCAGACCGTGGTCGGCGGGCTCCCGACCGACGCGGTCGCCCAGTACCGCATCCACAAGGCGATGCTGCAACAATTCCAGTATCAGCGACCGCGCAAGTACTGGGTGTTGAAAGGTTTCCACGGGTTCCGGTTGACGGAGTTGTTCGATGCGTATCCCGATGCCAGCCTGGTGTGGCTGCACCGGGATCCGGTGCAGGTGGCCGCATCCCGCACGATGATGATGGCCGACATACTCGAAGGTCTGGCCGGACCGGTCGACCTGCGCGCGGCGGCGAAAATGCATCTGGAACTCACACGAGCCGGAATCGCGAACACCATGACGAGCGCTGCGGTGAATGACCCGCGGATCCGGCATGTCAGATACACCGACTTTGTCGCCGAGCCCGTCGCGACGGTGCGGGACTACTACACGTTCGCCGGCCGGACCCTGACTGCAGAAGCCGAGGCAAGTATGCGCGACTACCTCGCGTCGAACAAAGGGGACCGGCACGGCAAGTTCCGGTACTCGACCAGCCTTCTCACCGACATCGGTGAGGACCTCCAAGCGCTGCACGAGGAGTTCCGGCCCTTCCGGGAGAGGTTCGGCGTCGAGATCGAGAACCGTGACTGACATGACCGCTGCGGTGGACCAGCGACTGTCGGTGCATTCGGTCACTTTTCACGGTGCCGGACCCGCCGAGCTGCGTCACGCGTGGGAGGCGCTCGGGGTCAGTCGCCTCAGCCTGATCGACGATCAACTGTTCGACCCCGCGCTCACCGACGTCATCTCGGCACAGGGCTACTCCGTGGAGTCGGTCTTCCACCTGTTCAGCTCGGCCGACGGCTTGCGGCGGGTCATCGAAGCGGCGGCGAGGGCGGACGCGAGAGTGATCTACATGCTGACCGGTGGTCGCGGAGAATCCAGCTGGGAGCAGGCGGCCGGCCGCTTCTGCGAAGCCGTGCAACCGTGTCTTGAGGACGCGCGTCAGGCGGGTGTCGCATTGGCGATCGAGAACGCATCGGGTCTCTATGCCGACATTCACATCGCCCACACGCTGCGCGACACGATCGAGTTGGCCGAATCGGCCGGGCTGGGCATCTGTGTCGACCTGTTCCACTGCTGGACCGAGGCGCATCTGGGCTCCCTGCTCGACCGCGCGCTGCCGAGGACCCAGCTGATCCAACTCAGCGATCATGTGCTCGGCGACAGGGCCCTACCCGCGCGCGCTGTTCCCGGGGACGGCGCGATCCCGATCGGGACGGTGGTGTCGCGCGCGCTGGCCGGCGGCTATGCACACGGATTCGACCTGGAGCTGATCGGTCCGCGGATCGCCGGCGAGGGTTCCCTCGCGGCATCCCGGCGAGCGTGTTCAGTGCTGTCGGAGATGCTGTCCGACATCGAGAAGGGTCGGTAACGGTGGCCTATGGAGACGGACCGGACGACGCCGCGCTGCGCCGTGCCTGGGAGACGTTCTGCCATCAGCTGACAGCGGCGGGACAGCAGATCTTCAAGGAGCACAACCCGATCGACGGGCTGCAGCGTGTCGACGCGCTACGGTTCCTCACCCAGAACCTGGGCCAGGCCTTCGACCTGGCATTGGAGACTCGAAACACGAAATATCCGGTCCTGCACGAGTTCTGCGGACCGGCACGCAAGTTGGGAGGTGACTGCGCGGACTTCACCTATCAACAGGCCTGGATCGACGGGGATTCGACCTACCGCATCTCCGGCGAGCGGGGGACGGCACGGTTCTTCAATATCACCGTGCAGGGTCGGCGCCCGGACGGGCCGGGGGTGCTGCACGAACCGTTCGGCGACGTGCCCGAGGCCAACCTGTCCGCGGCGGAACTCTCGACCGACCGGGACGGGGCCTTCGAGGTGTACGTCGGCGGCCCGGCCCGGGCCCAGAACTGGCTGCCCACCACGCCGGAATCGCGGAAACTGTTCGTCCGCCAGGGGTTCGACTCCTGGGACGAAATCCCGGCTCGCCTCAGCATCGAGCGGGTCGACATGGCCGAACCCAAGCCCCTGCCCACTGCGGGGCAGATGGTCGAGGCGATCGGGTGGGCCGGAGACTTCCTGACGGGCGTGATGCGGGACTGGCCCGAGTTTCCCTTCACCTACGGGGGAGTGGACGCCGAACACCCGAACCGCTTCCCGCGCATCACCTCCGATGACGGCGACGCCAAGCGTGGGCGGGCCGCGGTGAACATGCACTGGGTCCTCGCGCCGGACGAAGCCCTCATCATCGAGTTCGACGCCCACGACGGACTGTGGTCTCTGACCAACATGGGCGTGTTCTTCAACAGCATGGACTTCTTGTATCGCCCGGTCAGCTACACGCCGAGCCGGACGAGCGTCGACGCCGACGGCAAGATCCGGCTCATCCTCGCCCACACCGACCCCGGCTATCACAACTGGATCGACACCCAGGGCTTCGGGCGGGGCAATCTCACCTACCGGCACATGCTGGACGGGGCGCCCGTGACGCTGCACACCAGGGTCGTCAAACAGTCCGACCTGGCGCATGTGTTACCGGCCGGGACCGCAACCGTCACCGCGCACGAGCGGACCGCGCAGATGTGGGCCCGGTTCACCGCGATACGGCAGCGCTACTCGTCGCTCTGAGTGTGCCGGCGAGGCACCTGGGTCGAGATCACAGACGCTGCAGGGCGAATGTCCAGAATTGGGTGCCGGGTGGGCCATTGAAACAGCCGACGTCGTACTTCGAGTCGATCGTGCCGACCAGGGTCACCGCGTCCCACGAATAGGTCTCCCGGGTCGGAAGGTTGTATCCGGGGCAGCGCAATCCGTCGGGAACGTCGACGGTGAACGAGTAGCGGCCGTCGACCAGCCACGCCTTGCTCTCGTAGTATTCGTAGAACTGCAGGCGCGGACGCGCCGCGACGTCGACGCATTCGGGGGTCTTCTCAGGGATGCATATCGAGACGAACCAGAACCACGACGCCCGGTCATACCGGTTGGTGAGCAGATCGTAGTTCCCCTGCCTCATGGTGGCCTGGGAGACCGGTGCGAGCATCGCCGCCGTCGCCATCAGCGCGGCGACCACGGCGCCGATCTTGCTGAGCCTCATGAATCTGCGCCTTCCTTCCGCCGGAACCGCCGCTACCCATCGAACCACCCCGACGCGAAACACGGGCCGGATCAGGAGATCACGGCGGCTTCCTTGCGTTCGGTGATGGGCCGCGCGAGTTCCTGTTCGTTGCAGATCCGCTGCAGCTTCTCGATCGTCTCGTCCAGGCCGGGGCCCAGTGGCTTGCTGGGGGTGAACGTCGCCGGCAAGTTGCGCATGCCCTGGATGACCCCGATGGTGTCGTAGTGCACCGTGCCCTCCGGATCGCACACATAGTCGGGCATGCGGTCCAGGACCGCGGTGAGCATCGACTTGAACACCGTGCGCGCCACATTGGAGCCGACGCAGCGATGTACGCCGATGCCGAAACTGAAGTGACGGTTACCCTTCCGTTCCAGCACCACCTCGTTGGGCCGGTCGAACACCGACGGGTCCCGGTTCGCCATCGCCCAGGACAGCCACAACCGCTCGAACTTCTTGAACTGTTGGCCCTCGACCTCGACGTCCTCGGAGAACGTGCGACCGTCCCCGGGTGCCGGGGTGAAGAACCGCAGGAACTCCTCGGTGGCCGGATGCAGCAGCGTGGTCCGCTCCCTGCTCAGCCGCTCCCGCTCCTCTGGGTGCTCGCCCAGCCACTCCAGGGCATGCGCGGTCAACGCGGTGGTGGTGTCGAAGCCGCCGCCGATGATCAAACCGAGGTTGCCCAGGATCTCCATGTCCGGAGCGGGCTCACCGTCGATACGCAACTGCAACAACGCATTCACCAGGCCGGGGCGCGGGTTCTCGCGGATCTCCATCATGTTGTTGATGAGATCGATGCCCATCTCGCGGTGCTGCTCGTTGATCTTCTCGCGCTCGGGCGCGTGTTCGGGGGTGTACACCGATGCGTGTGTCGGCTCGCTGTACACGTTCCACTTGTCGAGCTTGATGCCCATCATCGCCAGGGTGAACACCGCAGGCACCACGTTGGCCAGGTCGTCGACGAAATCGATTCGGCCCGATTCGATGTGCTCGTCGAGAGCGGCGCGGGTGATCTCGTCGATGAACGGTTCCCAGCGCTTGATCGCCGCGGGGGACAGGTACGGGTTGAGCGCACCGCGGTAGGCGCTGTGCTCGGGCTCGTCCATTTCCAGAATGCCGCCGCGAACTACCGTGGCACGGCTGGCTTTCGGGATCGTGATGCCCTGGAACGGCGTCTCACCGGAGATGTCGTGATGATTCGACACCGCGGGGCAGCGCGCCAGCTCGAAGACGTGCTTGCTGTCGGCGGCTACCCAGTGCCCGTTGTAGGTCTCCGACCACGCCATCGGACACTTGGCCTGCATTTCCTCGGTGATCTTCTCGAACTGCAGGCGGTACTCCGGGGTGTGCCGGTCGAAGTAGTACGTGTTCTTCTTGCGGCTGTCGTCGGCGGTGCCGCTCACGACGTCGTCGACACTCAAGGCTGTCTCCCTAGCTCTCGCTTCGCACTCATGCTCACGGCTGTTCTGTTCTTCGCGCAAGCGCTCATCCGGTTGTCTGTTCTTCGCGCAAGCGCTCATCACTCGTCGATCGAGATCGCCTGTTCCGGGCACGACTGCGCGGCTTCCCGGACAGCGTCCTCCTGGTCGGCCGGGACGATCTCGTTGACCGGCGAGGCGGTGCCGTCAATGTCGCTGAGCTCGAACGAATCCGGTGCGATCATCGAACACAGCGTGTGCCCCTGGCACCGTTGCGAATCAACCCAAACCTTCACGGCCTCTCCTCCTCAACCCGGTGTTGCCCGTCATCCGCCGCTTGTCGATCACACGTGGTAGTCGTACCACTTGAGGTAGCCGCCGGCGTCGACGCGCAACTGCATACCGGTGACGTAGCGGGCCTCGTCGGAGGCGAGCCAGAGCACCGCGTTGCTGATGTCCTCCGGTTCGATGTAGTTGACCTTCATCGCCTGCTGCACACCGAAGACCGGCTCCGCGTCGGCGCGCGTGGGCTTTTCCAGATCCGGCCGGAACGACCGGTACATCGGTTCGCTCTGCAGCATGTCGGTGTTGCAGTTGGTCGGATGGACGACGTTCGCGCGGATCCCGCGCACCGCCAGTTCGGTGGCGAGGTAGTGCACGTACTCCGAGATCAACCTCTTCGAGACCATGTAGCCCATTCCGCCCGGGTCGTTACCCGGGTTGGGCTTGTTGTGCGCGTCCATGAGCGCCGCTGCCGACGCGGTCGCGATGATCGACGCACCTTCCTGCAGATGCGGCAACGCCTCCTGGATGGCGTTGATGGTGCCGACGAAGTTGGTGTTGATGCCGTCGGTCCACGCCTGCATCGGCGGCTGACCTTTCATCGCGGCGATACCCGCCTGCGCCACGACGATGTCGAGCTTGCCGAACTCGGCCACACCCGTCTGCAATGCGGCGCGCACCTGCGCGGCATCCCGGACGTCGGCCTTGGCCGTCACGACTCCCCGGCCGGTCTTCTCGACCAGCTTGGCGGTCTCCTCGAGATCCTCAGGGCTGGCCATCGCATAGCCGACCGTGTCGAAGTCCTCGCAGATGTCGACGGCGATGATGTCGGCACCCTCTTCGGCGAGCCGTACCGCATGGCT
The DNA here is from genome assembly GCF_001552715.1 of Mycolicibacterium vaccae NBRC 14118 = CIP 105934. Taxonomy (GTDB): domain Bacteria; phylum Actinomycetota; class Actinomycetes; order Mycobacteriales; family Mycobacteriaceae; genus Mycobacterium; species Mycobacterium vaccae. Next base: position 2,588 of record NZ_BCRS01000106.1, on the reverse strand, counting down.
GCGGCCCTGCCCGCGCGCTGCGCCGGTGATGAAGGCGACCTTGCCTTGCACGCGTCCCATGAAGTGTGGTCCTTTCGCTGGAATGTGGTGGCTTGTCAGGTGTTCCGGCCGCCGTTGACGCCCAGGATCTGTCCGGTGATGTAGCCGGCCTCCTCGGAGATGAGGAACGCGCACGCCGCGGCGATGTCCTCTGGGCGGCCCATGCGCCGTACCGGGGTCTGTTCGATCTGCTTCTGGGTGTCGCCGAGGAACCCGCGTTGCTCGGCCTTACGCAGCATCGGGGTGTCGATGAAGCCGGGCGGGACCGCGTTGACGGTGACTCCGGCGGGTCCGTACTCCAGCGCCAGCGATTTGGTGAGGCCGTTGACGGCCGACTTGGCCGCGACATACGGCGACATGAAGGGCTGGCCGGAGTGCGTGCTCGAGGACGAGATGTTGACGATGCGGCCCCAGCCGGCCTCGATCATGTCCGGCAGCACTGCCTGTACGCAGTGGAAGACGCCGTTGAGGTTGACGTCGACGACCTTCTGCCATTCGTCGAAGCTCAGATCGAGGAACTTCTTGAAGCGGTCCAGTCCCGCGGCATTCACCAACACCGTCACCGGTCCCAACTCGCTCCGAATCTCACCCAGTGCGGCATCGACGGCAGCCCGGTCGGTGACGTCGGCGCCGTAGGAGAACTTTTCGTCGCCGGGGTTCAGATCGATTGTCGCCACGCGTAAGCCGTCTGCGCGAAGCCGTTCCGCCACGGCGGCGCCGATACCCGACGCGCCTCCGGTCACCACAGCGTTCCTCACTCGCAGGCTCCAACCCTCGCCTCAGCCATCAAGAATCATCCTTCCGATTATGAGAACCGTACTCTCGCATTGCGTGGAACCGCAAGACAAGTTGGGTCGCGTGTTCGCACTGGTGAGACGTTCAGTGCAGGATTGTCGCACCGTTCGTCGCAGGCAGGGACGGTTCCGTGCATTTTCTTGAGTTCTCATCCGGCGAATGTATGATTCGCCGGTGATGAGAATGCAGTTTCCGTCACATAACCCCACATCGCGCCTGTGACATCACAGCTGCCGAGGAGGATGATGCAGGAAACAGCCACGATCTCCGCCGAGATCAATGGTGCGAACGCGGACGTCAACCGCGTCCGGCGTCGGCTCCTGATCGGGGGCGAGCTCCGCGAGACCGAACGGACGTTTCCTTCGCTCAATCCGGCGACCGGTGCAGTGCTCGGCCACGCCCCCGACGCGACGGTCGCCGATGCCGAGGCTGCGGTGGCCGCGGCACGGAACGCCTTCGACACCGGCGATTGGGCGACCGACACCGCGTTGCGGATCCGGTGTCTGGAGCAGTTTCACGCGGCGCTGCTCGAACACCGCGACGAGCTGGCGGCGTTGACCATCGCCGAGGTCGGCGCGACTCCGGCCCTGTGTCAGGGCGCGCAGTTGGATCAGCCGATCGAGATCGTGCGGTATTACGCCGAGCTGCTCAAGACCTACCCGCTGAGCGAGGACCTCGGCAACATCGAGAGTCGCGGCATGCAACACCACCGCTGGGTGGAGAAGGAAGCCGCAGGCGTCGTCGCCGCGATCATCGCCTACAACTATCCCAATCAGCTGGCGCTGGCCAAGCTCGCCCCGGCGCTGGCCGCCGGCTGCACCGTCGTGCTGAAGTCCGCCCCCGACACGCCGCTGATCACGCTGGCGCTCGGCGAGCTGATCGCCGAGCACACCGACATCCCGGCGGGTGTGGTGAACGTGCTGTCCGGCGCCGACCCGTCTGTCGGCGCCGCACTGACCACCAGTCCGGACGTCGACATGGTGACCTTCACCGGGTCCACCCCCACCGGACGGGCGATCATGGCCGCCGCCAGCGGGACGCTGAAGAAGGTGTTCCTCGAGCTCGGCGGCAAGTCGGCGGCGATCGTCCTCGACGACGCCGACTTCGGCACAGCCGCAATGTTCTCCGCGTTCAGCATGGTCACCCACGCCGGCCAGGGTTGCGCGCTGACCTCCCGGCTGCTGGTGCCCCACCGTCACAAGGACGAGATCGTCGAGCTGGTCAAGAAGAACTTCGGCATGGTCCGCTTCGGGGATCCGGCCGACCCGTCGACCTACATGGGTCCGTTGATCAGCGCCAAGCAGCGCGACAAGGTCGACGGGATGGTCCGGCGTGCGGTCGAGGCCGGCGCCACGCTGGTGACCGGCGGCGAGAAGGTCGATCCCGGTTACTTCTACACCCCGACATTGCTGGCGGACGTCGATCCCGAGAGCGAGATCGCCCAGGAAGAGGTGTTCGGGCCGGTGCTGGCCGTCATCGGTTACGAGGACGACGACGATGCGGTGCGCATCGCGAACAACTCGATCTACGGACTGTCGGGCGCCGTGTTCGGCAGCCACGACCGTGCGCTCGCAGTCGCCCGCCGTATCCGTACCGGCACCTTTTCGCTCAATGGCGGCAACTACTTCAGTCCCGACAGCCCGTTCGGCGGGTTCAAGCAGTCGGGGATCGGCCGCGAGATGGGTCGGGCCGGTCTCGAAGAGTTCCTGGAATCGAAGACGTTCGCAGTAGTGGTGCCTGAGGCGGAGGGGCAC
>NZ_BCRS01000105.1 GCF_001552715.1 Mycolicibacterium vaccae NBRC 14118 = CIP 105934 | reverse complement strand
GCAGGGCGAGCTGGCCGCCGTCGTCGGCGCATGCGCGCAGGCCGCAGGCGCGGCCCTGGACCGCACCCCCACCCAACTCGACGTGCTGGCCGCGGCTGGAGTCGTCGATGCCGGCGGCCGTGGCCTGCTCGTGCTGCTCGACGCCCTGTGCACCACGCTGACCGGTCAGGCGCCGCCGCGCCCGGTGTACCAGCCCTCGCCCAAGGTCGCCCCGGTGGCGCCGGCGGCGCACCCCGGCCCCGGCTTCGAGGTGATGTACCTGCTGGGCGACTGTGCGCCCGAGAACATCGAGCGACTCCGCGCCCGGCTCGCCGAACTGGGCGACTCGGTCGCGATCGCGGCCTCCGGCTTCGCGGAGGGCGCAGGCCCGGGGCACTACTCCGTCCACGTGCACGCCGACGACGCGGGCGCCGCCGTCGAGGCCGGGCTCACGCTGGGCACCGTGAGCCAGATCCAGATCACCTCGCTGGCCGGGGGCGCCGATCGGCCTGCCGCCGGTAGCTGGAGCAGGCAGCGCGCGGTGCTGGCGGTCGTCGACGGCGACGGCGCCGAGAGCCTGTTCACCGGGGAGGGCGCCGAGGTGCTGCGTCCGCAGCCGGACGTGCCGGTCAGCGCCCAGCAGCTGGTGCACGCGCTGGTTCACACCGGCGCCGCCCAGGTGATGGTGTTGCCCAACGGCTACGTCGCCGCCGAGGAGATCGTCGCCGGGTGCGCGGCGGCCTCCGACTGGGGAATCGTCATGGTGCCGGTGCCGAGCGGGTCGATGGTGCAGGGCCTGGCCGCGCTGGCGGTCCACGATCCCGACCGCCGGCTGATCGACGACGGCTACACGATGGCCCGGGCGGCCGCGGGCGCCCGGTACGGCTCGGTCCGGCTCGCCACCGAGGAGGCGTTGACCTGGGCGGGCACCTGTAAGCCCGGCGACGGCCTCGGCATCTCCGGCGACGAGGTCGTCATCGTCGCCGAGGACGTCACCGCGGCCGGGGCCGGGCTGATCGACCTGCTGCTGGCCGCCGGTGGCGAGCTGGTGACGGTGCTGACCGGCGACGGGGTCGGCCAGGACATCACCGAGGCGCTGACCGCCCACGTACACCGCAGTCACCCGGGCACCGACATGGTCGCCTTCCACACCGGCCACCGAGTCGACGCGCTGATCATCGGGGTCGAGTGAGATGGCCCGACTCGACGACCGCCTGGACTTCGTGATCGGCAAGAAGGCCGCAGACCCACTCGAGGAGCATCTCGGCCTGCGCACGGTCAACGATCTGCTGCGCTACTTCCCCCGCAAGTACAGCGACGCGATGACCGTCCGCGGTGAAGGGGAGGAACTCGACCTCGAAGAGGGCGAGCACGTCACGTTCGTCGACGTGATCGAGAAGGTGGAACTCAAGCGCGCCACCCGGCAGCCGTCGCGCGAGTTCATGGTCGTCACGCTGCGCGACCGGCGGCCCAAGGTCACGGCGACCTTCTTCAACCCCCGGTATCTGAAGAAGACGCTCGTCGAAGGCACGAAGGTGATGCTCTCGGGCGAGGTCGGCTACTTCCGCAGGACCATGCAGCTGACGCACCCGGCGTTCATGGTGCTCGACTCGGAGTCCGGCAGGACCGTCGGCACCAAGTCGTTGACGTCGATCGCGTCGGCCAGCGCCGCCACCGGCGACGACCTGCTCGCCGAGTTCGAGAAGGACTTCTTCCCGATCTACGGCGCCACCGCCAAAGTGCAGACCTGGGACATCTACGCATGTGTGCGCCAGATGTTGGCCGTGTTGGACCCGGTGCCCGAGCCGCTGCCGGAATGGTTTGTGCGCGAACACGATTTGATGGGTGAGGACGAGGCGCTGCGCGCGGTCCACCTCAGCGAGAACGCCGAGGAACGCGCACGCGCGATCGAACGCCTGACCTTCGACGAGGCGATCGGACTGCAGTGGGGCCTGGTGGCGCGACGTCACGGTGAGCTGAGCGCCTCGGGGCCGCCGGGCCGGCGCCGCCCCGACGGGCTGATGGCCGCCATGATGGACCGGTTGCCGTTCGAGCTCACCGCCGGGCAGCAGGACGTGCTGGAGGTGATCTCGGCCGAGCTGGAGGCGACCCGGCCGATGAACCGGATGCTGCAGGGTGAGGTCGGCTCCGGCAAGACGGTCGTGTCACTGCTGGCGATGCTGCAGATGATCGATGCCGGTTATCAGTGTGCGCTGTTGGCGCCCACGGAAGTGCTTGCCGCACAGCATGCTTTGTCGATGCGGGCGATGCTCGGCCCGCTGGCCGGCGCGGGGGAGCTGGGCGGGGCCGACAACGCGACCCGGGTGGCGCTGCTCACGGGATCGATGAGCGCGGCGCAGAAGCGGTACGCCCGAAGGGAGGTCGCCTCGGGGGAGGCGGGCATCGTGATCGGCACACATGCGCTGCTGCAGGACGCCGTGGAGTTCGACAACCTCGGGATGGTCGTCGTCGACGAGCAGCACCGCTTCGGCGTGGAGCAGCGAGACCGCTTGCGCGCCAAGTCCCGTGCGGGGATCACCCCGCACCTGCTGGTGATGACGGCGACCCCGATTCCACGGACGGTGGCGCTGACCTACTACGGCGACCTGGAGACCTCCACCTTGCGGGAACTACCCCGCGGCCGCCAACCGATCGCCACCAACACGATCTTCCAGACCGAGAAGCCGGCCTGGCTGGATCGCGCGTGGAACCGGATCGCCGAGGAGGTGGCTGCCGGCAGGCAGGCCTACGTCGTCGCGTCGCGCATCGACGAGGACGACAAGCCCGCCGACGACGACAAGAAGGGCGCCAAGGCCAAGAAGGCCAAGAAGGACACCGGCGAGGCGGGGCCGCCGCCGGTCACCGTGGTGGAGATGCTGGAACGGCTGCAGCGCGGACCGCTGGCCGAGCTGCGGCTGGGGCTGATGCACGGGCGGCTGTCGGGCGAGGAGAAGGACGCGGTGATGACCGCGTTCCGGCGCGGCGAGATCGACGTGCTGGTGTGCACGACGGTGATCGAGGTCGGCGTCGACGTGCCGAATGCCACGGTGATGGTGGTGATGGACGCCGACCGTTTCGGCATCAGCCAGCTGCACCAGTTGCGGGGCCGGATCGGGCGCGGTGAGCACCCCAGCCTGTGTCTGTTGGTCACCCGGCTGCCGCCGCACTCCAAAGCCGGGCAGCGGCTGACCGCGGTGGCGGGCACGCTCGACGGGTTCGAGCTGGCCGATCTGGATCTGCGGGAGCGCAGCGAGGGAGACGTGCTGGGCTACTACCAGTCCGGCCGACCCATCACGTTGAAGTTCCTGTCGCTGGCCGAGCACCTCGAGATCATCCTGGCGGCCAGGGAACTGTGCGAGACCGTGTACGCGTCCGACCCCGTCGACCGCGGCATGGCGACGCTGTCGGCGCCGTTCACCGACACCGACCGGGTGCAGTTCCTGGACATGTCGTGAACCGGCGACAGACGCTGTGGCTCGCCCTGTCGGTGCTGCTGGCGGTCATCGTCGCCTACCAGGTTAGTGCGACCTCCCCGGCCCCGTCGGAGTACATCGCCGACGCCGACATCCCGACCGTGGCGCCGGCCGCCGACGTGCTCGCCGGGGTCATCGAGATCCCGGCCCGGGTCCGCGGAAACGACTACCGTCGAGCGGCTTTCGGGGAGTCGTGGACCGATGACACCAGCGCGCCGGGCGGGCGCAACGGCTGCGACACCCGCAACGACATCCTCGACCGTGACCTGATCGACAAGACCTACGTGGCGATCTCGCGGTGCCCGCGGGCCGTGGCCACCGGCACGTTGCGCGATCCGTACACCAACGCCACCGTGCCGTTCGTGCGCGGCAACCAGACCGGCGCCGCGGTGCAGATCGATCACATCGTGCCGCTGGCGCTGGCGTGGGACCTCGGCGCCCGGCACTGGCCCGAGGACATACGGGAGCGCTTCGCCAACGACCCGGCCAACCTGATCGCCGTGTCCGGCGGCGCCAACCAGGACAAGGGGGACAAGCCGCCGGCGGCCTGGATGCCGCCGAACGACGCGTTCCACTGCCAGTACGCGATCCAGTTCATCGCGGTGCTGCGCGGGTACGGCCTGCCCGTGGACGCGCCATCGGTGCCAGTGCTGCGCGAGGCCGCCGACACCTGCCCGCGCGGCTGAGGCGCACGCTCACTCCAGCAGCCCCTGCCCGAGGTAGCCGCCCTGCTCGGTCCCCGGCAGCACCGCGAACACCGCCGAGCCGATGGTCGTGATCCACGGGTTGAGCGCGTCGGCGTCGGCGAGCCGGCGTTGCACCGGCACGAACTGGCGGCCCGGATCGCGTTGGTAGGTCGCGAAGATCAGCCCGGCATCGGTGGTGCCCGTCTCCGGTGGTTCGTCGTAGTTGTAGGCCCGCCGCAGGAACTGTTCGTCGTCGGAGCGGTGCCGGGCCAGTGCGACATGCGAATTGGGCGGAATCACCGGGATGCCGTTCTCGGTCGCCGCCAGATCGGGTTCGTCGAACTCGTGCTCTCCGGTCAGCGGCGCGCCGGTGTCCAGCCGTCGCCCGACGGTCAGTTCCTTGCTGGTGCGGTCGAGTTCGTCCCAGGTGTCCAGTTCGGTGCGGATCCGGCGCAGCACCAGCACCGTCCCACCGGAGAACCACGGCTGGTCCGAACCGTCGTCCCACACGTGCCGATCGAATTCGCCGTCGTCGCGCAGATTGACCGTCCCGTCGATCTGCCCCATCAGATTGCGCATCGTGGCGCCGGAGGTGTCGGCGTCGCGCGCCGGGCGGAATCCCGCCTGACGCCAGCGCTGCACCGCCAGGGTGCGGACGTTCTTGAGCAGGACCCGTGCCGTGTGCGAGACGACGATCGGATCGTCGGCGCAGATCTGCAGCAGAAGGTCACCGCCGCACCATCGCGGTTCGAGGTGATCGTTGGCGAATGCCGGCAACTCGGCCACCGAATGCGGGAGACGTTCGGCCAGTCCGGTTTTCCCGAAGGCGCCGGGACCGATGCCGACGGTCACGGTGAGTCGGGCGGGCCGGTGGGCCAGCTCGGGTTCGGTGTCGGCCACCGCCGGACGGCCCTGGGTCAGCCGCTGCGCGTCCGCGCTCCAGAGCTTCAGGATCGCCGACAGGGTCTCCCGGGGACCACGCCCTGCGCTCGGCGTCAGATCCAGTGCGACGAACAACGCGTGCGCCTGCGGTGCGGTGCGCACACCTGCCTGGTGCGCCCCGTGGAACGGCTCGGTGTCGGCCCCGAAACCGCCGGCAGTGTCGGCAGAATCGCTGCGCGCGCACTGGGTCAGCGATGCGCCGGCCGCCAGCGCGGCGCCCCCGGTCAGGAGGCGCCGCCTGGTGACCTGCAGTCGGCGCGGCCCGTCAGCCATGACCGTGGCGGTCGCCGGAATACTCTTCGTCGCCACCGGCGAAGTCGCGGACCTGCGCGGTGACCGGCAACGTCGATCCGTCCTCGAACGCCAGGGTCACCTCGACGTCGCCGCCGGGCCGCAACGGCGCCGTGAGCTCCATCAACATCAGGTGATCACCGCCGGGAGCCAGTTCGTGACTGCCGCCCGGTGGGACCGTGATGCCCCCGGCCTTCGCCTGCATGGTGTTCACCCCGCCTGCGCCCCGGGCGATCTCGTGGATCTCCACCCGCCCGGCCGCGGGCGAGGTCGCGCCGACGAGGTGAACGTCGCGGTCGCCGGTGGCGGCGAGCGTGCCGAACACCGCCGTCATCGCCGAGTCCGTCGCGCGGGCCCAAGGACTTTCGAACGTCACGGACGACGCCATCGACGTGCCGTCCTCCTGTGCCGGGGTCCCGCACGCCGACAGCGCTGCGGCAAGCAGCAGGATGAGAGCGTAGAACTTCTTGCTAGACACGAGATTCCGCCTTCCGGTGGTTGATCGAACCCACGATGACATCGATGATCAGGAACGCCGCCAGCGTCACGCCGAGCAGCGGGAGGAACCAGCCGACCGCGACCGCGGCCGCGGCGATACCGGCGACTGCGAGCCGTGGCAGTGACTTCAGCGCGCCACGGGCCGGCGCCCGGCCGACCGCCCGGCGTGAGCCGCGGAGCGGCCTGCGCTGCCACCACATTCGGTAGCCGTGGGCGATCAGGGTGAGCAGCCCCACCGCGATACCGAGCAGCAGCAGCTGGTTGAGCATCCCGAACAGGAAACCCATGTGTGCCCGGATGCCCCAGTCGGCCAACTTGGCCATCGGCGAGTAGTCGCGCCAGTAGTCGAGCGTTGCGACGACCGTGCCGTCGGCGGGGTCGACCGCGGCGGCGTCGGTGGTCCACCGGTACGGATGGTCGAGCTCGGTCACCGTGACCGCCTGGCCCGGTTCGCCCGGAACGCTGATCTCCACCGGCAGCTGAACTCCCGCGCCCTCCGCGGCGTCGAGCACCGCGTCGTAGTCCACCGAGCCCGGTGCCGCGTCCCCACCGCCGGCTGCGTCGTGCCCTGAGTGTGCATCGGTGCCGGCGAGTGCGCTGTCCAGTTGTGGGCGTTGCCAGTTCATCGCCGACCGGAGGTCGCTGACGTGTGCCCCGGCGTAGGTGGACCACGTGATGCCGGTCGCGGACAGGAACAGCAGGCCGGCCAGCAGCCACACCCCGATGGCGCCGTGCCGGTTCAGGGTGCGAGCCCTGCCGCCGGCGCCGCGGTCCACCGTCAGGATCCGGCCGGCGCGACCACGCCTGCGGTCCCCGGCAGCCTTGGCCACCCACAGGCACAGGCCGCCCAGCGCCACCACCCACAGCCAGGACGCGGCGAGCTCACTGTAGATCCGGCCCGGCTCACCGAGGTTGAGATGGCGGTGCAGTCCGTCCAGCCAGGTGCTGAACGGTAGATAGCCCAGCCACGTGGGCTCGTCGCCCAGCACGATGCCGGTGTGCGGGTCGACGAACACCGCGCGCCGCAACTCCTCGCCCAGCGCGGGATCGGTGAGATAGACCCGGGTGGACTCGCCCGGCGACGGTGCCGGCCGCATCCCGGCCAACGCCAGGCCGGGGAACGCAGCCCGCGCCGCGGCCGATTGATCGCCGAGCGGCAGCATCGGCCCCCGGCCGTCGACGAACAGCAGGTCGCGGTAGACGAACCGCTCCACGGTCGGGGCCAGCGCGTACAGGCCGCCGGTGACCGCGGCCACGACGAGCAGCGGCGCCACCAGGACACCGGCGTAGAAGTGCAGTCGGACGGCGAACGGGCGCCACCGGTGTCTCGGAACCGACTGTGGCACGGCGAGATCAGCGGGTGGGTCGAGGGTGTTCTCGGGATGGGTCTTCTCGGGATGGGTCATGGATGAGGCCTTTGCAGGTCGTCGCAGTACGGGGCGCAACGGCGGCGCGCGGCAGCGCGCGGCCCGGCGCGCGAAAGACCGCAGCACGGTGCCGCGGCAACAGGAGATTGGGTGAGAAGAGGGGACCGTCAGGCGGTCACAGCGGTGCGCGGGGGAGCCCGCATCCCCAACCCGGTAGCCAGAACAGGCCGGGCCACAACCACTTTGGTGATCCGGCGGCGAATCCTGGCGGTGGGGCGAGGTGCGCGCCGGGCGAAGAGTCGCAGCCAGCACAGCACCGAAGAACAGACGACGTAAAGGTATTCAGCCGCGGCGATGGCCCCACCGAGCACCACGGCGGCGCCGAGATGCATCGCGGTCATCGACGGGCCCGGCACGAGTCCGTCGCCGTGGTGGTGGCCGGTCACCGTCAGCGCGAGGTGACCCAGCCCCTGGGCGGCGCCCAGCGCCGCGGTGGTGGCGATCCACCGTGCCCCGCGGCTCTCGAGGCGCACCCGGGCGAGCAGAGATGCCACCGTCGCGCACAGCGTCAGGGCCAGCACCAGCGCAGCGCCGTGAGGCAGGCCGCCGCCGGCAGCGAGGTGGGCCCCGACGGTCACCACCGCCGAGGACGCTCCGACGAGGACGCCACGCACCCATCGGGCACGCGTCTTCGGCGTCGGCATACGGGGACCCTACCGCTGCTCTACTACAACACCTAGTAGAGCCTCGGCGAAGGCTTCGCCGGCATTACTTCAGGAGGCCGCGTAGGTCTCGGGGTCCGGACCGAACCGGGTGCCCTCGTCGAGTCCGTTCAGCGTCGCCATCTGCTCGTCGGTGAGTTCGAAGCCGAACACGTCGAGGTTCTCGGCGATCTGCTCCGGGTCCGTCGCATGCGCGAGCACCACGTTGCCCAGCTGCAGGCTCCAGCGCAGCAGCACCTGAGCCGGCGTCCTGCCCTGCGCGGCGGCGATCTCGGTGACCGCGGCATTGGTCAGCAGGTGGCCTGCTCCGAACGGTCCGTACGCCGCGGTGACGACGCCGTGCTCGGCGTCGAAGGCCCGCAGTTCGGCCTGGTTGAGCAGCGGATGCAACTCGATCTGATTGATCGCGGGGGTGAAGAACGACAGGCTGATCACGTCGTCGAGATGGTGGGGGGCGAAGTTGCTCACCCCGATCGAGCGGGTGAGTCCGACCTCCTTGGACCTCATCATCCCGCCCCAGCTGTCCACGTACTTGCCCTCCTGGCCGGCGGGCCAGTGGATCAGGTACAGGTCCACGTACTCCAAGCCCAGCCGCTCCAGGCTCGCGCGCAGGTTGTCCTGCGAGGACTGGAAACCCAGATCCTCGGCCGCGAGCTTGGTGGTGATGAACAGGTCCTCGCGCGCCACACCGGACCGGACGATGGCGCGCCCGACGGCCGCCTCGTTGCCGTACGCGGCCGCGGTGTCGATCAGCCGGTAACCGGCCTCCAACGCCGCGAGCGCGGACTGCTCGGCCTCGGCCTCAGACAACTCACCCACACCGAAACCGATGACCGGCATGGTGTTGTCGTCGTTGAGTGTGACGGTGGGTATAGCTGCCGCCGACGTCATGTCACCTTCTTTTCTGAAGTGGAATGCTGGCGACGACTATATTGCCGCCAACTACACCGGCCTAATCAGCGCCACCCCGAGGAGCAACCGTGACCGAAACCGTGGCGGACCGCACGCCCGAACGATCCGCGCAGCAGCCGGTACGTCGCGACGTCGGCCTGGCCGACGTGCTGGCGAACAAGACGGCGGGTCTCACGCTGCGCGGCATGCGTCACATCCCTGACCCGGTGAAACGGCTTCTGCTGGGTGGACGGGCCACGACGATCGACGGCAACACGCTGGACACCACCATGCAGTTGATGCTCGCCGGTCAGCGGGTGCTCGGCCTGGACGGTCTGGTCGCCGACGACGACTACGTCACGGCGCGCGCCCAGCTGGACCTTCTGTCAGGCAGCTTCAAGGTGGGCATCACGGTGTCCGGGGTGACCGACCTCACCGTCCCCGGCGGCGCCGGTCCGCGCCGGGCCCGGCACTACCGCACCGATGCGCCCGCGGCGCCGCTGCTGGTGTTCTTCCACGGCGGCGGACACGTGATCGGCAGTATCGAGAGCCACGACGACCTGTGCCGGGAGATCTGCCGCCGCGGCGAGGTCCACGTGCTGTCCGTGGACTACCGCCTGGCGCCCGAACACCCGGCGCCGGCCGGCGCCGTGGACGCCTACGCGGCATACCTGTGGGCGCGCGAGCACGCCGCCGAACTGGGCGCCGACCCGCACCGCGTGGCCGTCGGCGGCGACAGCGCGGGAGGCAACCTTGCCGCGCTGGTCGCGATCCGGGCGCGCGACGAGAAATCCCCGCCGCCTGCACTGCAACTGCTGCTCTACCCGGTCACCGACTACCAGGGGGAGACCCGGTCCAAGACCCTGTTCAGCCGCGGCTTCTTCCTCACCAGGCACGACATGGACTGGTTCAGTGAGCGGTTCGTCGGGCCCTCCGAGCTCGACGGCACCGACCCGCGGGTGTCGCCGCTGCGCGCCGGGGACCTGTCCGGGCTGCCGCCGGCGCTGCTGGTGACCGCCGGATTTGACCCGCTGCGCGACGAGGGCAGGCAGTACGCCGAGGCGCTGCGCACCGCCGGCACCGCGGTCGACTACCGCGAGTACGGCTCGCTGATCCACGGCTTCGCGAACTTCTTCCCGCTCGGGGGTGCCGCCGCCACGGCCACCGCCGACGTCATCTCGGCGATGCGCGCGCATCTGACCCGCGCCGGTCAGGCCCGCTGAGCCGCGCCGGTACGCTGTCACCCGTGGCCACCAAACCCAAGAAGAACGCGCGCTACGACCTGAAGGCAGCAGACCGTAAGCGCAACCTGTTCATCCAGATCGGTCTGACCGCGGTCGTCGTCATCTTCGCGGTCACCTTGGTGCTCTACATCGTGCTCTCGGCCGACGACAAGCCCACCGCAGGCGAGTCGCGCGCCATCCGGGTCGAGTCGACCAGCGTGATCAAGAAGGACGGCACCGACGAGCCCAAAGCGGTGCTCAGCGTCTACGAGGACTTCCTCTGCCCGCACTGCGGCGCGTTCGAGCAGCAGTTCGGCCCGACGATCAGCAAGCTCGTCGACTCCGGCGCCATCGCGGCCGACTACTACATGGTCGGCATCCTGGACCGGCCCCAGAACAAGAACTACCCGTCCCGCGCGGGCGGCGCGGCCTACTGCGTCGCCGACGAATCCGTCGACGCGTTCCGCCGGTTCCACGCGGCGCTGTACGCCCAGCAGCCGGGTGAGATGGGCTCGGTGTACCCGGACAACGCGCAGCTCGTGGAGACCGCCCGCCAGTCGGGTGCCGCAGGCGCGGTGGCCGACTGCATCGACAAGGGCACCTACGTCGACATGGTGTCGGGCATGGCCGCGGCGACGGGCATCAAGTCCACCCCGTCGGTCCGGATCAACGGCGAGGACTACCAATACACCACCCCCGACGCGCTGGTCGCCAAGATCAGGGACATCGTCGGCGACGTGCCCGGGCTGGAGCCGGCACCGCCCGCACCCCAACCTGCCCCGGCGTCATGACCGTGACCACGGCCGGCCCCGTCGAACACCTCGATCCGTCGCCGGACCAGCCGGCGCCGGTCGAGGTTCGGCGGAGCAGCGCGCTGTGGGTGCTCATCGCCGGTATCGCCGGGCTCGCGTCGGCGCTGGCGCTCACCATCGAGAAGATCGCGCTTCTCATCGACCCGAACTACATCCCGTCCTGCAGCATCAACCCCGTGCTGTCATGCGGGTCGGTGATGATCACCCCGCAGGCCTCGCTCTTCGGCTTCCCGAACCCGCTGCTCGGCATCGTCGGGTTCACCGTCGTGGTCGTCACCGGCGTGCTGGCGCTGGCCAAGGTGAACCTGCCGCGCTGGTACTGGGCCGGACTGGCCATCGGTACGCTGGCGGGCACCGTGCTGGTGCACTGGCTGATCTTCCAGAGTCTGTACCGCATCGGCGCGCTGTGCCCCTACTGCATGGTGGTCTGGGCGGTGACGATCCCGCTGCTGGTGGTCGTGACGTCCATCGCGGTCCAGCCCCAGCACAGCGGCAACGCCGTGATCCGGACCCTGCACACCTGGCGCTGGTCGCTGGTGACGTTGTGGTTCACCGCCGTGCTGCTGCTGATCCTCGAGCGGTTCTGGAACTACTGGTCCACGCTGTTCTGATCACAGTGCGTAACCGACTGCTGTGAGACCTCGCCGTGAGGTTAAGGTGAACCGTGGCCGGTCAGATCACCAAAGTCCTTGTCGCCAACCGCGGTGAGATCGCGATCCGCGCATTCCGCGCGGCCTACGAGATGGGCATCGCGACCGTCGCGGTCTATCCGTACGAGGATCGAAACTCCCTGCACCGGCTGAAGGCCGACGAGTCCTACCAGATCGGTGAGGTCGGACACCCCGTCCGGGCCTACCTGTCCGTCGACGAGATCATGCGGGTGGCCGTCGCGGCCGGATGCGACGCGGTGTACCCGGGTTACGGCTTCCTGTCGGAGAACCCGGAACTCGCCGCCGCGTGCGCCGCGGCCGGCATCACGTTCGTCGGTCCCAGCGCCGCGGTGCTGGAGCTCACCGGCAACAAGGCGCGCGCCATCCAGGCAGCCCGGGAAGCGGGCCTACCGGTCCTGGCGTCGTCGGCGCCGTCGGCCTCGGTCGAGGAACTCGTCGAGGCCGCCGACGGCATGGAGTTCCCGTTGTTCGTCAAGGCCGTGTCCGGGGGCGGAGGCCGCGGCATGCGCCGCGTCGCCGACCGCGCCGCGCTGGCCGAAGCGGTGGAAGCGGCCAGCCGCGAGGCGGAGTCGGCGTTCGGGGACCCCGAGGTCTACCTGGAGCAGGCGGTGATCAACCCCCGCCACATCGAGGTGCAGATCCTCGCCGACCACAGCGGCCAGGTGATGCACCTGTTCGAGCGGGACTGCAGTGTGCAGCGACGCCACCAGAAGGTCATCGAGCTCGCGCCTGCCCCGAACCTGCCGGAGGAGTTGCGGCAGAAGATCTGTGCCGACGCGGTGGCGTTCGCCCGCGAGATCGACTACACCTGCGCCGGCACCGTCGAGTTCCTGCTCGACGAGCGCGGCCACCACGTGTTCATCGAGTGCAACCCGCGCATCCAGGTCGAGCACACGGTCACCGAGGAGATCACCGACGTCGACTTGGTCTCCAGTCAGCTGCGGATCGCGGCGGGGGAGACGCTCGACGATCTCGGGCTCAGCCAGGAAACACTCACCGCGCCAAGGGGATTCGCGCTGCAATGCCGGATCACCACCGAGGATCCCGCCAACGGCTTCCGGCCCGACACCGGGCGCATCACCGCCTACCGCTCGCCCGGCGGCGCAGGGATCCGGTTGGACGGCGGCGCGGTGCTGGGCGGCGAGATCGGCGCCCACTTCGATTCGATGCTGGTCAAACTCACCTGCCGGGGCAGGGATTTCGACACCGCGGTGGCGCGCGCCCACCGGGCGCTCGCCGAGTTCCGGGTGCGCGGGGTCTCGACGAACATCCCGTTCCTGCAGGCGGTCATCGACGATCCGGACTTCCGCAGCGGCAAGATCACCACGTCGTTCATCGACGAGCGGCCCTATCTGTTGACCGCGCGCTCACCGGCCGACCGCGGCACCAAGATCCTGAACTACCTGGCCGAGGTCACGGTCAACCAGCCGCACGGGCCGCGCCCGTCGACGGTGTACCCGCACGACAAGCTGCCCCAGATCGACCTCGACTCGATGCCGCCGCGCGGCAGCAAGCACCTTCTCACCGAGGTCGGGCCCGAGGCGTTCGCGCGTTGGATGCGCGAGTCCAAGGCGGTCGGCGTCACCGACACCACGTTCCGCGACGCCCATCAATCGTTGCTGGCCACCAGAATCCGCACCTCCGGCCTGCTGATGGTCGCGCCCTATATCGCCCGGATGACCCCGCAGCTGCTCTCGATCGAGTGCTGGGGTGGCGCGACCTACGACGTCGCGCTGCGGTTCCTCAAAGAGGATCCGTGGGAGCGGCTGGCCGCCTTGCGTGAGGCGGTGCCCAACATCTGCCTGCAAATGCTGCTGCGCGGGCGGAACACGGTGGGCTACACGCCGTACCCGGAGTCGGTCACCCACGCGTTCGTCCAGGAGGCGACCGCCACTGGCATCGACATCTTCCGGATCTTCGACGCGCTCAACAACGTCGACTCGATGCGTCCGGCGATCGACGCCGTCCGCGAGACCGGCGCCTCGGTGGCCGAGGTCGCGATGTCCTACACCGGCGATCTGTCCGATCCGGCGGAGAACCTCTACACCCTGGACTACTACCTCAAGCTCGCCGAGCAGATCGTCGAAGCGGGGGCGCACGTGCTCGCCATCAAGGACATGGCCGGCCTGCTGCGCCCACAGGCGGCGGCGACGCTCGTCGGCGCGCTGCGCAGCCGTTTCGACCTGCCCGTGCACGTCCACACCCACGACACCCCGGGCGGCCAGCTCGCCACCTACCTCGCGGCCTGGCAGGCCGGAGCCAGTGCGGTCGACGGCGCGTCGGCGCCGCTGGCCGGGACGACGAGCCAGCCCGCGCTCAGTTCGATCGTGGCGGCCACCGCGCACACCGAGTACGACACCGGCCTGTCGTTGTCGGCGGTGTGCGACCTTGAGCCGTACTGGGAGGCGCTGCGAAAGGTGTACGCGCCGTTCGAGTCCGGACTGCCGGCCCCGACCGGCCGGGTGTACAAACACGAGATCCCGGGCGGGCAGTTGTCCAACCTGCGCCAGCAGGCAATCGCGCTGGGCCTGGGCGACCGGTTCGAGGAGATCGAGGCCAGTTACGCGGCCGCAGACCGGATCCTGGGCCGGCTGGTCAAGGTCACGCCGTCGTCGAAGGTCGTCGGCGACCTGGCCCTGGCGCTGGTCGGTGCAGGGGTGTCGGCCGACGAGTTCGCCGAGGACCCTGCACGTTTCGACATCCCGGACTCCGTGATCGGGTTCCTGCGCGGCGAATTGGGCGATCCGCCCGGCGGCTGGCCCGAGCCGCTCAGGTCCAAGGCGCTGGCCGGCCGCGCGCCGGCCAAGCCGCCTGCCGAACTCAGCCCCGAAGACACCCGCGCGCTGGCCGAGGCGGGACCCGAGCGTCAGGCGACGTTGAACCGGCTGCTGTTCCCCGGTCCGACAAAGGAATTCGAGGCGCACCGGGAACTCTACGGCGACACATCCAGCCTGTCGGCCAACCAGTTCTTCTACGGGCTGCGCCACGGCGACGAGCATCGCGTCACCCTGGAGCGCGGCGTGCAACTGCTGATCGGGCTTGAGGCGGTGTCCGACGCCGACGAGCGGGGGATGCGAACCGTCATGTGCATCATCAACGGGCAGCTGCGTCCCGTGGTGGTCCGCGACCGCAGCATCGCCAGCGACGTGCCCGTCGCCGAGAAGGCTGACCGCACCAACCCGGACCACGTGGCCGCACCGTTCGCCGGCGTGGTCACCGTGAGCGTCGACGAGGGCGACACGGTCGAGGCGGGCGAGACCATCGCGACAATCGAGGCGATGAAGATGGAAGCCGCGATCACGGCGCCGAAGGCGGGCACGGTGGCACGCGTCGCGGTGTCGACCACCGCGCAGGTCGAGGGCGGAGATCTGCTGGCGGTGATCGGCCCGGCGGGAAAGAGCGAGGCGGCCGGGGGGCCCTCCTGACCCGGATCGTCGCCGGGACCTTCGGCGGACGCCGGATCACGGTGCCGCAGCAGCGCTCCGGACGCGGCACGCGGCCCACCACGGATCGGGTGCGCGAGTCGCTGTTCAACGTGCTCGGCGCGCGCGTCGACTTCCAGGGACTGCGCGTGCTCGACCTCTACGCGGGTTCGGGCGCGCTGGGGCTGGAGGCGTTGTCGCGCGGCGCCGCGTCGGCGATCTTCGTCGAGTCCGACGCGCGGGCCGCGGCGGTGATCGAACGCAACATCGCCGCACTGGGTGCGCAGGGTGCCGTCGTGCGTCGCGGCGCGGTCACGGCGGTGCTCGCCGGCGGGGCGGCCCGACCGGTGGACCTGGTACTGGCCGATCCGCCCTACGAGCTGGACGCGGCACAGGTCGACGAGGTCGTCGCAGCGCTGGTCGCAGGCGGCTGGACCGCGCCGGGCACGGTGGCGGTGCTGGAACGGCCCGCTTCGGCGCCCGAGACCGACTGGCCCGACGGGTGGTCGGTGTGGCGGTCGCGCCGCTACGGGGACACCCGCGTCGAGTTCGCCGAACGCTGCTAGCGTCGTCCGTCATGAGCGGAGCGGTGTGCCCGGGGTCCTTCGATCCGGTGACCCTCGGTCACATCGACGTCTTCGAGCGCGCCGCGGCGCAGTTCGACGAGGTCGTCGTCGCGGTGATGGTGAACCCGAACAAGACCGGCCTGTTCACCCACGAGGAGCGCATCGCGCTGATCGAGGAGTCGACCACCCATCTGCCGAACCTGCGCGTGGAATCCGGCAGCGGCCTGATCGTCGACTTCGTCAGGGACCGCGGGCTGACCGCGATCGTCAAGGGACTGCGCACCGGCACCGACTTCGAGTACGAGCTGCAGATGGCGCAGATGAACCGGCACGTCGCCGGCGTGGACACCTTCTTCGTCGCGACCACGCCGCAGTACTCGTTCGTGTCCTCGTCGTTGGCCAAGGAAGTCGCACTGCTCGGCGGCGACGTCTCGGATCTGTTGCCCGCCCCGGTGAACGCCCGGCTGAAGGCCAAGCTCGCCGAACGCGGTTGAGGCGCCCGGGCGCGGGTACGCACAGGGCACCGGCGCGCAGCCCCGCGCCGGCTTCCTGCAGCCCGTCCCCGGAGGTGCCTACCGTGCCCGAGACATTCGTTCAATCCACCGACGACGTCGTCGCGTTTCTCAGGGATCAGCACAACCTGATCAAAGACATGTTCGACGACGTGCTGCTCGCCTCCGAGGACAAGGCACGCGAGAAGGCGTTCACCGATCTGCGCCAGTTGCTCGCCGTGCACGAGACCGCCGAGGAGATGGTGGTCCATCCGAGGGTCCGGCGGGAGGTCCAGTCCGGCGACGAGATCGTCGACGCCCGCCTGCGCGAGGAGCACGCCGCCAAAGAGCAACTGGTCGCACTGGAGAAGCTCGACATCGGGTCCGAGGAATTTCTCACCGCGCTGACCGAGTTCCGCGACGCCGTGCTCGAACACGCCGAGCACGAGGAGACCGAGGAGTTCCCGAAACTCAAGCGTGAACTCGACGCCGACGAGCTCAAGAGTCTGGCCGGCGCGGTGCGCGCGGCCGAGGCGATCGCGCCCACCCGCCCGCACCCCGGGGTGGAGTCGGCCAAGCTCAACTTCGCGGTCGGCCCGTTCGCGTCGATGCTCGACCGCGCCCGGGACGTGATCGGCGCGGCACTGCGTTGATTGGGCGGGCCGCCGTCGTGCTGGTTTGGGCGGCCCGCCGCCGTGCTGGTCTGGGCGGCCCGCCGCCGTCTTGACATAATTTCGGGCACGGATGCCGGTCGAGCCTGGCCGCGACTCGTAGGGCGACACACCGCGACGGAAGCCCAGTCACACGCGTAACACCAGGCACACTGGTAACTAACAACTACGCCTGGAGGGTGTCGCCGTGTACCGAGTGTTCGAAGCTCTCGATGAATTGGGTGCGATCGTCGAAGAAGCCCGCGGTGTGCCGATGACGGCAGGCTGTGTGGTGCCGCGCGGGGACGTCCTGGAGTTGATCGACGACATCAAGGACGCGATCCCGGGCGAGCTCGACGACGCGCAGGACGTGCTGGACGCCCGGGACTCCCTGCTGCGTGAGGCCAAGGAGCACGCGGAGTCCACCGTGTCCAGCGCCAACGCCGAAGCTGACTCGATGGTCAACCATGCCCGGGCGGAGGCCGACCGGCTGCTGGCCGACGCGAAGGCGCAGGCCGACCGCATGGTCGCCGAGGCGCGTCAGCACAGCGAACGCATGGTCGGCGAGGCGCGGGAGGAAGCCGCCCGGCTGGCCGCGACGGCCAAGCGTGAGTACGAGGCCAGCACCGGCCGCGCCAAGTCCGAGGCCGACCGGTTGATCGAGAGCGGCAACCTGGCGTACGAGAAGGCGGTGCAGGAGGGCATCAAGGAGCAGCAGCGCCTTGTCTCGCAGACCGAGGTGGTCGCCACCGCGACCGCCGAGGCGACCCGGATGATCGACTCCGCGCACGCGGAGGCCGACCGGCTGCGCGGCGAGTGCGACATCTACGTCGACAGCAAGCTCGCCGAATTCGAGGATTTCCTCAACGGCACGCTGCGCTCTGTCGGCCGCGGACGTCACCAGCTGCGCACTGCGGCGGGCACGCACGACTACGCGGCCCGGTAGGCCGGCGGCGGGCCACCGTACGATACGTGCATGGCGACGCACGTCAAGGCGGTGGCGCACCGAGGTTCACGGTCGCCGCTGGTAATCGACATCTCTCGGCTCGGCCGGCGGCCGGGCTCGATGATCACCGTCCAGGAGACGGTGCCCAGTCCGGCTCGGATGGGCCTGGAGCTCATCGCCGTGCCCGAAGGGGCCCCGCTGCATCTGGACCTGGTGCTGCAATCGGTGTCGGAAGGCGTGCTCGTGACCGGCACGGTGGTGGCGCCGACCTCCGGGGAGTGTGCGCGGTGCCTGACGCCGGTCACCGGTGAGGTCGAGATCGAGCTCACGGAGCTGTACGCGTACCCCGACAGCACCACCGAGGAGACCACCGAGGCCGACGAGATCCCGCGGGTCGGACGCGACCGGGGGACCGAGACCATCGATCTTGAGCAGCCGATCACCGACGCCGTCGGTCTGGCGCTGCCGTTCTCGCCGGTCTGCACCCCGGACTGCCAGGGATTGTGCCTGGAGTGCGGAGTCCGGTTGGCCGACGCCGAACCCGGTCATCACCACGAGCAGATCGACCCGCGGTGGGCCAAGCTGGCGCAGCTCCGTGAGCAGGACGCCGAGCCGGGCGGGCAGAGCGTCGACCTTCGTGAGCAAGGCGCTGGAGACGACTCGTGACGGCCGACCGCGCGCTGCTGCTTGAGGCGCTCGGCATCGAGCTGCCCGCCGAGCTGCTGACCATCGCGCTCACCCACCGCAGCTACTCCTATGAGAACGGCGGAGTGCCCACCAACGAGCGCCTGGAGTTTCTCGGTGATTCGGTGCTGGGGCTGACGATCACCGAAGAGCTCTACCACCGGCATCCGGACCGCTCCGAAGGCGATCTGGCAAAGCTGCGGGCCAGCATCGTCAACACCCAGGCGCTGGCCGACGTCGGGCGCAATCTGACCGAACACGGTCTGGGGGCTTATCTGTTGCTCGGCAAGGGTGAGGAGGCCTCCGGCGGCGCCGACAAGTCCAGCATCCTGGCCGACGGAGTCGAATCCCTTTTGGGCGCAATCTATCTCGAACACGGTGTGACCGTTGCCCGCGAGGTGATTCTGCGGTTGTTCGCCACATTGCTCGACACGGCACCGACCCTCGGCGCGGGGCTGGACTGGAAGAGTTCACTGCAGGAGCTGACCGCGTCGCAGGGGCTGGGGGCGCCGGCCTACGTCGTCACCTCCACCGGGCCCGACCATGACAAGGAGTTCACCGCGATCGTCGTGGTCGGGGAGCGCGACTACGGCCGGGGCGTGGGCCGGACAAAGAAGGAAGCTGAGCTCAAGGCGGCCGCGGCGGCCTGGCACGCCCTCACCGGTGACTGACCGCGATGCCTGAACTTCCCGAGGTGGAGGTCGTGCGGCGCGGGCTGGCCCAGCACGTCACCGGCAGGAGGATCGCCGCGGTGCGGGTGCACCACCCGCGGGCCGTGCGCAGGCACGAGGCCGGGCCCGCCGACCTGACCGCCCGGCTCCTCGACACCACGATCACCGGCACGGACCGGCGGGGAAAGTACCTGTGGCTGACGCTGGACGATGGTTCGGCGCTGGTCGTGCACCTGGGGATGAGCGGTCAGATGCTGCTGGGTCAGGTGCCCAACGAGAATCACCTGCGGATCGCGGCGCTGCTCGACGACGGCACCACGCTGAGCTTCGTCGACCAGCGCACGTTCGGTGGCTGGATGATCACCGACCTCGTCGATGTCGACGGCAGCGCGGTGCCGGTCCCGGTCGCGCACATCGCGCGCGATCCGTTGGACCCGCGCTTCGACCGGGACGCGGTGGTGAAGGTGTTGCGGGGCAAGCACTCCGAGATCAAGCGTCTGCTGCTCGATCAGACCGTGGTGTCCGGGATCGGCAACATCTACGCCGACGAGTCGCTGTGGCGGGCCAAGATCAACGGCGCCCGGCCGGCTTCGGGGGTGTCGCGGGCCAAGCTCGCCGAACTACTGGACGCGGCCTCGGCCGTGATGACCGATGCGCTGGCCCAGGGCGGCACGTCGTTCGACTCGCTCTATGTCAACGTCAACGGGGAGTCCGGCTACTTCGACCGGTCGCTGGACGCCTACGGGCGCGAGGGTGAGCCGTGCCGGCGCTGCGGCGCGATCATCCGGCGGGAGAAGTTCATGAACCGGTCGTCGTACTACTGCCCGCGCTGCCAACCGCGCCCCCGCACCTAGTTCCCCGGAATAGCGTTCCTGGTCGTGCCTGGCGCCGGAAGCACGACCAGGAATGCTATTCCGCGGGACGCTGTACAAATAGTGCGTGACCGAACTGTGGGTGGAGCGCACCGGTGTGCGCCGTTATACGGGCCGAAGCACGCGCGGCGCCGAGGTGCTGGTGGGCTCGGAGGACGTCGAGGGCGTCTTCACGCCGGGTGAGCTGATGAAGATCGCGCTGGCCGCCTGCAGCGGCATGGCCAGCGACCAGCCGCTGCGGCGCCGCCTCGGGGACGACTACCCGGCCACCATCAGGGTGTCGGGGCCCGCCGACCGCGACCAGGAGCGATACCCGCTGTTGCAGGAATCCCTGGAGGTCGACCTGTCCGCACTGTCGGCCGACGAGCTCACCCGGCTGCGCACCGTGGTCGAGCGCGCCATCGACCAGGTGTGCACGGTGGGACGGACGTTGAAGAGTGGTACTGAAGTGACTTTTGAGGTGAAAGATGTTGGACGAGAATGACGTCCGCCTGACCGCCTGGGTGCACGGGCAGGTCCAGGGAGTCGGTTTCCGCTGGTGGACGCGGTCCCGCGCGCTCGAACTGGGCCTCACCGGGTTCGCCGCCAACAAACCCGACGGGCGGGTGCAGGTGGTCGCCCAGGGCCCGCGGCACGCCTGCGAACAGCTGCTTGACCTGCTCAAAGGGGCGAAGACCCCTGGTCAGGTGGACAAGGTCATCGCCGACTGGGGGGTGCCCGCCGACGCGATCGCGGGCTTCACCGAGCGGTGAGGTCTCCGGCGGTAGGGTAACGCGTCATGCATCTGAAGAGTCTGACGCTGAAGGGCTTCAAGTCCTTCGCCTCGCCGACGACTCTGCGCTTCGAACCCGGCATCACCTGCGTGGTGGGGCCCAACGGCTCGGGCAAATCCAACGTCGTCGACGCGCTGACCTGGGTGATGGGGGAGCAGGGCGCCAAGACGCTGCGCGGCGGCAAGATGGAGGACGTCATCTTCGCCGGCACCTCGTCGCGCGCGCCACTGGGCCGCGCGGAGGTGACGTTGACCATCGACAACTCCGACAACGCATTGCCCATCGAGTACTCCGAGGTGTCGATCACCCGGCGGATGTTCCGTGACGGTGCAGGCGAGTACGAGATCAACGGCAGCCGTTGCCGTTTGGCGGATGTCCAGGAACTGCTCAGCGACTCCGGCATCGGCCGTGAGATGCACGTCATCGTCGGTCAGGGCAAGCTCTCGGAGATCCTGGAGTCCCGCCCCGAGGACCGCCGCGCGTTCATCGAGGAGGCCGCGGGCGTCCTCAAGCACCGCAAGCGCAAGGAGAAGGCGGTCCGCAAGCTGGACTCGATGTCGGCGAACCTGGCGCGGCTGACCGATCTGACCACCGAACTGCGCCGCCAGCTCAAGCCGCTGGGCCGCCAAGCCGAGATGGCCCGACGCGCCCAGACCATCCAGGCCGACCTGCGCGACGCCCGGCTGCGGCTGGCCGCCGACGATCTGGTCACCCGCAAGGCCGAGTTCGACGACACCAATCAGGCCGAGACCGCGCTGCGCCGCGAACACGAGGAACTCAGCGAGCGGCTGCAGGCCAGAGCCCTCGAGCTCGACGCCCACGAGAGTGCCGTCGAGGACCTCAGCGAGCGCGCCGACGCGGCCCAGCAGCGCTGGTTCCGGCTGTCCGCGCTGGCCGAGCGGGTGGGCGCGACCGTGCGCATCGCCGCCGAGCGGGCCCAGCACCTGGACGCCGAGCCGGATTTCTCGGCCGGTCCCGATCCCGACGAGCTCGAAGCCCGCGCCGACGCCGTCGCCGAGCAGGAGCGGCAGCTGCTCGAGGAGCTCGCAGAATGCCAGGCCCGGCTGGAGGCCGCCCGCGACGAGCTCGCCGAGCGCGAACAGACCGCCGCCGAGGCCGAGCGCGCCCACATGGCCGCCGCCCGCGCCGAGGCCGAC
>NZ_BCRS01000104.1 GCF_001552715.1 Mycolicibacterium vaccae NBRC 14118 = CIP 105934 | reverse complement strand
TGCGGCCGCTGCGCGCAGCGGTGCCCGCCGACGCCGACCGCCCGGCTGCGCCCGGCGTGCGGGCCCGGCTGCTGATCATGTGGGTGGTCTGCACCGCGCTGCCCGGCTCGGCGATCGCCGTGCTGCTGATCCTGCGGTCCCAGCACTGGCTGCTCGACGAGTCGTCGCCGATAGAACTCGCCCTGCTGGTGCTGGCGCTGGTCGCCGTGGTGCTGGGGCTGCGCTCGATGCTGCTGGTGTCGATGTCGATCTCCGATCCGGTCGACCAGGTGGTCGACGCGATGGCCGACGTCGAGAAAGGCGAGATCGACCGCAGCATCGAGGTTTACGAATGGTCCGAGATCGGCCGGCTGCAAAGCGGTTTCAACCGGATGGTCGCCGGCCTGCAGGAGCGCGACAGGCTGCGCGACCTGTTCGGACGCCACGTCGGAGAGGAGGTTGCCCGGCGGGCGGTCGAACAGTCCACCTCGCACAGCGACGCGGCCGCCGGCGACGAACGTGACATCGCAATCCTGTTCATCGACCTGGTGGGCTCGACCCGGCTGGCCACCGAGCGGGAGCCCCACGAGGTCGCCGGCATTCTCAACGAGTTCTTCCAGATCGTCGTGGCCGAGGTCGACCGACGGCACGGCCTGGTCAACAAGTTCCAGGGCGACGCCGCGCTGGCGGTGTTCGGTGCGCCGCTGCGCATCGACGACCCCGCCTCGGCCGCACTGGCCACCGCCCGCGCACTGGCCGCGCACTTGCGCCGGCTGCCAGTGGATTTCGGCATCGGGGTGTCGGCCGGGCCGGTGTTCGCCGGCAACATCGGCGCCCACAACCGCTACGAGTACACGGTGGTCGGCGACGCCGTCAACGAGGCCGCCCGGCTGGCCGACTGCGCCAAGGAGTTCGCCGGCCGAACCCTGTCGTCGGGTGCGGCGCTGAACCGGGCCGCCCCCGACGAGCAGCAACAGTGGTCTCCCGAAGGCGAGGTCACGCTGCGCGGACGCTCCGACGTCACCGCGATCCACTCGCCGTTGCGACGTTAGGCCGCGGCCCGGAGCGGGAATGCACACGCATGCGTTCTGCAGCGGCAGTACACACGACGCCCGCTGCTGCCGCGCGTGCCGCGATCCGGGCGGGCACGCACACCGCTCCCACCAGCGGCCTGGCCCCCGGCTATGCGCAGGCGAACCTGGTGGTGCTGCCCGAGGCGTTCGCGATCGATTTCCTGCGCTTCTGCGTGCGCAATCCGATCGCGTGTCCCCTCCTGGAGGTGACCGACACCGGCTCACCGCGGGCCGCCGGCCTCGCCGAGGACGCCGACATCCGCACCGATCTCCCCCGCTACCGGGTGCTGCACAGGGGCATATGCACCGACGAACCCGCCGACATCAGCAGGTACTGGCGACCCGACCTGGTGGGGTTCCTGCTCGGATGCTCGTTCACCTTCGAATGGGCTCTGGAGGCAGAGGGACTGCCGCTGAGGCATCAGATGCAGGGGGTCAACGTGCCGATGTACATCACCGACCGGCCGTGTCGGGCTGCCGGGCCGTTCGACGGGCCGATGGTCGTCTCGATGCGGCCGCTACCCCGCTGCGACGTCGCGCGGGCGATCGAGGTCACCGCGCGCTTTCCCGCGATGCACGGGCGTCCCGTCCACGTCGGTGACCCCGCAGCGCTCGGCATCGCCGACCTCGACGTACCGGATTTCGGCGGACCGGTGGCCCCGGACGAAGGCGACGTGCCCGTGTTCTGGGCGTGCGGCGTCACGCCACAGGTCGTGGCGCAGCGGGCGAGGCTGCCGCTGGCCATCTTTCACGCGCCGGGACACATGTTCATCACCGACCGGATGCACGCGCACTACGACAGTGCCGCGAGCGAAGACATCGAGCAGCTCCAGGAGGACACCGGTGAACGTCGAGCAGAAGATCCGACCCACCACCAAGGGTGAGGGGTCCGTCGCCCAGGCCGTCCGCGCCGCGGCCATCGGCAACGCCGTCGAATGGTTCGACTTCGCGATCTACGGGTTTCTGGCCACCTACATCGCGGCGAAGTTCTTCCCGCCCGGTGACGAAACGGCGGCGCTGCTGAGCACCTTCGCGATCTTCGCGGCTGCGTTCTTCATGCGGCCACTGGGCGGCTTCTTCTTCGGCCCGCTGGCCGACCGCATCGGCCGCCAGAAGGTGCTGGCGTTGGTGATCCTGCTGATGTCGGCGTCCACGCTGGCGATCGGCCTGATCCCGAGTTACGACTCGATCGGCGTGTTGGCCCCGATCCTGCTGCTACTCATGCGTTGCCTGCAGGGCTTCTCCGCAGGGGGCGAGTACGGCAGCGGCGCCTGCTTTCTGGCCGAGTACGCCTCCGACAGGCACCGTGGCTTCGTTGTGTCGTTCCTGGTCTGGTCGGTTGTCGTCGGCTTCCTGCTCGGGTCGCTGACGGTCACCGCCCTGGAGACGTTGCTGTCGGAGTCGGCGATGGACAGCTACGGCTGGCGGATCCCGTTCCTGATCGCCGGCCTCCTGGGCGTGGTGGGCCTCTACATTCGGCTGCGCCTGAATGACACCCCCGAGTTCGAGGCGCTGCGCGAGGCCGGCGAGGTGTCGACCTCGCCGCTGAAGGAGGCTGTCACCACGTCCTGGCGGCCGATCCTGCAGATCATCGGCCTCGTGGTCGTCCACAACGTCGGCTTCTACCTCGTCTACACGTTCCTGCCGAGTTACTTCACCGAGACGCTGGGCTTCACCAAGACCGACGCGTTCTTCTCGATCACCGTCGCGAGCCTGGTCGGCATCGTGCTCATCCCGCCGCTGGGCGCGTTGTCGGACCGGATCGGGCGCAAACCGATGCTGCTGACCGGGTCGATCGCCTTCGCGCTGCTGTCCTATCCGTTGTTCCTGCTGCTCAACACCGGCTCACTGACCGCAGCGATCGCCGCCCACGCGGGGCTGGCCGCGATCGAATCGGTGTTCGTGTGCGCCTCTCTGGCCGCGGGCGCCGAACTGTTCGCGACCCGGGTGCGCTCCAGCGGCTACTCGATCGGATACAACGTGTCGGTGGCGGTGTTCGGCGGCACCGCCCCGTACGTCGCGACGTGGTTGGTGTCGCGGACCGGAAACGACCTCGCACCGGCCTATTACGTCATCGCCGCGGCCGTCATCACGTTCCTGACCGTGCTGACCATGCGGGAGACCGCGCGTAAGCCGCTGCGAAAACTGGTGTCGGACTGAATGTTCAGCCCCGGCCGGTAGACCTCATCCTGGCTTGACCGTCCGCATCAACACCAGGGTGAAGCGGCGACGCCTGATCTGCCAGCCCATGTCGGTGCGCAGCAGTTCATCGTCGTAGAAGCCGACGGCATTGACCCCGGACGTGTTGTCCGGTGCCATGATCAGCGCGTCGACATAGGCACGCGCGGTGGCGGTCTCACCGTCGACGTCGACAGCCTGGTTGGTGATCCGGTGCAGTGTGTGACCGGCCATCCGGTGGGTCTCGGTCATGAACTGCACGACGGCGTCCACTCCCACGAACGTGCCGATCTCCCCGTAGTCGAGCTCGCAGTCCTCGGTGAACACGGTGCGCAGCAGCGGCCAGTCACGGCGGTCGATGCCGGTCGCATACCGCACCAGCACGTCGCTGATCTGCCGACGGTCCTCGTGGGTCGTCATACAGCGGTTCCATCCGAGCGCCGGGCCGGCTCGTAACGCAGCATCGTCACCTCGTGCTCCGGGTAGTCGCAGAACACCGGGCTGACCCGCATGCCGATCGTCACGTCCTCGGGCTCGACGTTGACCAGCTCGGTGGAGAACCGCGGCCCCTCGTCCCATTCGACGATGGCCAGCAGCTGCGGCACCGCGTCGGCGAAATGCGGACCGACCGGGCGCCGCGCCACGGTGAACGAATACAGCGTGCCCATGCCCGAGATCTCCCGCCACTGCAGGTCGTCGGCCAGCGTGCGCGGCGCCCGCACGCGCGGATAGAACACATAGGACTGCGACGAGGGCGAGTACTGGATCACCACCCGGTGCTCGGCGAGCGCATCCCAGAACGGCGCCGTCGTCGGCGTTTTCACCGGCATCGGCCGTTCGAAGGTGGGCATGCTCATCGTCAGTCCCCTTCCAGCACGAGCGTGGTCTGTTCGGACAGGATGCCGCCGTTGCCGGAGACGAACGCGCGGTGACAGTCAGCTACCTGCGCCTTCCCGGCCCGGCCCATGATCTGGCGGGCCGCGTCGCACACGTGGTGCATTCCCCCGGCATTGCCCGCCTGCCCGAAGCCGAGTTGACCGCCCGCGGTGTTCAGCGGGAAGTCGCCGCGGAAGGTCAGGTCGCGCTCGGAGACGAACTCCATGCCCTTGCCCTTCTCGCAGAAGCCGGCGTCCTCCAGGCTCAACAGCACGGTGATTGTGTAGCAGTCGTAGATCGACACCATGTCCATCTGCTGCCGGCTCAGACCTGACATCGCGAACGCGGTGTCGGCCGCCCGGATGATCGGCGTCTGCAGCAGATCCTCGGCGTAGGTGGGGGTCTTGTAGGGCACCTGCTCGCCGAATCCCTTGATCCACACCGGGCGGTTCCTGGCCCTGGCCGCCACCTCCGCGCCGGCCACCACGACCGCGGCGCCACCGAGACACGGCATCACGATCTCGAGCATGTGCAGTGGGTCGGCAATCACCGGGCTGGCCAGCACGTCTTCGATGCTGAGCGGTTTGTCCTTCCAGATCGCCCCGTCGGTGTGGTTGGCGTTGACCCGCTGATCCACCACGATCTTGGCCATCGCGCGCTCGTCGTAGCCGTATACCGACGCATACCTCTGCGCCACCTGACCGTATGGCCCGTTCTGGCCGAGGTTTCCGTAGGGGATCTCGAATTCGGCCTGCGGAGAGCCGAATTGGTTGCTCGACGCGCCGAAGAACATCGCGTCCACGAGCGGCTTGGGTTTCTTCTCCGACGTCGGGGTCAGGTAGCGCGCCGGGATTGCGCACAGCACCACATCGCAGATGCCCAGTTCGATCGCCGCGGCGGCCCGCCACACCATGCCCACCGCACTGGCACCCCCCAGGTCGACCATCTCGGCGAAATTCGCACGCACACCGAGGTATTCGGCCACCGTGGACGGGACGAAGATCTCCGACTCGCTCAGGTGGGTGGTGACCAGGCCGTCAACCGACTCACCGGGGAGCCCGGCGTCGTCGAGTGCCGCGGCCGCGAGCTCGGCCCACTGCTCCAACATGAACGGCGCCGGGGTGGCCTGGTTGAGCCGCTCGGGGGGCAGTTCCACGAATCCGACGATCGCGGCGTCACCGCGCAGCCCCATGGTCATCTCCTTCGCATCGTTGTCCCGCTCCGCTCACGCGCGGGGCAGTCCGAGAATCATCTGGGCGATGATGTTGAGCTGGATCTCCTTGGTACCGCCGCCGATCAGTTCGGCGGGCAGGTGGAAGTACGGTTCGACGACCGCCGGGTCGGAGTCCTCGACCAGCGCCGCCGGCGCGCTGAGCTCCAGCGTCGCGGTGAAGATGCGGCGCAGCATCACGTTCATGGCCACCTTGGCGATACTCGATGCCGGCCCCGCGGCCTGCCCGTCGAGCAGTCGCATGACCTCGCGCAGGGCCAGCACCTTGATCGCGTTGGCGTACGCGTCGGCCTCGCCCAGCGCCGCCAGCACCCGCGACCGGTCGGGACGCCGCTGCGCGGCCAGGCCACGCAGGATGCCGGCCCGGTCGAAGTTGACGTAGCCGCTGATGGCCACCCGCTCCTGCGCCATCGTCGCGATGGCGAGGTTCCACCCGTCCGTCGGCCCGCCGAGCAGCAGTTCGTCCGGCACGAACACGTCGGTCAGGAACACCTCGTTGAAGTGCGCCTCTCCTGTGGCCTGCCTGATCGGTTGCAGCTCAATACCTTCGGAGCTCATGTCGATGACGAAGTAGCCGAGGCCGCGGTGCTTGGCCGCATCGGGATCGGTGCGCGCCAGCAGCGCCCCGTAGTCGGCGGTGTGCGCCGACGACGTCCAGATCTTGTGTCCGTTGATCCGCCAACCGCCGTCGACCTTCGTCGCCCGCGTGGTCAGCGATGCCAGGTCCGAACCCGCACCGGGCTCGCTGAACAGTTGGCACCAGCCGAGTTCGCCGCGTTGCGTCGGCGGGATGAGCCGCTGCTGGACGTGGTCGGGCGCCGAGCTGATCAGTGCGGGCAGGATCCACTCGGCGATGCCGAGCGACGGCCGGACCAGGCCGGGCCGTTTGGCGAATTCCTCGTCCAGGATCAGCAACTGGCGTTGGGTGGCTTCCACCCCCCACGGTCTCGGCCAGTGCGGGGCGATCAGTCCGGCCTCGGCCAGCAGTGTCCGCTGCGGGCCGGTGGCGAGGTTGTCGTAGTCACCCTGACGTCCCGGCTTGTCGTTGTGCAGGGCGCTCGCTTCGTCCAGCGTCGTCGCCACGCGGTGCCGGAACTCGGAGTCCAGGTCACCGAGTTTGACCGAGACGTCCCGGCTCTGCGTGCGGGTGAGCTCGCCGAGCGCCTCTGCGTAGCGGCCGGCCGGCCCGATCGACGCGGCCAGGCTGGTGGCCTTGCGCCAGTACAGGTGCAGGTCGTGTTCCCACGTGTAGCCGATGGCGCCGAACATTGTCAGGGTGTCGAGGACCAGATCAGGGGCCGGTGAGATCGCCATCAGTGCCGAACCCCAGGTGGCGATGCGGTTCTGCACCAGGTCCTCGGAGGCTGACCGGACCGCGTCCCATGCCGCCGAGGTGGCCAGCTCGCTGTGGACCAGCAGCATCGCCGCCTGATGCTGCAGAGCCTGGAACGTCCCGATCGGACGTCCGAACTGTTCACGTGTGCGCAGGTGGTCGGTGATCGCCCGCACGCACCAGCGCACGACACCCGAGGAGGCACTCGCCGCCAGCGCGACCGCGACACAACGGGCCCGCTCGCCGTCGATGCCGGTCAGCACGGCGTCGCCGTCACACAGGTAGCCGTCGAGATGCACCACTGCGACGTCGACGGTCCGGTCGGTGCCCAGGCGGGTCCCGACCTCCACCTCCGGTCGCGACGGATCGATCGCGAACCAGACCACGTCGTCGCCGGCAGGTGCGGCGGCAATGATCGTCCGGGCCGAGCGGATGCCCAGTGCTGGGGCGCAGGAACCGCTGACCTGCCAGCCTTCTGGCGTCCGGACGGCCTGGAAGTCGTTGTCCCCCGGCAGGATCACCGCTGCGGGTGCGCCCTCGGCGAGCGCGCCGAGCAGAGACTGCCGGGCCGGTGTCGCGTCGGCCAGCAGCACGACCGCACCCGCAGTCACCGTCGGCAGCACCGGACCCGGGATCAGCGCGAGTGCTGCGGCCTCGACCACGCATGCGGTGTCGGTCAGCGTGCCTCCCTGCCCGCCCATCTCCTCGGGCAGATGCACGGCATGGAAGCCGTTGGCGACGAACTGATCCCACCAGGGTGGAAGCTCTCCGGCGGCCAACGCGTCGAACGACCCTCGGGTCTTGTCGATCGGCGCGTGCCGCGCCGCAAACTGTGTGACGGCGCTGCTCAACTGTTCCTGCTCGGGCGTCAGGCCGATGCTCATCGGGCTCCCTCGGCCGCGCGCTGTCGCCGGTCGCGGAAGAAGTGCGCTGCGGCCGCGACCGCCTCTGCGACTGGCCGCGGCCGCCACCCCAGTTCCCGGACCGCCTTGGAATGATCCATCGGCGACATGATGTGCATGAGCCGGATGTTCAGCGGGGTCAGCATGGTGTCCCTGCCCCGCAGTCGGGCCACGGCCTCGCTCGCATACCCGGCCGCGGACATCAGACGGATCGGCACACCGAACTTCGGTGGCGCAACCCCCACCGCAGCACAACCGATCTCGTGAAGCTCGCGCGTACTCATGAACCTCTCGCTGACGATGTAGCGCTGCCCCACCCGTCCGCGCTGTCCGGCCAGGATCAGCGCCCGCGCCGCGTCCTCGATGCCGACCACCTCGGCCGCGTACCCGCTGATGGAGAACGGCAGCTTGCCGCGCACCGCGGCGGCGAGCATCCCACCGTGCGGAGTCGGCAGGAAGTCACCGGGACCGTAGGTGTTGGCCACGCACATCGCGACCGCGGGCAGATCGTTGTCGGCGCAGTACCGCAGCACCATCTCCTCGGCCTGCACCCGGGACCGGACATAGGCGCCGCCCTTGTCGATCCAGTTGTGGGCGGTGTCCTCGTCGGCCAGACCACCGTCGGCCAAACCGATCGTCGCTATTGAGCTGGTGAAGACGAATCGGTGCAGATCGGCCTCCGCTGCGACGTCGAGGACGGTGCGCAGTCCGTCGACGTTGGTCCGCCACATCGGTTGTGGATCGCGCAGCCAGGGGCGGGCGTCGACGACGCAGTAGTAGACGACATCGCAGCCGGCCATCGCGGCACGCAACGCCTCGGTGTCGAAGATGTCGCCGTAGTGGATCTCGACGGGCAGCCCGTCGATCCCGCGGGTGGAGCTGGTGGTGCGGATCATCACCCGCACGTCCTCGCCGTCGGCGACCAGCTGCTTGGTGACATGCGACCCGAGGAAGCCGCTGGCGCCTATCACCAGCTTGGTTCCCGCCATTACCGCCCCACCCGGCTCTCCTTCATGCGGTCAAACGAGACGCAACGTCTCGTCTTGTGGCACACTACGGGCGATGCCCCACCGTGTAAAGCAGGCCGGACGCTCGTGATGGCCGCCGAGACCGCGGCGCCACGCAGGCGCAGCGAGAAGTCCCGCGTGGCGATCATCGACGCCACCCGCCGGCTGCTGATGGAGCGGGGATTCGACAAACTCACCATCGAGGCGGTCGCCGCCCGGGCAGGCGTCGGCAAGCAGACCATCTACCGCTGGTGGCCCAGCCGGCACGCGCTGGTCGCCGACGTCCTGCTCGAAGACGCCGACCGCATCCTGGCGCCCGTCGACCACAGCGGCGACGTGGTCGCCGACGTGTGCACATGGGCGGTCACCCTGGCCTCAGCACTGACCACGGCGCGCGGCAACGCGATGCTGCGCATCCTGACCACTGCGGGCATGGAGAATCCGGACACCGCGGCCCGCCTGCGGGCCGGCTTCAGCCGTCCGCTGCATGATTCGGTGCAGAACCGCTTGGCAGACGCCGGATTCGCCGCCGATGCGGCCCGGGATGCCGCCGACGCGATCGTCGGCGGCATCGTCTACGCGATACTCGGTGAGGGCCGGTCGTTCCCGCCCCACCGCGCCGAGTCGATCACCCGCACCGTGCTGGGCACCCCGGGATGAGGCGTCACCGCCAGCGGGCCCACACGTAGGGCACCAGGGAGCGAAGGAAATCCAGGTCCGGCCCGGGCAGCGCGGCCGCGAACGCGTGATCGAAATAGTCCTCGGCGACCATCAGGATCCCCTCGGCGTACTCGCGGGTGTAGTCGATGCTGCCGTAGTCGTCCATCAACGCGCGCACCCTGGCGACCATGACTTCGGTGCGCCCGGACCGGTTCTGCCGCAGGTACTCGAGGACGATCCGCTTGTCCGCCCCGACGGCGGCCGACATCAGATGCATCAGCGCAAGGGTGCGTTTGCCCTCGTACAGGTCGCCCAGAATCTCCTTGCCGTAGGTGCGCTCGTCACCGACGAGGTTGAGCAGGTCGTCGCGGATCTGGAACGCCGCGCCGAAGTGGAATCCGAAGCCCACCAGCGCCGCAAGGTCCGCGGATCCGTTCGACCCGATCAGGGCGCCGACCCGCAATGGGTGGATCGTGGTGTACCAGCACGTCTTCCGCATGATCAACTCGAGGTAGTCCGCGGGGCCCAGACCCTCGACATGGTCCAGCTGCCAACCGACTTCGATGGCCTGACCCTCCAGGGTGCGCATAGCCATGGTGTCGAACTCGCGCCACACCATCTCGGCCAGATCGTCGTCGAGTTGTCGTGTCGCCCTGCGAAGTACCTGACCTGCCACCACGGCCAGACCGTCACCGGCGTTGAGTGCCGCGGCAATGCCGTGCGTCGCGCCGAGCGTCGGCCTGCCGCGGCGCATCTGGCTGCCGTCGGCGATGTCGTCGTGGACGAGGAAGGCATTGTGCAACAGTTCGATGGCGAGCGCGACGTCCATCACGACGTCCGCCTGCGCGCCGAACACGCGACTGGCCGACAGGCACAACGCCGGCCGCAGCGCCTTGCCCGGACGCGACGGGTACTCGCGCATCGGCCCGTACAACCAGTCCACGGGTTCACCGTCGGGGATCGCGTCGAGCATCCCGCGGCGCACCGCTTTGGCCACGGCGCGCAGATGGTCCTCCACGTCGGCGACCAGTCCGGCCGAGCCGACCGTGCCCGTCACGGCACGCCCACTTGGACCACCAGGACCACTGGCAGCCACACATCGGGGTGGCCGTCGGCCAGGACCATGCCGCGGTAGGTGCCCGGGACCGCACCGCATCCCAACTCGATCTGCACCATGACGCCACGACTGCTGCGCCCCGGCATCGGCACGATCTCGGGCTCGAACCGCACACGGTCTGCACCGATCTGCGCACCGTCGTGGGCCAGCAGGCCGCCACACCGCAACCTGATATTTCCCAGATCAACGTATTGGCTGTTGCGCAAGCACATCTCGGCGGTTGCTACGCCCGGCGGGGCGAGCTCCAGGCGCACCCCGCCGGATGCCGTCGCGGCCGCAAGGTCCATCGTGGCTTCCTCTCCCGAGGGGCGTTGCTCGCGGAGCGGCGACGAGAGGTTGAGGAACTGGTCGACCAGCAGCCACCACGACGCCACGAAGGGTTCCAACCCGGTGGCCCCGAACAGGTCCGCGCGATCTTCTGCCGCCGGCACGGTAACCGCCTGTGCCTGTCGACCGTTCGCGCCGATACCGGTCGAGGCCATCCTCACGAACCGATCGACGAGTTCGCTCGCAGCACGGAAACCCTCCGCCTGAATCGCACTGAGCGCCCGCAAATTTGCTGCCGAATCAAACACCGACGCCCATGGCAGATCGTTGCTGGACCCACTTCCGACACCCCCGCCCGCTGCGTCCATGCGCTCCGCCCCCCTCGAAATTCCACGCGCGCCAACGCCTTTAAAAAGGTATGCTAGCTGCGCACACGACAGCTGGAGGGGGCATGTCGGTACTGCGCGCGATACTCGAACTTCAGGGATCTCTGGACACCGCGACCGTCCGGACCGGTGACCGACGCGTCGCGGAGATCGCGGACCGTTTCCTTCCCGGGTGCTCTGCGAACCCGGAGTGGTACCGCGAACTCCTCGCGTTCGTTCTGCCGGGCGTGCCGCAGGTCGACGCCGATCCGGCCCGCGCGATCCGGGAGCTGATCGACGCCCCCGGCACACCTCGGCCCACCGCGCCCCAGGCGTCGCGGCTCATGTACGCCCTCGGCGCGGTGACCCACCTGATCGCCAATGTGCCCGACGGGGTGACCCTTCCGTTCGTGGACCCGACGATCCCCCGTTGGCGGAACCTACTGGCCGAGCTGCTGCCTCTCCTCGCGCCCGACAACCGCGACCCAGACCCCGGCACCAGCTCTGGCACCAGCGACCGCCCCGCCCCACCCGCGGCCCGCGGCGACGCCGCATTCGAGGCCGACACCACGTTCGAGGCCGAGATCGAGGTCGAGGCCGTCATCGCGCTGTTCGCCAATCAATTCACCCGCTGGCAGGACTGGTACGAGGTGGCGCAGGCACTGGTCGCACTCGGTGTGCTGAGCGCCGACGCGGCGGCGGTGCCGCTGTGCCTGCCCACCGTGGTCACCGTCGACGGCCGGGCGGCGATCGTCGTCGACACGGAGTTCACGTCGCACGACGTCTCGCTGAATCAGGTCAAAGCCGTTGCGGACCCCCGAAACTGGGGCGGCAACTATCCGGCGTTCTTCTGCCACATGGATTACCGCAACCTGCGCACCGACGGCTGGCGACGGGTGCTGGAGACGGTCGGCATCTGCGCCTTCCCGCCGCCGGTCGGCATTCGGCTGCGCACCATGCTGAAGTCGTACAAGACCACCGTGGATCCTCCCGGCAACCCCAGCGCCCGACTGGACTACGACCTCAACGACCCGGTTCCGGACCCCTTCGGCGACGGGCAGATCACCGTCGACCGGGGTTACATCAACATGCGGGCACCAGAGGGTGACCCCGACCAGCCTCCGGTGCAACTGCGCACCCGCAAGGTGGTGCGCATCGAGGGGATCCGCCCCTACGTGCAGGCGCGGTTCGTCTGCATCTTCGGATACGCCCACGCAGCAATGGAGATGCTCCTCGGTGCGGCGAAACGTCCTACAACCCAAGGCGAGTACCGCTACCCGTGGCTCGACACACCCGAGATCCCCGGCACCGCCGGCCCCTCAGCCTCGGCGCCGCACCCGGAGCACTCCGCGGCATCCACCGTCATCACGATGACCGCCGAGTGTGTCCAGGAGATGAGCACCGCGCAGCTGGCCGTCACCGACAAATGGATGAACGGCCAACTCACGCTCGCCGACCTCGCGCAGTACAGCGCCGAGGTCGGCGCCCGCCTCGCCGGCGAGCCGTGGCGGATTCTGTTGGCACTGTCGAAGCCGAAGGGAGGGGCCAAGTGAACACACCGATCAATCCGATCGACGCACAGCGGGCCGCCGCCCAGAAGTTCATCCAGGACACCACGCAACTGTGGATCACCGCTTCCGCACAGAGCGACTCGGCAGACGGACTCGGCATCGACGGGCGGATCAGCCTCATCCACAGCCTGACCGATGCGAGCACGAAGGCCTACGTGGCGTGGCTGGAGGCTCTGCTCCAAGGTGGGCGACACTGCGCGCCTGCAGAACTCGGCCCACCGTTACCCTCGGAGGACATCACGATCGCCCCGCGTCCGTACGCACGTAACCTGGAGTTCGTCGGCCCGCTCGTTCGGGTCGGCCTGCCCAAGAGCACTATTCAGCCACCCGCCGTCGGGTTCGACCCGCCGTTCCTGCCCGCGGGGCTGGACAAGTTCCGGATCGTCCTCCGCGACTACCGGTTCATCGGATCGAACTACTTCGGCACGGTGAGGCTGACCACCGCGGCGACCGCGACGAACCCGTCGCCCAAGGATCTGGTGCCCGACGAGGTGTCGGTCACCGTCGGACTGTGAACGCCCGCGGCGGCCCACCGCTGATCGACGACCTGTTGAACCGGGCGGTGGAGGCGATCAACCTGGGTGACCGGCGAACCGCGGGCGTGCTGGCCGATCAGGTGCTGGCCGTGGACGGCGGGAATGCCGACGCCGAGGAACTGCTGCTGGCGGCTCCCGGTGACCACGACGAGATCCGCCGGCTCACGATCATGTTCGTCGATCTCGTGGACTCGACCGCGCTGTCCACCCGCATCGAACCCGAGGTGTACCGCACCGTGATCGGCCGCTACCGCGAGGCTGTCGTCCGTCTCGTCGAGCACTACGAGGGCCACATCGCCTCCACCAAGGGCGACGGTCTGCTCGCGCTGTTCGGACATCCGAAGGCCCACGAGAACGACGCGCACCGTGCGGTGAGTTCCGGTCTGGACATCGTGGCGGCGATCGCCGAACTCAGCGTGCTGGTGCAGCGCCGGTTCGGCTTCGGGATCGACGTCCGGGTCGGTGTGCACCGGGGGCTGGTCTACCTCGACACCGTGCAGGCCGACATCTACGGGCTGGGCGCCAACTTCGCGGCCCGGGTGTGCAGCGTGGCCGATCCCGGATCTGTGGCGATCTCCGAGGCCATCGAGCGGGTCGTCCGCGACACCTTCGACAGCGACATCCGCCCGCCGCAGACGGTCAAGGGAGTGCCGGACCCCATCACGACCTTTCGGGTCACCGGGGAGCGCGACGCGCTGATCGGCGCCGGCGCGCCACTCGTCGGGCGCGAACGCGAACTCGCCCATCTGCGCGCGTGCTGGGAGCAGGCCCGCGCCCACGCGCTCGACACGCCGTGCGTCGCGTTTCGTGGCGAGGGCGGCGTGGGCAAGACGCGACTGGCACAGGCCGCAGTGGAGATGGCCCAGCGGGACGGCGCAGTCGTACTCGGGCTGTACGGCTCCCCGTTCCACGCCGACGTCGGCCTGCGCCCGGTTCGGCGGCTGCTGGAACGGCGCTGCGGGATTCAGCGCGAAAGCGATCCCGCCGAGCGCTTGCGGGCGCTGGAAGCCGAAGTGGAGCAGCGTTCGCTGCCCGTGCGGACGGTGGTTCCGCTGCTGGCCCCGGTGTTGGGCATCGGCGCCGAAAGCGGCTACGAGGCTGTCGAATCCGAGGGTGCGAAGCTGTCCGGGCAGATCTTCGGGGCGGTGCAGCAGTATCTGCGGGCCTGCCTGCAGCCCGGGCCCGCGCTGGTCCTCGCCGACGACGTGCACTGGTTCGACCCCGACACCGTCGAGGTGCTGACGACCCTGCTCGGGGCGGGCACCGGCACCCTGATG
Source organism: Mycolicibacterium vaccae NBRC 14118 = CIP 105934 (assembly GCF_001552715.1). GTDB lineage: Bacteria > Actinomycetota > Actinomycetes > Mycobacteriales > Mycobacteriaceae > Mycobacterium > Mycobacterium vaccae. Next base: position 7,563 of record NZ_BCRS01000104.1, on the reverse strand, counting down.
GTGGTCGTCACCGGCCGCAGCCTGCCGCCGCTGGGTGAGCGGGTCACGGTGTGCGATGTGCCGCCCCTCGACGACGACGAGGCCGACGAACTGGTCGGCAAGCTGCACCCGGACCTGGCCGTCGACGCGCGCCAGGCGGTCCGGACACGCTGCGACGGGATCCCGCTCTACATCGAAGAGGTCGTGGCGCGGCTCAAGGACCACCCCGAAGCCGGTTCGTCGCAGGTTCCCGACACGCTGTACGAGGCGCTGTTCGCGCGCCTGCACTCCCGGCCCCACACGTTGCGCCTCGTCGGCGCCGCGGCGTTGATGGGCAGCAGGTTCGACCGGGGGCTGCTGTCCCGGGTGCTCGATCTCGACCTCGACGCCGTCGACGCGGCGTTGACCGGTCTGGCCCAGACCAGGGTGGTGGAGCCGATCGACGAGCAGAGCTGGCGGTTCCGCCACGAACTGTTGCGCGAGGTGGCGGTGGAGGTGTCCCCGCCGACCGTGCGCAGCCGGCTGCACAGCCGCATCGCGGACGCAATGGTCGCCGACGCCGATCGCACGACTCCCGAATGGTCCCTGGTGGCACAGCATTACGAGTCGGCCGGCCGGCACCGCGAGGCGGCCACCGCCTACGAGCACGCATCGACCGACGCACGCCGGCGCGGGGCACTGACCGAGGCGCGCGGCCATCTGGCCAAGGCGCTGGGCAACGTCGCGATGGAGAAGCCCGGCCGCGAACGCGACCATCGGGAGATCGCGCTGCGGCTGGAGTCCGGGCACCTCGCGTCCGCCGCCCAGGGGCATTCCAGCCAGGACGCCGCCGCCGAGTTCGAGCGCTGCCTTGAGCTGATCGGGCCCGATCCGACGCCCGAGCTCTTCGCCACCCTCAACGCGCTGTGGATCTATTACACCGCCCGTGGCGACCTTCGCCGGAGCACCCAGCTGGCCGAGACCCTGCAGGCCAAGGCCGCCAAGTCGGCCAGAGGCGCCTCGGGGATGGCCGCGACCCTGGGCATCCTCGCCGGGTTCCGCGGGGACTTCGACGGCGCTCGCGAGATGTTGGAGAAAGCCGCCGCATCCGCCGAGAACGCGCCCAGGTCGTTGATCTACTACGGGCCCAACGATCCCGTCGGCGGGATGTACTCGTTCCTCGCCTTCGTGCGATTCGTCCAGGGCGATCTGGACGGCGCCGAAGCGGCATTGCGGTCGATGGAATCACGCAGCCTGGCAGTCGGATTCCCCCGGGGCGCCTTCAGCCTGTGCTACGGACGCTCGATCGAGGCGCTGGTACGCTCCGAGACCGGGAGCCCGGCGCGGTGTGCGGACCTGGGTACCGAACTGATCTGTCTGGCCAAGCAATACGACTTCGACGAGTGGGCGATGGTCGGTTGGAGCCAACAGAGCGGCGGACGGGCGATGGCCGCACTGGCCGACGGTGAGACCGACCGCTCCGTGCTGGCCCACCACATCGAGACGATGCGGACCGTCGTCCGGACATGGCGGGCGTTCGAGGTGATGACGTTCCTGGCGATGTACGACGCCGTCCTGGCGCGGTTGCTCATCGCCGTGGGAGATCTGGACGACGCCCGGGAATGCCTGGACGTGTCACTGAAGATGGGACAGGACACGTGGATTCAGTTCTATGACGCCGAGCTGCTGCGACTTCGCGCACAGACGTTCGCGGACGCCGACACCCGGCACGAGCATCTCTGCGCATCGGTCGAGCTGGCCCGGCGTCAGGGCGCCGGCCTCCTCGAACTCCGCGCGGCCATCGACGATTTCGCTCTTCTCGGTGACACCGCGCGACAGACGCTTGTCGACGCGATCGCGCGGCTTCCGGCCGGGTCGAGAGTTCCGGAGGCACTGCGCGCGCGGACACTGCTGAGGTGACCGCGAAACGACGGCGCGTCGCCATCCTGGGCGGCGGGATGGCCGGGTTGAGCGCGGCGTGGCGATTGAGCGAACCGGGATGGCAGAAACGCTTCGAGTCGGTCACCGTGTACCAGCGCGGCTGGCGGCTGGGCGGCAAGGCCGCCTCCAGCCGCGGTGTCCACGGACGCATCGAGGAACACGGCCTGCACGTGTGGCTGGGATGCTACGACAACGCGTTTCATCTGCTTCGCGAGTGCTACACCGAACTCGACCGCGCGACAACCGATCCGGAGTCACCGATCCAGGCGTGGGACCAGGCGTTCGTGCCCGCGCATTCCCTGGGGATCGCCGAGAAAGCGGACGACCACTGGTCGGTGTGGCCGGGGCGCCTGCCCGCCGGCGACGACCTGCCCGGCGAATCAGACTCGACAGGACGGGAGTTCACCGCCGTCGAGTTCGCGATCCGCGCGCTGCGGCTGGTTCTCGCGTTCGCCGAGTCCTTACGCTCCCCGAACGGCGACGCCGCGCCGCTGCCGGGCGGACCGGCGCAGCTGGAGGTGATCCACAGCGTGGTGTCGGCGGTACTGACGGGTCTGGTCGACGCGTCGTCGCCGGCGCCGTCGAGCGCGCCGGCCGACATGTTGCTGCGCGCGCAGACGGTGATCCGCGCGGCACTCGACCACGAGCAGAGGCCCGCTTCCCGACGCCTCTGGTTGCTGTTGTCGTTGGAGACCGCCACCGTCCGCGGCATCGTCTGCGACGGCTTGCTGACCGACCCGCGGGGTTTCCGCGCCATCAACGACGAGGACTTCTGCGCGTGGATCGGCCGGCACGGCGCACATCCCGCGGTGTCCGACTTCCCGCTGGTGCGCGGGCTGTACGACATCGTGTTCGGTTACATCGACGGAGATCCCGAACGTCCCGCACTGGCGGCCGGTGTCGCCGTCCTGCTGACCGGCATCGCACTGTTCCAGTACAAGGGCGCGTTCTTCTGGAAGATGACCGCCGGTATGGGCGACATCGTCATCGCCCCCCTCTACCAGGTGCTGCACCGACGCGGAGTCCGGTTCGAGTTCTTCCACCGCGTCGACGCGCTGCACCTCGACCGGTCGCACCGGGTGGTCGATTCGGTGACGCTGGGCCGGCAGGCGCGGCTGGCCGACGGCGTCACCGAGTACGCACCGCTCATCAGAATCGGCGAACTGCCGGTCTTCCCCGACCGCCCCCTGTCCGATCAGCTTGCCCGCGGCTCGGTGATCGGTGACGCCGAATCGCACTTCGACAGCGCGCCGGACGCGGAGACCCGGGTGCTGCGTCGGGGATCCGACTTCGACGACATCGTCGTTGCGACCTCGGTCGGGATGCTCGGAGTCATCGCCGCCGAGCTGATCGAGGACAACCCGCACTGGCGCGCCATGACCACCCACGTGCGCACGGTGGCCACCCAGGCGTTCCAGCTGTGGCTGAGGCCGCAGGAGGACGCGCTCGGCTGGCGTCTGCCCGGGGTCACCACGAGCGGCTATGTCGCCCCGTTCGACACCTGGGCGTCGATGCCCCAGACCCTGTGGGCCGAGCAGTGGCCCGAGGACGACCGACCGCACACCGTCGCCTATTTCTGCGGCGCCCTCCGGGCAGGACAGCCCGGTCTCGGCGACCACGACGGGTATGTGTCCCGCTGTCACGAGACCACGCTGAAAGAAGCCGCCGCCTACCTCGACGCACACGTGGGCCTGTACCTGCCCGGCGCGGTCGGCGACGACGGATTCGCCTGGCACCTGCTCTGCGGCGCCGGTGGCCGCCACGGCGTCGAGGCGTTGCAGACCCAGCACGTCAGCGTGAACATCGACCCGTCGGACCGCTACGTCCAATCCGTCCCCGGATCGGACAGATTCCGGCTGCGCTCCGACGAGAGCGGTTACGACAACGTGGTGCTCGCAGGCGACTGGACCGATTCGGGGGTCAACGCCGGATGCATCGAAGCCGCGGTGATCTCCGGCCTGCAGGCGGCCAACGCGCTGCTGGGCCGCGGACACCGCTTCCGGATCAGGGGCTTCTACCTACCGTGACGGTCACCGCAGGCGGACGACCTCGACGGGCACCCCGGCGGCGGACAGCCGCGCGAGCAACGCGTCGCCCATCGCCGACGCGGGGGTGAGAACTCCTGCGCGCGGCGGCAACCGGTCCCGGTCGAGCAGCAGCGCGAGCGCGCTCTCACCGAACAGCACTGCGGTCGCCGCGTAGCCGGGGTCGCCCGCCTGTGACATGCGCGCCAGGTATCGCGCACCCCCGGAAGTGGTCGTGTAGGTCTCGACCCGGTAGTGGCCACGCGAAGAGTCCGCGTGTCCCGTGCGGGGACGCGCGGTGAGCGCCCTCAGCGTGCCCGGCGGAAAGAGCTGGAGGTACGGGCCGCCGAGCCTGGCCGCGCCGCTGATGGTGGCGTTGGTCATCAGCGCCATCACCGGCGCGACCGGCGAGGAGCCCATGCTCGCGGTCTCTCGATACCGGAAGCGTGGCCCGTAGGCCCCACCCATCAACGCCGCGCTGCGGCGGACACAGCGCGTGTTGTACAGGGCCATCAGATAGCCGCTCAGCCACAGCCCTTCCAGTTCCGGTGCCACTTCCTCACCGCGGTGCAGCGACACGTCGGGCTGCAGACCCAGATCCGGCTCGTCCGCACGATCGGGGCTCAGGCTGTAGGGATCGTCGAGCAGCCTCCGGGTGTGCGCGTCACCGGAGCCGGTGCGCATCAGTTCGATCATCGTGTCGACGGTGCCGGGTGAGAACCCGCTGGCGTAGACGGCGTTACGCAGCACGCACGTCGTGTCGGCCAACTCTCCCGCGCCGTCCGCGGCGACCCGACGGTGCAGCGCATACACGGTGAGATCCGAAGGGATGGAATCGAATCCGCACGAGTGGACGATACGGGCCCCGGTGGCAGCCGCCTGTTCGTGGCACGTGTCGATGCTGCGCCGGACGAACGGCACCTCCGCGGCCAGGTCGAGGTAGTCCGTGCCCGTCGCCGCGCACGCCTCGACCGCTCCCATTCCGTGTGGCCCGTAAGGTCCGACCGCGCTGAGCAGCACTCGGGTCCGTGCGGCGACAGGCTGCAACGACCCGGCTCCGACGTCGGCGACGAGCAGCGGCCATTGCCCGGCCGGTTCGCCCAGCGAACGCCTGAGCGCCTCCAGACGTTCTCGCGACCGGCCGGCCAGGCCGACGCGGACTCCGGGCGCGCGGCCGGCGAGGTACCGCGCCGTCAGCGACCCCACAGCACCGGTGGCCCCGTAGAGCACGATATCGAGGTCGCGGACCGCCCCCACGGCAGAAAACGCTACCGGGGAAATCCGCACTTCGGCGGGAAACCGGGCGACTGCCGGGGACCGCCCGGCTACGGTGACCGCGTGAAAGGAAAGCCATGAGCGCCGAACAGCCCGACATCGTCATCATCATGACCGACGAGGAGCGGGCGGCACCGCCGTATGAATCCGATGCGGTGCGTGCCTGGCGGCGCCGCACGCTGGTCGGCAGGAATTGGTTCGACGACAACGGGGTCAGCTTCACCCGCCACTACACCGGCTCGCTCGCCTGTGTGCCGTCCCGGCCCACGCTGTTCACCGGCCACTACCCCGACCTGCACGGCGTGACGCAGACCGACGGGCTCGGCAAGGCCTACAACGATTCCCGCCTGCGGTGGCTGCGTGCGGGCGAGGTGCCGACACTGGGCAACTGGTTGCGCGCCGCGGGCTATGACACCCACTACGACGGCAAATGGCACATCTCCCACGCCGATCTGACCGACCCGCGCACCGGGGAGGCACTGGCCACCAACGACGACCGCGGCACGGTCGACCATGCCGCCGTGGGCCGGTATCTCGACGCCGATCCCCTTGCCCCGTATGGTTTCTCAGGCTGGGTCGGGCCGGAACCGCACGGCGCCAAGCTCTCCGACGCCGGGATCCGCCGTGACCCGCTGATCGCCGACCGGGTGGTCGCCTGGCTCGAAGACCGCTACGCACGCCGACGTGCCGGCGATCCCGCCGCGATGCGGCCCTTCCTGCTGGTGGCGAGCTTCGTCAATCCGCACGACATCGTGCTGTTCCCGGCCTGGGCCCGGCGTAACCCGCTGCCTGCGTCCCCGCTGGACCCTCCCCCGGTCCCGGCCGCGCCGACCGCAGACGAGGATCTGTCCACCAAACCCGCTGCGCAGAGCGCGTTCCGCGACGCCTACTACTCCGGCTACGGCCCGGCGCGGTTCGTCGAACGGACCTACCGGCGCAACGCCCAGCGCTACCGCGACTTGTACCACCGGCTTCACGCCGAGGTGGACACCCCGATCGACCGGGTGCGGCGAGCGGTCACCGAAGGCGGTACCGGCGCCGGACCCGACGACACCGTGCTGGTGCGCACCGCCGACCACGGCGACCTGCTGGGCGCCCACGGCGGGTTGCACCAGAAGTGGTTCAACCTCTACGACGAGGCCACGAGGGTACCGTTCGTCATCGCCAGGGTCGGAAGCCGGCCCACTGCACCGCGCACCGTCACCGCGCCGACGTCACACGTCGACGTCGTCCCGACCGTCCTCGCCGCGGCGGGTGTCGACCTCGACGCGACCGCCGCCGCGCTGGCGCGGTCCTTCTCCGAGGTGCACCCACTTCCCGGACGGGATCTGATGCCGGTCGTCGACGGCGGCCCCGCCGATGACGACCGTCCCGTGTATCTGATGACCCGCGACAACGTGCTCGAGGGCGACACCGGCGCCTCAGGCCTGGCGCGCACCCTGAAGCTGACCTCGAAAGTCCCGGCGCCGCTGCGCATCCGGATCCTGGCGCACACCGCCGCCAACTTCGAGGGGCTGGTGACCCGGGTCGGCGACGATACGACGGCGGGAGGCGGCGGGCACGTGTGGAAGCTGGTGCGCTCGTTCGACGACCCGGGCACCTGGACCGAACCAGGCGTGCGGAACCTGGACACTGACCGCCGCGGCGGGCCCACCTACCGGACCGATCCGCTCGATGACCAGTGGGAGCTCTACGATCTCAGTGCCGACCCGATCGAGGCGCACAACCGGTGGACCGACCCGGAGCTACGGGAACTGCGGGCGCATCTACGGACCCGCCTGAAACACGTGCGCGCCGAGTCCGTCCCGGAACGGAACAGACCGTGGCCGTACGCCCGCCGTCAGCCGCCGCAACCGGCACGGCGGTCGCCGGTGCGCGCGTTGCGGCGGCTGCTGGGCTGAATCACGCGTTGGCGAACCGCTTCTCGTCGTAGAGCCGGGCCCACTCGGCCCTGGGCCGGATCGACACGTCCACGTCGGCGCCCTTGACGCGCAACGCCCCGACGGTGGCCTGGTCCTTGGGAGTCAGCTTGAACGGGTCCCAGCCGAAGAACCGGCAGGAGTTCTCCCAGGTGATCTTGTTGATGTCGGAGTCCGAAGCCCCGGCCCCGAGCAGTTCGGCGTGCACCTTCTCGGGCGCGTCGGGCCAGAAGCAGTCCGAGTGCGGGTAGTCGCATTCCCACGCGATGATGTCGATGCCGATCTCGTGGCGCAGCTTCAGCGAGGTCTTGTCGGTGACATAGCAGGCCAGCGAGTGCTCGCGGAACACGTCACTGGGCAGCTTGTCGCCGAAGTCCCGGCGCAGCCACTTCTGGTTCGTGTAGTGCCGGTCGCTACGGTCGAGATAGAACGGGATCCAGCCGATG
>NZ_BCRS01000103.1 GCF_001552715.1 Mycolicibacterium vaccae NBRC 14118 = CIP 105934 | reverse complement strand
GGTCCCGGCGGCCGCGGGCAGCACCCTCGGGGCGCTGGTGGCAGGCACCCAACCGCGCTGGGTGGTCGCGGTCTGGACGCTCGCCGTCGCCGCCGCCGCGGTACCGGTCGGCTCGCAGCCGTGGCAGGGCCCGCTGGTGGTGGTCCTGGCGCTGGCGTGCAGCGCGGCGCTGGTCGCGCACTGCGTGCGCAGGTTCAGCGGCATCACCGGGGACGTGCTCGGCGCTGCGGTGGAGGTGACCACCACGGTCGTCGCCGTCGGGTTGGCCGTCGGCAGCTAGGACAGCCGCGCCATCCAGCCGTGCGTGTCGGCGAAGGTGCCGCGCTGGATGCCGGTCAGCGTGTCGCGCAGCGCCATGGTGATCTCGCCCGGTTCGCCGTCGGCGATGGCGAACTCGCCGTCGCCGTACTTGACGTGGGACACCGGGGTGATGACCGCGGCGGTGCCGCAGGCGAAGACCTCGGTGATCTCACCGGCCGCCGCCTTCTTCTGCCATTCGTCGACGTCGATCTTGCGTTCTTCGACCGCGAAGCCCGCGTCGGCGGCCAACTGCAGCAACGAATTCCGCGTGATACCCGGCAGCAGCGAGCCGGACAGCTCAGGCGTGACCAGCCGGGCGCTGCCGCCGCTGCCGAACACGAAGAACAGGTTCATGCCGCCCATCTCCTCGACGTAGCGGCGTTCGATCGCGTCCAGCCAGACGACCTGGTCGCACCCGTGCGCGGCGGCCTCGGCCTGCGCGAGCAGCGAGGCCGCGTAGTTACCGCCGAACTTGGCGGCGCCGGTGCCGCCCGGTGAGGCCCGCACGTACTCGTGCGAGAGCCACACGCTGACCGGCTTGATCCCACGCGGGAAGTAGGCCCCGGCCGGCGATCCGATGACCAGGTAGCGGTATTCCTCGGCCGGACGCACACCCAGGCCGGGTTCGGTGGCGATGATGAACGGCCGCAGGTACAGCGACTCTTCGCCGCCGGCGGGCGGCACCCACTGCTCGTCGACGGCGATCAGCCGGCGCAGCGACTCGATGAACACCTCGTCGGGAAGCTCGGGGATGGCCAGCCGGCGTGCCGAGGACCGCAGCCGCGCCGCGTTGGCCTCGGGCCGGAACGACACGATCGAACCGTCGGCCCACCGGTAGGCCTTCAGCCCTTCGAAGACCTCCTGGGCGTAGTGCAGCACGATCGCCGACGGGTCGAGCTCGATCGGGCCGTACGGGATCACCCGCGCGTCGTGCCAGCCCTTGTCGGTGGTGTAGTCGATCGACACCATGTGATCGGTGTGGAACTTGCCGAAGCCGGGGTTGCCCAGGATCTCGGCGCGTACCTCGTCGCTCGCCGGATTCGCATTGCGATCGACGGTGAACTCGAGGCCTTCAGTCATGAAGGCGATTCTATAACCCGGCGGCCAACGGTTTTCGGTCCGGCCCTAGCGGGTGCGGGTATCGACGAACGGCGGCTTGACCACTTCGCATTCGATGCGGCGGCCGCGGACGTCGACGTCCACCTTCGCACCGTCGGCGATGCCGGCCGCGGTGTCGATCAGCGCCAGCGCGATCCCGACTTTCAAAGTGGGCGAGAAGGTTCCGGATGTGGTGTGCCCGACTGCGGCGTCCCCGTCGAGCACCGTCAGGTCCGGGCGCAGCACGCCGCGCCCGAGCGCGCGCAGCCCGCGCAGGGTGCGGCGGGGGCCGGACTCCTTCTCCGCGAGCAGCGCGTCGCGGCCCCAGAACGCGTCTTTCTTCCAGCCGATCGCCCAGCCGCAGCGCGCCTGCAGCGGCGAGATGTCCAGCGACAGCTCGTGGCCGTGCAGCGGATAGCCCATCTCGGTGCGCAACGTGTCGCGAGCGCCCAGCCCGGCGGGTTCTCCCCCGGCCGCCCGCACCCCTTCGAGCAGGGCGTCGAACACGACCTCGGCCCGGTCCCACGGCGGCAGCAGCTCGTAGCCGTGCTCGCCGGTGTAACCGGTCCGGCAGACCCGCACCTCGACGCCGCTGAACTCGGCGTCGGAGTAGCCCATGTAGTCCATCTCGGTGGGCAGGCCGAGGCCCCCGACCACCTCGGCGGACCGGGGTCCCTGCACGGCGAGTACCGCGCGGGACCGGTGCTCGTCGGTGATGGTCAGCCCGTCGGGGGCGCGGTCCTGCAGCGCGGCGACGACGGCCGCGGTGTTGGCCGCGTTGGGCACCAGGAAGACCTCCTCGTCGGAGACGTAGTAGGCGATCAGGTCGTCGATCACCCCGCCGTCCTCGGTGCAGCACAGCGTGTACTGCGCCTTGCCGGGGCCGATCCGGCGCAGGTCGTTGGTGAACGCCGAGTTGACGTACTCCGCCGCGCCCGGCCCCTTCACGAGGGCCTTGCCCAGGTGGCTGACGTCGAACAACCCGACGGTGGTGCGGGTCGCGGTGTGCTCGGCGACGGTGCCGGCGTAGGACACCGGCATCGACCAGCCACCGAATTCGGCGAAGCTCGCCCCGAGCTCGCGGTGACGGTTCTCCAAGGGCCCGGCCAGCAAGTTGTCGCTCACGGCGAACCACACTAGTAGCCCAGTGGCTAGGGTGAATCCCCGTGAGCACCTCAGTCGGTTACCAGTCCCCCGCCGTCACGGTCGCCGCCGCGCTGCCGAAGAGCGCCGCCGACTCGTCGGTCCTGATCGTGCCTGTGGTCAGCGACGGCGAGGGCGCCGACGCCCGCGCCACGGTGGTACCCGGTCCGCACCTGCCCGCCGAAGCCGTCGGCGAGATCGAGGCGGCGCTGCGCGCCCTCGGTGCCAAGGGCGGCAGCGAGCAGCTGACCCGCGTCGTCGTGCCGGGGCTGCCGGTGGACAGCGTGCTGACCGTGGGGCTCGGCAAGAGCCGCGACGACTGGTCCGCCGAGACCATCCGGCGGGCCGCCGGTGTGGCGGCGCGGTCACTGTCGGGGGTGCAGTCGGTGATCACCACGCTCTCCGAGCTGGACCTGGAGGGCGCCGTCGAGGGCCTGATCCTGGGCGCCTACCGGTTCTCGGATTTCCGCAGCGAGAAGACCGCACCCAAGGACGCGGGTCTGCGCTCGATCACGGTCCTGACCGCCGACACGAAATCCGCGACCAAGGATGCCGCCGCCCGTGCGGAGGAGATCGCCACCGCGGTGGCCACCGCCCGCGACTTCGTCAACACTCCGCCCAGCCACCTTTACCCCGACGAGTTCGCTTCGCGGGCAAAGGCTTTGGGTGAGGCTGCCGGACTCGAGGTGGAGGTGCTCGACGAGGAGGCGCTGCAACGCGACGGCTACGGCGGGATCGTCGGCGTGGGCAAGGGCTCGTCACGTCCGCCGCGGCTGGTGCGACTGGCCCACCGCGGCGGGGGACGCAAGGGCAAGAAGGTCGCGCTGGTGGGCAAGGGCATCACGTTTGACACCGGCGGCATCTCGATCAAGCCGGCGGCCAACATGCACCACATGACCTCGGACATGGGCGGCGCGGCGGCGGTGATCGCGACGGTCGTGTTGGCGGCACGCCGGCAACTGCCGATCGACGTCGTCGCCTACGTGCCGATGGCCGAGAACATGCCGTCGGCGACCGCCCAGCGACCCGGCGATGTGCTGACCCAGTACGGCGGAACCACCGTGGAGGTGCTCAACACCGACGCCGAGGGCCGGCTGATCCTGGCCGACGCGATCGCGCGGGCCTGCGAGGACGAGCCCGACTACCTGATCGAGACCTCGACGCTGACCGGCGCGCAGACCGTCGCGCTGGGCTCGCGCACCCCCGGCGTGATGGGCAGTGACGAGTTCCGCGACCGCGTGGCCGGCATCTCCCAGGCGGTCGGCGAGAACGCGTGGCCGATGCCGCTACCCGAGGAGCTCAAGGACGACCTGAAGTCCACGGTCGCCGACCTGGCCAACGTCAGCGGCTCCCGGTTCGCGGGGATGCTGGTGGCCGGCACCTACCTGCGCGAGTTCGTCGCCGACGGAGTCCAGTGGGCGCACATCGACATCGCCGCGCCCGCCTACAACTCCGGCGGGCCGTGGGGCTACACCCCCAAGGGCGGCACCGGCGTGCCGACACGCACGATGTTCGCGGTGCTCGAAGACATCTCGACCAACGGCTGACGAAACCGCCTGCGTTACAAGATGTTGCCGCCGCGGGCGGTGCTTCGCATCACCTGGGGCAGCGCATGGGAGACGCCGTAGACGAGGTATGCCTCGGCGGTGACGGGCCGCACCGGCTTGTTCTTGCGCACCGCGGCGACGATGGCCCTGGCGACCTTGTCCGGCCCGACCCGGCGCACCGCGAACCCTCGGCGCACCCGGCCGCGGATGGCCTCGATCTCGGCGCTGCGGCCGTCCGGCAGCGAGAATCGGGTGGTGTCGACGATGCCGGTGCCGATGACCCCCGGGCAGATCGTGGTGACGCCGATTCCGGCCGAATCGAGTTCTGCGCGAAGGCAATCGGAGAACATGTAGACGGCAGCCTTGGAGGTGCAGTAGGCGTTCATCACGTTGACCGGGGTGTAGGACGCCATCGATGCGACGTTGACGATGTGCCCGCCGGTGCCGCGTTCGACCATTCGCCTGCCCCACGACCGGCATCCGTTGACCACGCCGCCGAAGTTGATGTCGAGCACGCGGTCGAACTCCTCGGCCGGGGTGTCGAGGAAGAATCCCGCGTGCCCGACGCCGGCGTTGTTGACCACGATGTCGGGCACTCCGTGCTCGGCGCACACGCGCTCGGCCATCTCCTCGACCGCCGCGGCGTCGGAGACGTCGACGGTGTAGCTGTGCGCGGCGGCGCCGGTGGCGGCCACCAGGCGCGCGGTCTCCTCCAGGCCGGCGGCGTCGATGTCGCTGAGCACCACATCGGCGCCGTCGCGGGCGAACGCGAGCGCGGTCTCGCGGCCGATACCGCCCCCGGCGCCGGTGACCGCGACCAAAGTGTCGCCGAATACCTTGCGGTGCCTGCCTGTTTCGGCGCGGCGCAGCTCCCGCGCGGGGGCGGCGCCGTCGAGGTGGTCGACCAGTTGGGCCACCGCACGAGCGAGCAGACGCGGGTGCGACGCCGGGGTGACCGGTCCCGTCTTCACCTCGCGCCGCCACAGCCGCGGCACCCGAGCCGCCAGTTCGTCGTGGACGTGCGGGTCGGCGGAGTCGACGATCAGTTGCACCGCGACGTCCACACGCGCACGGGACGGCGCGGCGGACCCCAGGTTGGCCCGGTAGGGCTTGACGGTGACCAGTTCGGGCGCGAGCCGGGCGAGCCGGCCCGCGCCGCGCAGGAACCGGCCCGGGCCGCTCAGTGCGGTGCGCAGCTGCTCGACGGCGTGTGCGGGTCCCGACACCGACGTGAACGACGCCACGGCTGCGTCGGGGCGCTGCAGGTACTCCCACACCCCGGTGGCACCCCAGCCGTCGGCGAGCACGTGCACCGCCGTGTCGCCGTCGACGACGGCCGCGAAGTCGTCGGCGTAACGCGACAGCACGTACGCCGAGGTCCGGTCGGGGACACCGGATTCGCCGGTCCCCCGCAGGTCGTAACGCACGATCCGGAACCGGTCGGCCAGCAGCTCCACCACCGGATCCCACACCCGGTGGGTGTCGCCCAGCCCGTGCACGAGCACGAGCGTCGGGCCGCCGGGGTCGCCCTGCTCGAAGACCGCGATCCGGACACCGTCACTGCTCTGGACGAAGCGCTGGCTGCTCACGAGCGGACAGTACCGGGTGATCAGCTTTCGAGTTCTTCGCGCGCGGCCCGCTTGCGTTCGATCCGCCTGCGGGCGTCGTAGTCGCGCATGCGCTGGGGGTAGCCGACCTTCTGCACGTCGTAGACAGGGATCTTCAACCGGCCCGAGAGCCGCCGGGCCCCGGAGTGCCCGCCGGCTTTGCGCCGGGTCCATTCACCGTCGGCGGCCACGAGCACGACGGTGACGTCGGTGACCGTGGTCTTGGGTTCGATGTAGGCCTCCACGCCGTGATGCTCGGCGACCCAGCGCTGCAGGTAACTCAGATCCGCTGCGGGGTCGCCGGCCGCGGTGGCCACGCGACGCCGACCGCGGAGTCTGTCGAACAGTCCCACCTGGACTGGCTCCTTCCGGCAATGCACACGTGAAAGCGTCATTTCGATAGTGCCAGAGGTTTCATGATGGCCGTCCGCGGCGAAAGGTCACACGGACGTGACAGGATAGGACGCGACACTTCAGAGACTGCGCCGACCGTACAAGGGAGCCACGACACTATGGCCATCTCCGTCCAGATGCCCGCACTCGGAGAGAGCGTTACCGAGGGGACTGTCACCCGCTGGCTGAAGCAGGAGGGAGACACGGTCGAAGAGGACGAGCCATTGCTGGAGGTGTCGACCGACAAAGTCGACACCGAGATCCCGTCTCCCGCCTCGGGTGTGCTGAAGAAGATCGTCGCCCAGGAGGACGACACCGTCGAGGTCGGTGGCGAACTCGCGGTGATCGGCGACGCCGATGACAGCGACGGCGGAGACAGCGGCGAGGAACCCGAGCCGGAGCCGGAACCCGAAGCCGACGAGTCGGATGAGGCCGAGTCCGAGACCGAACCAGAGCCGGAGCCGGAGCCCGAACCCAAGAAGTCCTCGGGCGGCTCGGGATCGTCCGGGTCGGCCACCCCGATCCTGATGCCCGAGTTGGGCGAGTCGGTCACCGAGGGCACCGTCACCCGGTGGCTGAAGAAGGTCGGCGACAGCGTCGAGGTCGACGAGCCGCTCGTCGAGGTGTCCACCGACAAGGTCGACACCGAGATCCCGTCCCCGGTGGCCGGCACACTGCTGTCGATCACCGCCGAGGAGGACGACACCGTCGAGGTCGGCGGCGAGCTGGCCAAGATCGGTGACGAGGGCGCAGAGGCTGCGTCCGAGCCGGAACCCGAACCCGAGCCCGAGCCCGAACCCGAGCCCGAACCGGAACCCGAGCCCGAACCCGAGCCCGAGCCCGAACCGGAGCCGAAGCAGACCAAGCCGACGAGCAGGCCCTCCGAGGAGGCCGAGCCCGAACCCAAACCCAAGTCCGAGCCCAAGTCCGAGCCCGAGCCCAAGTCCCAGCCCAAGCCCAAGGCCGCCTCGGACGAGGATTCCGGCGACTCCGGCCCCTATGTGACCCCGCTGGTGCGCAAGCTCGCCGGCGAGCACGGCGTTGACCTCGCGACTGTGAAGGGCACCGGCGTCGGCGGACGCATCCGCAAGCAGGATGTGCTGGCCGCCGCCGAGGCGAGCAAGGCGCCCAAGGAGGCCCCCAAGGCCGAGCCCGCGGCCGAGGCGCCCGGCAAGAAGGCGCCCGCGCCGGCACCCGAGGGTGCACTGGCTCATCTGCGCGGCACCACGCAGAAGGTCAACCGGATCCGCCAGATCACCGCGAAGAAGACACGCGAGTCGCTGCAGACCACGGCGCAGCTGACGCAGGTCCACGAGGTCGACATGACCAAGATCGTGGCGCTGCGGGCCAAGGCCAAGGCACAGTTCGCTGAACGCGAAGGGGTGAACCTCACCTACCTGCCGTTCATCGCGCGGGCGGTGATCGACGCGTTGAAGCTGCACCCGAACGTCAACGCCAGCTACAACGAGGAATCCAAGGAGATCACCTACTACGACGCCGAGCACCTCGGCATCGCGGTCGACACCGAGCAGGGCCTGCTGTCCCCGGTGATCCACAACGCCGGCGACCTGTCGCTGGGCGGGCTGGCCCGGGCGATCGCCGACATCGCCGCGCGGGCTCGGTCGGGCAACCTCAAGCCCGACGAGCTCTCCGGCGGCACGTTCACGATCACCAACATCGGCAGCCAGGGCGCGCTCTTCGACACCCCGATCCTGGTGCCGCCGCAGGCGGCGATGCTGGGCACCGGTGCCATCGTGAAGCGGCCGCGGGTCATCGTCGACGAGTTCGGCAACGAGTCGATCGGTGTGCGGTCGGTGAGCTACCTTCCGCTGACCTATGACCACCGCCTCATCGACGGCGCCGACGCCGGCCGCTTCGTCACGACGATCAAGCGCCGGTTGGAAGAGGGTGCGTTCGAGGCGGACCTCGGTCTGTAGACGACAGTGTCGATGCCATCAGGTTCGGTCGTCGCTGTCGCGGGGTCATCCGGTCTGATCGGTACGGCGCTGGTCTACGCGCTACGCGCCACCGACCGGCGGGTGCTCCGCATCGTGCGGCGGGCACCGACGAACGCCGACGAGGTGTTCTGGAACCCCGACACCGGGGAGTTCGATCCGAACACGCTGCGCGGCGTGGACGCCGTGGTGAACCTGTGCGGCGTCAACGTCGGGCAGAAGCGCTGGTCTGGGGCGTTCAAGCAGAGTCTGCGCGACAGCCGGATCGCCCCGACCGAGGTGCTCGCCGGCGCCGCGGTCGAGGCGGGGGTGCCGGTGCTCGTCAACGCGAGCGCCGTCGGCTACTACGGGGACACCGGCAGCACGCCGGTCGACGAGACCGCCGGGCCGGGCGACAACTTCCTGGCCCGGCTGTCCGTCGACTGGGAGGCGGCCACCACGGTCGCCGCGCGGGCCGGCGTGCGGGTGGTGCTGGCGCGCACCGGTCTGGTGATGGCGCCCTCGGGCGGCATGCTGAGCCGGCTCAAGCCGCTGTTCTCGCTGGGCCTGGGAGCCCGGCTGGGCAACGGGCGGCAGTACCTGTCGTGGGTCAGCCTCGAAGACCAGGTGCGCGCACTGATGTTCACCCTCACCCACGACGAACTCTCCGGACCGGTGAACGTGACCGGGCCTGCGCCGGTCACCAACGCGGAGTTCACCGCCGCGCTGGGCCGCTCCCTGAACCGGCCGACGCCGCTTGTCGTCCCCAAGTTCGCGGTGCGGGTCGCGCTCGGCGAGTTCGCCGACGAAGGTGTGCTCGGCGGGCAGCGGGCCATCCCGGCGGCGCTCGAGCGGGCCGGCTTCCAGTTCCGCCACCACACGATCGGCGAGGCGCTGACGTTCGCCACTTCGCCTGAGCGTGGGTAGCGTCGAGGGCATGGCCGCTTCGATCCGGTCGGCCGACGCGCCGATCCAGGTGCGTCGTCTGGGCAGCGTCGACTACCAGGCGGCGTGGGACCTGCAACGCCGGACCGCCGACGAGCGCGTGGCCGGCGGGCCCGACACGCTGCTGCTGCTCGAGCATCCGCCGGTGTACACGGCGGGTCGGCGGACGCTTCCCGAGGAGCGGCCCGTCGACGGCACCCCGGTCATCGACACCGACCGCGGCGGCAAGATCACCTGGCACGGCCCCGGCCAGCTGGTCGGCTACCCGATCATCGGCCTGGCCGAGCCGCTCGACGTGGTGAACTTCGTTCGGCGCCTTGAGGAATCGCTGATCTCGGTGTGCGCCGGCCTGGGTCTGCAGACGGGCCGGGTGGACGGCCGGTCCGGGGTGTGGGTAGAAGCCGACGGCTTGCGGCCCGCCCGCAAGATCGCCGCGATCGGCATCCGGGTGGCGCGGGCCACCACACTGCACGGGTTCTCGCTGAACTGCGACTGCGACCTCGGCGCGTTCGGGTCCATCGTGCCGTGCGGAATCCGGGACGCCGGGGTCACCTCGCTGACGGCCGAACTGGGCCGCACCGTGACCGTCGAGGAGGTCTCCGAGCGGGTTGCCGACGCGGTGCTCGACGCGCTGGACGGCCGTCTCGCGGTCGCCGCTGCACGCGTAGGATCGGCACAGTGACGATCGCCCCTGACGGACGCAAACTGTTGCGTCTGGAAGTCCGCAATGCCGAGACGCCGATCGAGCGCAAGCCGCCGTGGATCAAGACCAGGGCGAAGATGGGCCCGGAATACAAAGAGCTCAAGGGCCTGGTGCGCCGCGAGGGACTGCACACGGTCTGCGAGGAGGCCGGGTGCCCCAACATCTTCGAGTGTTGGGAGGACCGTGAGGCCACGTTCCTGATCGGCGGCGAGCAGTGCACGCGGCGCTGCGACTTCTGCCAGATCGACACGGGCAAGCCCGCCGAACTGGACCGCGACGAGCCCCGCCGGGTGGCCGAGAGCGTGCAGGCGATGGGTCTGCGCTACTCCACTGTGACCGGAGTGGCCCGCGACGACCTGCCCGACGGCGGGGCGTGGCTGTACGCCGAGACGGTCCGCCAGATCAAGGCGTTGAACCCGAACACCGGCGTGGAGCTGCTGATCCCGGACTTCAACGCCGACCCGGACCAGCTGCAGCAGGTGTTCGAGGCCCGCCCGGAAGTGTTGGCGCACAACGTCGAAACGGTCCCCCGCATCTTCAAGCGGATCCGGCCGGCGTTCCGCTACGAGCGCAGCCTGTCGGTGTTGACGATGGCGCGCGACTTCGGTCTGGTGACCAAGAGCAATCTGATCCTCGGGATGGGCGAGACGCCCGAGGAGGTGCGCGCGGCGTTGGTCGATCTGCATCAGGCCGGCTGCGACATCGTCACGATCACCCAGTACCTGCGTCCGTCGGCCCGTCACCACCCCGTGGAACGGTGGGTCCATCCCGACGAGTTCGTCGAGCATCAGCGCTACGCCGAGGAGATCGGGTTCGCCGGCGTACTGGCCGGACCGCTGGTGCGGTCGTCGTACCGGGCCGGAAAACTGTATGCGCAGACGGTCGCGTCGCGACCGACCGGAGCCGCTCCGGCGGCGACATCGGCATAAGTATCCTGGTCTGATGGCGAAATCGCGTAAACCCGCCGCGACCAAGGCAGCGAAGGCCGAGGCGAAGGCGGCCCGTAAGGCGGCGTCCAAGCAGCGGCGCAGTCAGCTGTGGCAGGCGTTCCAGATCCAGCGCAAAGAGGACAAGCGGCTGCTGCCGTACATGATCGGCGCGTTTGTGCTGATCGTGGGCGCGTCCGTGGCCGCGGGCGTGTACGCCGGCGGGTTCACGATGTTCATGCTGATCCCGCTCGGCATCGTGCTCGGCGCGCTGGTGGCCTTCATCATTTTCGGCCGCCGCGCGCAGAAGGCGGTGTACCGCAAGGCCGAGGGCCAGACCGGTGCGGCGGCGTGGGCGCTGGACAACCTGCGCGGCAAGTGGCGCGTCACTCCGGGTGTCTCGGCGACCGGACATTTCGACGCGGTGCACCGGGTGATCGGACGACCCGGCGTGATCTTCGTCGCCGAGGGCTCCCCCACCCGGGTCAAGCCGCTGCTGGCCCAGGAGAAGAAGCGCACCGCCCGCCTGGTCGGCGACGTGCCGATCTACGACGTCGTGATCGGCAACGGTGAGGGCGAGGTGTCGTTGGCCAAGCTGGAACGCCACCTGAACAAGCTGCCGGCCAACATCACCGTCAAGCAGATGGATTCCCTCGAGTCCCGGCTGGCCGCGCTCGGCACCAAGGTGGGGCCGGCCGCGATGCCGAAGGGCCCGCTGCCGGCCCAGGCCAAGATGCGCGGCATTCAGCGCACCGTGCGCCGACGCTGACCCCCCGGCGCGCCGCCACCCCATCACGATCTTTGCACACGTAAGTTCATGTGAGACCGGAGACCTCCGGGCAGCGGCGCGGCAGGGGGAAATCGGGCGATGTGCACTGCGTGCGAATGGGCGCCGCATTTCGCGGCTTTCGGCCGTCGGACCACGCTGAACCGCCGGAATGTGTTCCGGGCGGCGGCCATGACCGCGGTCGTCGCGACGGCGGCAGCGTGTGCCACCGACCCGGCGCCGGTGTCCGCGAGCGCGCCCGGAGACGACGCCGCCCCGGACTTCGTCTTCCACAACGGCCGCGTCTACACCGTCACCGATGCGACACCCTGGGTCGACGCCGTCGCCGTCACCGGCGACACCATCACCTACGTCGGTGACGCGACCGGCGCACTGGCGCTGGCCGGCCCGGACACCCAGGTCGTCGACCTCGGCGGAAAGCTGCTGCTGCCCGGTTTCGTCGAGGGGCACATCCACCCGTTCCTGGGCGCATTCCTGTCCACCGGTGTCGACCTGCAGGTGCCCACCGGCCGGGATGCCCTGGACGCGATCGCGGCCTACGCGAAAGCGAACCCGGACGGACCCGTGCGCGGATTCGGTTGGCGTGTCGACATGTTCGGCCCGCAGGGGCCCACCCGCGCAGAGCTCGACGAGGTGCTCCCGGACCGCCCGGGGTTCTTCTTCGCGATCGACGGCCACAGCATGTGGGTCAACAGCGCCGCCTTGAAGGTCGCCGGGGTGGACCGGAACACCCCCGATCCGATCCCCGGTTTCAGTTACTACGTCCGCGACGAGAACGGCGAGCCGACCGGCTATGTGCTCGAAGTCGACGCGGTGCTCGGACTGGTCGACGCCATCGAACCGATCTCGCCGGAGTCGATGGCCACCCTGCTGCAGGCGTGGCTGCCGAAGGCGTCGGCGGCCGGTATCACCTCGCTCTTCGATGCCGGGGTGCCGCCGATCGGCGGAGATCAGGGCTCGCTGATCGCGCTGTACACCGATATCGAGAGTCGCGGTGAGCTGCCCTTCCGTGTGGTGGCCTCCTACAGCGTGAAGTCACCGCCGGTCGACGACGCCGTGGCGAAGCTCACCGACGTCCGCAACCGGGTCTCCACCGACCTGGTGAACGTCGGCGTGGTGAAGGTCATCGGTGACGGCACCCAAGAGGGTTACACCGGCTGGTTGCTCGAACCCTATGCGGACAAACCGGATTCGATCGGCGCGTCACCGTTCACTGTCGAGCAGTGGGACGAGCTCATCGGCGCGGTCGACGCCGCCGGGTTCGACGTGCACATCCACGCCTGCGGCGAGCGCACCGCCCGCACCGGTCTGGACTCCATCGAGCGCGCGATCGCCGCGAACCCGCCGCGGGAGCGCCGGCACACCGTGGCCCACCTCGTGTACGTCGAGGACCCCGACAGTGCCCGCTTCGGCGAACTCGGCGTCATCGCGCAGTTCTCGGCGAACTGGATGTCCGCCGACCCGGACACCACGCAGAATCTGGCCGCCCGCTACGGCTCACCCCGCAAGGACCTGTTCTTCCGTCCGCAGAAGGTCCTGCAGTCCGGCGGCCGCATCTCGCTGGGCACCGACTGGCCCGCCGCGGGCTACTACTCGACCTACAAGCCGCTGGACTCCATCCAGATCGGGGTGACCCGCCAGCTGATCGGCGAGCCCGACGCGCCGGTGTTGTCCCCCGCCGACCAGAAGCTGTCCGTCGCCGAGGCGGTGCACGCCAACACGCTCGGCGCGGCCTACCAGCTGCGCCTCGACGACAGGGTCGGCTCGGTGGAGGTCGGCAAACTCGCAGACCTGATCGTGCTGGACCGCAACATCTTCGAGGTCGATCCGCACGACATCCACGGCGCGACGGTGACGATGACGATGATGAACGGCGACATCCGCCACCAGGAGTAGCGCGCTACCGGCGCACCACGGCGGTTTTGGACGCCAGGTCGTGCAGTCCGCGCAGGTCGGAGTCGGTGAACAGGGCCGGGATCACCAGGGCGATGAGCAGGCCGCGCACCAACGCGCGCCCTGAACCCACGTGCATGCGGCCGTCGACGGGCACGACCTTCAGACCGAGCACGAACTGTCCCGGGGTGAAACCGAACAGCCGCACCGACACCACGCCCAGCACCAGCCAGACGACCAGCACCGCCGTCGACTGGGTCGCCTGACTGATCAGGCCGAACGCCACCGCGAGCGCGGTCAGGCCGTAACACACCAACCAGTCGACGCAGAGCGCACCGATGCGGCGGCCGAACCGGGCGATGGACCCCGGGCCGCTCTCGGGTAGACCGAGACGTTGACCGGGATAGGTGGAGGCCCGCTGACCGGGGTCGTCCGATTGTGACGGTCCCGACAGCCAGGACCCAATGCTGCGGGCCATGGAAGCAAGGATAGGTGGCGGCCGATAGGGTTCTGTAACCACCGGCGACGCGATGCGTAACGTCTACGCAACATGCGGTTGACTGCCGTGCAACATCGTGTCCATACCGTCACCGGCGGGCTACGAGTCAAAGGAGAGCAATCAGTGGCAGAACAGACCGCCGACGACATCATCAAGCTGATCAAAGACGAGAACGTCGAGTACGTCGACATTCGATTCTGCGATCTGCCGGGTGTCGTCCAGCACTTCTCGATCCCGGCATCGGCGTTCGACGAGAGCGTGTTCGAGGACGGCCTCGCGTTCGACGGTTCCTCGGTGCGCGGCTTCCAGTCGATCCACGAGTCGGACATGATGCTGCTGCCCGACCCTGCGACTGCGCGCATCGATCCGTTCCGGCACGCGAAGACGCTCAACATGAACTTCTTCGTGCACGACCCGTTCACCCGTGAGGCGTACTCGCGTGACCCGCGCAACGTCGCCCGCAAGGCCGAGAACTACCTGGCAAGCACCGGCATCGCCGACACCTGCTTCTTCGGCGCCGAGGCCGAGTTCTACATCTTCGACTCGGTGACCTTCGACTCGAAGATCAACGGCACCTTCTACGAGGTCGACTCGGAGTCGGGCTGGTGGAACACCGGTGAGCCGTTCGAGTCCGACGGCAGCCCCAACCTGGGCTACAAGGTCCGCCCGAAGGGCGGCTACTTCCCCGTCGCGCCGTACGACCACTACGTGGACCTGCGTGACGAGATGGCCACCAACCTGCAGAACGCCGGGTTCGTGCTGGAGCGCGGCCACCACGAGGTGGGCACCGCCGGCCAGGCCGAGATCAACTACAAGTTCAACACGCTGCTGCACGCGGCCGACGATGTGCTGCTGTTCAAGTACATCATCAAGAACACCGCGTGGAAGAACGGCAAGACGGTCACGTTCATGCCGAAGCCGCTGTTCGGCGACAACGGTTCGGGCATGCACGCCCACCAGTCGCTGTGGAAGGACGGCAAGCCGCTGTTCCACGACGAGTCGGGCTACGCCGGCCTGTCGGACATGGCCCGCCACTACATCGGCGGCATCCTGCACCACGCGCCGTCGCTGCTGGCGTTCACCAACCCCACGGTGAACTCCTACAAGCGTCTGGTGCCGGGCTACGAGGCGCCGATCAACCTGGTGTACAGCCAGCGCAACCGGTCCGCCTGTGTCCGTATCCCGATCACCGGCAACAACCCGAAGGCCAAGCGCCTCGAGTTCCGTTGCCCGGACAGCTCGGGCAACCCGTACCTGGCGTTCGCGGCGATGCTGATGGCCGGCATCGACGGCATCAAGAAGAAGATCGAGCCGCTGGCCCCGGTCGACAAGGACCTGTACGAGCTGCCTCCCGAGGAGGCCGCCAACATCCCGCAGGCGCCGACGTCGCTCGCGGCGGTGATCGACAAGCTCGAGCAGGATCACGAGTACCTCACCGAGGGTGGGGTGTTCACCACCGACCTGATCGAGACCTGGATCTCCTACAAGCGGGAGAACGAGATCATGCCGATCCAGATCCGTCCTCACCCGTACGAGTTCTCGCTGTACTACGACGTGTAAGTCGATCAGCGTGCTGACCAGCACGAACGATGGTATTCGGGCGCTCTGGTCAGCAGTTGGTCCGCAACGGTTCTGAACGAGTCCATCCGCTCGGCGATCACAGCAGCGATTGCCGAGCGGGTGGACTCGTCTGCGTCTGGCCATAGGTGGCCGTAGGTGTCGAGCGTCGTGCTGGCCGAAGTCCGGCGCATGCGCGCTTCCCGTGCCCGACCCCCGTCGACGTCTGGTCGGGGGGTCGGGGGGTCGGGCAGAGGGTGATCTCCGGTTCTACGGCAAATGCGCTGAGTACAAACTGAACTCAGATAGCAGGGGCATCTGCGTTGCTCGGTGTGGTCTTCTGGTCCACGATGTCGGCGAAGCGCCGTGAGATGTACTCGCCGGCGCGAACCGCAAGCGCCCCTATGGTGGAGGTCGGGTTCACGGCGCCGCCGGTGGTGAGCGAACTGCCGTCGACGACGAACAAATTGGGAATATCCCAGGTCTGGTTCCATTTGTTCGTCACGGAATCCTGCGGGTTGTTCCCCATCCTGCAGGTACCCATAAGATGCCACCCCGGAGGCGGGTTGAGCACACCGGTGTCGTTGGTCTCAACCGCGCCGAGCGCCCGCGCCGCGTCGAAGATCCGGTCGATACCGAAGTTCGCCAGCGCGATGTCGTTGGCGTGCGGCTCCCAGTTGACATGTGCGGCAGGCAGCCCGCTGGAATCTTTGGCGTCGGTATCGAGGGTGACGCAGTTGGTCTCCACCGGAAGGTCCTCCCCGAACATGAACACCATCAGATGATTGCCGAAGTGATCGTTGAAGAAATTGCGGTGATCGGCGCCCCACGGAGCCACGTACCCGGTGTGGCTGCCCATGGCGGAGAACGCCGCGCCGAAGCTACGGGCTACCTGCATGCCGAACCCGTTCACGAATCCTCGGTCGGTGTCGGTGTGGTAGAACTCGTGCGAGTACAGCGGCGCGCCGAACGCACCCTTGTAGCCTTCCATGGGTTTGTCGAACCAGGCGTCGCAGAACGCGAAGATGTGGTGCATCAGGTACTTGCCCACCAGACCGTTGCTATTGGCCAGGCCGTCCGGGTGTCCCTTCTGCGCACTCATCAGCAGCAGGCGCGGCGTTCCGATGCCGCTGGCAGCGACCACCACGATCTTCGCGGTGATTTCGTGCCGGTCGCCGGTGCGGGTGTCGATATACGTTGCCCCCGTGGCCTTTCCGTTTTTGGCGTGGATCTGCTCTACTCTGGCGAACGTGCGCAGGTCAGCGCCGAGTGCGATGGCGAACGGCCAGTGGGTGTGCGCCGGGGTGCTCAGCGATCCGGTGGGGCTGCCCGAAAGCTCGTTGCCTGCAGCAACGTCGGCGTCACGGTTCTCCCGTGGGCGAGTAATGATCGCATTGTCCGACGGCCACCAGTGCCAGCCCAGGCCGCCCAAGGCATTGGCGAAGTTGCGGCCGAGTTTGCCCGGCAGCACCGGCGGGTCGCGGTCGACGCCGGAGCGGTCGGGGTAAGACGGGTCGCCTACCGTGCCCGAGATGCCGTAGATGGCGTCGTTCTTGTCGTAGTACGGCGCCAGCTCCTCGTAGCTGATCGGCCAGTCGATGGTGCCTTCGAGTCCGTGCTCAGTGCCCTTGCGGAAGTCCACCGGCTTGTAGCGGGGCCAGTGGCCGGCATAGTGCATGGTGCTGCCGCCGACGTTGTTCATGAGGTACGGAGTGGTGAAACCGGTGACCGGGTAATCCTCGGGCAGGCCACGGACGTTGGGGTCGTACGCCCACCCGCGCTGCTTCTCGATCTCCCACTCGCGGTGATAGTGCGGATGTTCGGTCGAAGACACCCAGGGCCCCTGCTCGAGGCAGATCACCTTGTAGCCGGCTTGCACCAGTTCCAGCGTCACCCCTGCGCCGCCGGGGCCTGCGCCGATCACCAAGACGTCGGTGTCGTCTGCTCCAGATTTGTTCACTATGAACTCTCCTTTTTCGTCCAAGTCAGCTTGCTGAGGTCCACACGCACCACGTCATCAGTGGCGATGTAGCCGGATCCCTGTCCGGCTGACGCCAACACTTCGTCGTCCCAGTCTTCGATGCAGTGCAGATAGCCGTAGGGCAACGGCGGCCCGTGATAGTCACGGCCCGCCGGAATCTCGCGTGCGATCGCCGCAGTGACTTCGCTCGCGGAGTAGTAGCCGTAGTAGACCAAGCTCCGAAGCTGGCCGAAGAGTTCCTCCTGCTCCTTCTCCAACCGTTTGATCTCCTGCACGCGATTCTCGGCGTCACCCGTAACGAAATCCGACCCGAGTCGGGCCAGGAACTCCTTGAGGTCCTCTTCTTCGAGATATGGGTAGTGTTTGGCCCGATAGCCCTTGGGGGTGGTGTACCGACCGAAGAAATCGACGATCCCGACGTCGCTGGGTGCAGGGAAGCCGCCGCCGGGTGGGATCAGCGTATCCGCCACGGCGTCAATGACCTTCGCCTCATCCTCGCCGAACGCCACTGGAGTCGCCAGCCCGCCGAGTCGGGGCCGGCCCAGCTCGAAATGCGGTTGGTCGGGCCGGTCCGTACCCAGCGCCGGCGCCCCCCAGGGGCCGCTGGCCAGCGTGTCTTCTTCGCTCATCGCTTCTCCTTCTTGGGTTTTCGAGTGGGGACTGATCGGGCGACGCTCACAGCGGAGCGCCTGCCCAGTCCGTGGATGCCGACGGCGACCTGTCGAGGTTGATGCCGATGTGCTTGGTCTGGGTATAGCCGTGCACGGCTTCGAGGCCTTCTTCGCGACCCACGCCACTCTGCTTGTGGCCTCCGTGCGGCGTCATCGGCAACTCGCCGAACCAGTCGTTGATCAGCACCGAACCCACCTGCAGACGCTTTGCCGTGTCAAGTGCGGAGGTGATGTCCCGGCACCAAAGCACGGCAAAGAGGCCGAATTCGGAGTCGTTGATGGTCTCGATCAGCTCGTCGGTGCTCGACCAACGCATGACAGCGGTGACGGGACCAAAGATCTCTTCCCGGGCGATCCTGGCGTCCTTCGGGACGTCGACAAACACTGTCGGCCCGACGAAGTAGCCACCGTCGTCGACCCCAGCAACCTCGTCGCCTCCGTAGAGCAGTGTTGCTTCCTGCTTGCCGATTTCAATGTATTGCCGCACCCGGTCGAACTGCTTGGCGGACACCAGCGGACCCATCGTGGTGTTCTCGTCGAACGGGTCACCGACGGTGGCAGAGGCCAGTCGGGCGACCAGCTTCTCGAGGAACTCGTCGGCAATATCGTCGTGCAGGAACAGGCGGCTGCCCGCCACGCAGACTTGACCGGCTCTAGAACAGAACCCCTGCACCGCAACCTCGACGGCGTCATCGAGCGACGCGTCGGGAAAGACCACCAGTGGGCTCTTGCCACCGAGCTCCAAGTTGATCTGAGCGATGTGCTGACCGCCGAGGCGCGCGATCTCGCGACCGGTTTCGGTGGAGCCGGTGAAGGTGATGCCGCGGACCTCGGGATGCGCGGCCAGCGCCGCGCCCGCCTCGCTGCCGTAACCGGTGACGACGTTGAACACCCCGTCCGGGAATCCGGCCGCAGACACCAGTTCGGCGAACTTGAGCGCCGATAATGACGTGTCTTCGGCCGGCTTGACCACACAGGTGTTGCCCAGCGCCAGCGCAGGCGCGATGGAGCGGGCCAGGATCAGCAGCGGATAGTTCCACGGGATGATGTGGGCGGTGACCCCGAGCGGCTCCAGGAGGGTGAAACTCAGCTTGTTGCCGGGGACCGCAATGGTCCGCCCGCCCACCTTATCGGCGGCACCCGCCCAGTATTCGAGCCATAGCGGGATAGCGCTCACCAGCTCTTGGGCTTTCGCCAGATAGTGACCGGAATCCAGGGCTTCGATTCGTGCCAGTTCCTCGACGTTGTCTCCCACCAGCTTCGCCAGGTTACGCAGCAGCGCGGCGCGCGCGATCGCGTCGGTGAATTGCCACTCGACGGCCACATCAGCCGCAGCGCGGACCGCGGCATCGACATCCGCGCCGTCGCCGCGGGGCACCTCGGCGATGACGCGACCCGTGCTGGGGTCGGTGGTGGGAAAGGTCGCACCGCTTCGCGAGGGAACCCACTGTCCGTTGACGAACATCAAAGCACTGTTGACTGCGCGCGACTCGACGTCACTTACCATCGTTTGTGTCATGTGACACAGCACACAGGAACGCGGAGTTAGGCCGCAACGGTTACTTGACGTTACGTGGCTCGCGCCGCGATTGCGCAGGCGGCCGTTTGGATAGTCTGATCAGCAACGGTTCGCTATGACGGAAAGCACTTTCATCCATGAAAAGAGGCCTCGCCCACCCTGAGCCGTCCGTAGCCGCCGGTCAGGACCCGCGCAGTTATGCGCGACTGATGTCAGCGGTGTACGACGCCACCATGTCGGGTGCCCGCGCGCCTATGCAGCCGCGACGGGTCATCTGGGACTCCTGGCAGCGAATGATCAGTAAAGGCCTGCGACCGGACCGACCGATACCGCCGCCCGCTGGACGGGCGGAAATCGAGAGTCTGCGCCAGACCTCGGGCCTGACCTCGGTTGTTGACCGGGTGACCGGTGGGCTGAGCACGCTGATCGACAGCGGCGAGAACCTCGTGGCGATCACCAACGACAAGTCGACCGTGCTGTGGCGCGCAGGGCCATCCCAGGTCCTGCGGAACGCCGAGAAACTGGGCTTCGTCGACGGGGCACAGTGGGCGGAAGCCATAGTGGGCACCAACGCCATGGGCACCGCCTTGGTGTCGCAGAGAGCGGTGCAGACGTTCTGCGCCGAGCACTACAACCGCAGCCAACACCCTTGGACGTGTGCAGCTTCGCCGATCAGAAACCCCTGCACAGGCAAAATCATCGGGACAATCGACGTGACAGGTCCCGCATCTACGGTCCATCCGACCACCATTGCGCTCATCGACGCAGTGGCCCGACTCGCCGAGTCGCACCTACGGGAGCAACGCGACCTTTCGCTGAATCTGTTGCGCACCGTCGCGGCACCGATGTTGTCGCGGATCGGCGCACCCGCCGCGGCCGTGGACGCTGAGGGTTGGGTGGCCGCCGTCGACTCAATGCCGCCGCAGTCTCGGATCCTGCTGCCCGCCGAAATGGCACCAGGTCATGTTTGGGTGCCGTCGCTGGGCCTGTGTGACGTCGAGACGCTGCCCGGAGGCTGGCTGATCCGACCCATCGAAGACGATGCCGAGCAAGCGGGGGCTCACGTGACACTGAACCTGCGCACCAGCGCTGCGCCGATGCTCAGCCTGAGCGGCAGGTTTGGCACGTGGCAACACGACATCTCGCTGCGGCACGCAGAGATCCTGCTGATCCTCGCGACCCACCCCGACGGCAGATCGGCACAGCAGCTGGCAGACGCACTGTACGGCGATCCCATACGTGTCGGTGCGATCCGTGTCGAGATGTCGAGGCTACGAAAGCAATTCGCCGGGATCCTCAGCGCCCGTCCATACCGGTTCGCCTCCGCCACCGAAGTCAAAGTGCTCTACCCGGATGACTGCAACGAAGTGCTTGCGGGATCCACGGCGCCGGCAATCCGGACGCTGCGCGACCACCTCCTACGGACGCGCGGCCGGCCCTAATGCAGAATCCCCCGTGCTCTTCTGATTCGACGCGGACTGCGACACGAAGCCAACCGGACTATGGTCCGCAGCGGTAGGCTGCGTGCATGACCTCACAACTGGACGCACGCCTGGCAAGCTATTCCTCGCCCATGCTGAGCATCTTCCGCATCGTGTTCGGACTGCTGTTCACGCTGCACGGCACCATGAAACTGTTCGGCTGGCCGCTCGGTGAGGCCGTGCCGGTGGGCACGTGGCCCTACTGGTTCGCCGGGGTGATCGAGGTGGTCTGCGGCCTCCTGATCACGGTCGGCTTCTTCACCCGCATCGCGGCGATCCTGGCCGCCGGCCAGATGGCCGTGGCCTACTTCTGGCAGCACTGGGGCATCCTGGGCGGCGAGCCGGCCAGCTTCTGGCCCTTCGGCGGCCAGGCCGGCGGGAACGGCGGAGAGCTGACGATCCTGTTCTGCTTCGCCTTCCTGCTGTTGGCCACCCTGGGCGCGGGCGTGTGGTCGCTCGACGCGCGCCGCAGGGGCACCCTCGCACGCACCTGATTCGCGTTTGCTCGTCAGTCCGCGTACGCGCGGCTGCAATTATGGCAAACGAGTTTGCGGGATACGGCCGGTAGGAATTCGTCGACGCCCGCGTGAATATCGCGGAACCTCGGACAGCAACAGGCGTCTACCTCATAGGATTGCTCCACTCACTGTCAGCGGAACCAATTCTTCGGGGGAGGAATGCCGTGGGGCATTCGGCGTACATCGGTCGTATCGGCGCTCTTGCGTTTGCTCTGGGGGTGGGGATCGGGCTCGGGGCGACGCCGGCCGTCGCGTTAGCCGACGACAGCGATACCTCGGTCAGCCCGCCCGCCGCCGACACCCCGGCGTCTGAACCGGACACCGAGGACACGGACACCGAGGACGAGGACGCGCCCGACGACGAGGACGAGGACGTCCGGGACCGCCCCCATCGGGCGTCCGACGCCGGCGAGGAATCCGAACCCGAACCGGAGGCGGAGGTCGACGCGGACGAACCCGAGACCGTCGTCGAGGACACCGCGGACGTGCTCACCGAAGCAGCGCCACCCGAACCCGAACCCGAACCCGAACCTGGCCCGGCCCCCGAACCCG
>NZ_BCRS01000102.1 GCF_001552715.1 Mycolicibacterium vaccae NBRC 14118 = CIP 105934 | reverse complement strand
GGCCCGTGCGCGGGCCGCCGAGCTCGCCACCGGCCGGGTGGCCGCGCCGGTGTGCGCCCGGGCAGAAGAGTTGCGGGCCATGGGTTTCGACGTGTCCGGCCGCCGGGTCGGGGAGTGGGTGGTCGAGGAACAGTGGTGGGCGCAGCGGCGTCAACAATTGGTGACGGCCGTGGCACGGTGGTCGGCTGCCCACGACATCGCGGCCGGCGTCCCGATGGAAGAGCTGCGCCGCGAGATCGGCCTGCCCGCTGTCGAATTGCTGGCGCCGCTGGTGGCCGGCACCGGGCTGGAGCTGGCCGACGGCCGGGTACGCCGGCCCGGTGACCAGCTCCCCGAACGCGTGGACAAGGCCGTCCGGACGATCGAGGAGCGGCTGGCCGCCGAGCCGTTCCGCGCGCCGGACGCCGACGAACTCGCCGACCTGGATCTGGGCGCGAAAGAACTCGCGGCCGCGGTACGGGCAGGACGGCTCACCAAGGTGGCCGACGGTGTGGTGCTGGGGCCGTTCGTCGTCGATCAGGCAACTCAAGTGCTGCAACGACTTCCGCAGCCCTTCACTGTCACTGAAGCCAAGCGGGCATTGAACACCACCCGCCGCGTCGCCGTGCCGCTATTGGAAATGCTTGCCCATCAACGTGTTACACGAAAAGATCCCGATGGGACCCATCGCGTGACGGGGTGAGGCAGCTCACTGTTGTGGTAGCGTGAGGGTCGGAGCGCCGGGAAGCCTGGTCGGCATGTCTTGTCAACATGCCCGAAAGGTTTATCTGTGCAAAGCGATCTGATGCTTCCTCCCTCCGCGACGGAGCAGCTACCCCGTAAGAGGATCTCGCAACTCGGCGATGTCCTGCGCCAGGACGTCGTCGGCGGCCTGCTCCTGCTCTTGGCGGCGGTGGTGGCGCTGGTGTGGGCGAACTCCGGGGGGTCAGAGCATTACCACGATCTGCGGGCCTGGAAGTTCGGTCCGGAGTCTCTGCATCTGAACTTGTCTCTGGCTGCCTGGGCCGCAGATGGTCTGTTGGCGATCTTCTTCTTCGTCGTCGCACTGGAACTGAAGCGCGAGTTCGTGCACGGCGAGCTGCGGGACCTGCGCCGCGCCGCGGTCCCGGTGATCGCCGCGGTCTGTGGCATCGCCGTCCCGGCGCTGGCCTACGTGGCCGTGAACGTCGCCGCGGGTTCAAACATGCTCGACGGGTGGGCCATTCCGGCCGCGACTGACATCGCATTCGCATTGGCCGTGCTCGCCGTCATCGGACGTAACCTGCCGTCGAGCCTGCGGATCTTCCTGCTCACCCTCGCTGTCGTCGATGACCTGATCGCCATCACCATCATCGCCGTCGTCTACACGAGCTCGTTGAGCTTGCCGCCCCTCGTGGCGGCGGTGGTGCCTCTGGCGTTGTTCACCTGGCTGGTCCGGCGATACCCGACGCGGTGGTGGCTTCTGATCCCGGTCGCACTCCTCACGTGGGGGCTGGTGCACGCTGCGGGTATCCACGCCACGATCGCCGGTGTCGCGCTCGGCCTCGTGGTGCCGGCCGCACAGTGGTGTGAGCGTTACGAACATGCCGTGCGGCCGATTTCGGCCGGGTTCGCCGTGCCGGTGTTCGCGTTCCTGGCCGCGGGGGTGACCGTGGGCGGGTTGTCCGGACTGACCGGTTCGCTCACCGAACCGGTGACGCTCGGCATCATCGCCGGTCTGGTGCTCGGCAAGTTCGTCGGCATTGCCGGGATCACGCTGTTGGTCAAGCGCTACACCCGTGCCGCACCCGACCTGCATCCGGTCGACGTCTGTGGGATCGCCCTGCTGGCCGGAATCGGATTCACCGTGTCCCTGCTGATCGGCGACCTGGCTTTCGACGAAGGCGCGGTCTCCGATCAGGTACGGATCGGTGTGCTGACCGGTTCAC
Organism: Mycolicibacterium vaccae NBRC 14118 = CIP 105934; assembly: GCF_001552715.1. GTDB lineage: Bacteria > Actinomycetota > Actinomycetes > Mycobacteriales > Mycobacteriaceae > Mycobacterium > Mycobacterium vaccae. Next base: position 20,578 of record NZ_BCRS01000102.1, on the reverse strand, counting down.
TGATCTCGGCGTTGTGCGGTGCGGCGATCCTGGCCATCCGCAACCGGGCCCATCGGCGCATCGTCGCTGGCACTCACTGAGCGGTGTCGGGCCGCTCCCGATCTTTGCGGGAGGCGCGCAGCGAACCGGGGTGGGCCTTGGCCGTCGGATCCTTGCGCGTCTTGATCAGGCTGGCGACGGTGACGATCGCGAGGATTCCGATGATCACGACCAGGCTCAGATAGGTGTTGATCTCCGGGATGCTCGGGTTGATGTCCACGTGCGCCCAGTGCAGTATCAGCTTGACGCCGATGAAGGCCAGGATGATCGACAGTCCGGTCGACAGGTACACCAACCGGTCCAGCAGACCCTTGACCAGGAAGAACAACGCGCGCAGGCCCAGCAGCGCGAACGCGTTCGCGGCGAACACGATGTAGGGCTCGCTGGTCACGCCGAACACCGCGGGGATCGAGTCGAGCGCGAACAGCAGATCGACGCTGCCGATCGCGATGAGCACCGCCAGCAGCGGGGTCGCCACCCGGCGGCCGTTGCTGCGGGTGAACAGCTTCCCGCCGTCGTACTCGTCGCTGATCGGGATGAACCGGCGGGTGGCCCGGATCATGATGTTGTTCTCGACGTCGGGGTCCTCGTCGCGATGCCGGAACAATTGGACCGCGGTGTAGATCAGCAGCAGGCCGAACAGCAGGAACATGAACGAGAACAACGACAGCAGCGTCGCGCCGACCGCGATGAAGATCGCGCGCATGATCAGCGCCAGGATGATGCCGAACGTCAGCACCTTGTGCTGATGCTCCTCGGGCACCGCGAAGGTGGCCATGATGATCACGAACACGAACAGGTTGTCGACCGACAGACTCTTCTCCACGACGTAGCCCGCGAAGTACTGCGTGCCGAAGTCCCCTCCGTAGGTCATCGCGAACCACACGCCGAAGCCGATGGCCACCAGGATGTAGAACACCGACCACGCCGTGGCCTCCTTGAAGCCGACCCGGTGCGGCCGCGCCGCCGCCAGAATCAGGTCGACTGCGAGCAGTGCGACGATCACGCCGATCGTCGCCGCCCATGTGACCGCGCTGATGTCGAGCATTCCTTGCGACTCCCCACTGTCCGGTTCGGCCGTGATTCCTTTGTACCGATACGTCTGCACGGATAGGTCGCGGCGGTGAGTGGGTATGCCGGGAGCGCAACCGACGAAGGAGACGTGGTGACCCAGCCCGACCATGCGGAGAACACCGGCGACAACCTGCGGCACGCCGCCGACGTTCAAGAACAGGCGCGCACCGATCAGCGCACCGAGGTGGCCGACGGGCAGTCCGCGCCCGTCGACGGGCTGCCGGATTTCAACACGTAGGTTCGACCGGTCGTTGCGGGGTACTCCGCGCCGGAAAGCCGTATGGTCGATTCCGGGCGGAAAGGGTGACGGTGGACTTCAAGAACCTGCTCGCGTCGTGGCCGGTGTACCGGCAACTCACCGGCGGTGACAAGCTCGGCCGCGGCAAAGCGGCCCAGTCGCCCCGCAGCCTCACGCTGACCCCGCGCACCGCCGAGGCCGACCGCGTCGCGCATTCGGTGTGCCCGTTCTGCGCCGTGGGCTGCGCGCAGAAGGTCTACGTCAAGGACGACAAGGTCATCCAGATCGAGGGCAACCCCGACAGCCCGATCTCGCGCGGCCGGCTGTGCCCGAAAGGTTCGGCCAGCACCCAACTGGTCACCGGTCCGCAGCGGCTGACCAAGATCCGCTACCGCGCCCCGTACGCCACCGAGTGGCAGGACCTCGACCTCGCCACCGCGATGGACATGGTCGCCGACCGCGTGCTCGACGCCCGCGCCAAGAGCTGGCAGGACTTCGACAAGGACCGCCACACGCTGCGCCGCACCATGGGCATCGCCAGCCTCGGCGGCGCCACCCTGGACAACGAAGAGAACTATCTGATCAAGAAGCTGTTCACCGCGCTGGGCGCCTTACAGATCGAGAACCAGGCGCGTATTTGACACAGCGCCACGGTTCCCGGTCTGGGGGCCTCCTTCGGTCGCGGCGGGGCGACGGACTACCAGCAGGATCTCGTCAACTCCGACTTCATCGTCATCATGGGCTCCAACATGGCCGAAGCCCATCCGGTCGGGTTCCAGTGGGTGATGGAGGCCAAGACGCGGGGCACCGGTGTGGTGCACATCGATCCGCGGTTCACCCGCACCAGCGCGCTGGCCGACCGGCACGTGCCGCTGCGCGCGGGCAGTGACATCGCGTTCCTCGGCGGGGTCATCAACTACATCCTGAGCAACGAGCTCGACTTCCGGGAGTACGTCACCGCCTACACCAATGCGGCGTTCCTGGTCGACGAACGCTTCGCCGACACCGAGGACCTCGACGGGCTGTTCTCCGGCTACGACGACGCCAGCGCGTCGTATGACCCGTCGACGTGGCAGTACGAGAGCACCGACCCCGAACACGGTGGCGCGGAGGCGAAGGAGGAGAGCACCGCCTACGAATCCGGCTCGGGTGGGCCGCCGATCGAAGGGGCCGCCGGCGAGATCCCCAGCGACCCGACACTGCAGCACCCGCGCTGCGTCTATCAGATCCTGAAACGGCACTACGCCCGCTACACCCCGGAGATGGTCGAGCGGGTGTGCGGCATCCCGGCCGAGGTGTTCCTCGACGTGGCCCGGAAATGGACGCAGAACTCCGGGCGGGAGAAGACCGCCGCGCTCGTGTACTCCGTTGGCTGGACCCAGCATTCGATGGGCGCCCAGTTCATCCGCACCGGCGCGATCATTCAGCTGCTGCTGGGCAACATCGGCCGTCCCGGCGGCGGGGTGTTCGCGCTGCGCGGCCATGCCAGCATCCAGGGCTCGACCGATGTGCCCACGCTGTTCAACCTGCTGCCCGGCTACCTGGCTATGCCCAAGGCCGGGCAGGAGACACTGGCCGACTACCTCGACGACATCAAGGGCCGCAACCAGAAAGGGTTCTGGCACAACGCCGACAGCTACATGGTCTCGCTGCTCAAGGAGTACTGGGGCGAGCACGCGACCGCCGAGAACGACTACTGCTTCGACTACCTGCCACGCATCAACGGCGACCACGGCACCTACCGCACCGTGATGGACATGGTGGACGGCAAGGTGTTCGGGTACTTCCTGGTCGGGCAGAACCCGGCCGTCGGGTCCGCGCACGGAAGGCTGCAGCGGCTCGGGATGGCCAACCTGGACTGGCTGGTGGTGCGCGATCTGGTCGAGATCGAGAGCGCGACGTTCTGGAAGACCGGGCCGGAGGTGGAGACCGGCGAGGTCACCCCGGAGACCTGCCGCACCGAGGTGTTCCTGTTCCCGGCCGCCAGCCACGTCGAGAAGTCCGGCACCTTCACCCAGACCCAGCGCATGTTGCAGTGGCGTGAGCAGGCCGTGGAACCACCCGGAGACGCGCGCAGCGAGCTGTGGTTCTTCTATCACCTCGGCCGGATCCTGCGTGAAAAGCTCGCCGGTTCAACGGATGAGCGTGACCGCCCACTGCTGGACCTGTGGTGGGACTACCGGCTCGACGGTGACGAACCATCCGGGGCGGACGTGCTGCGCCGCATCAACGGCGTCAACCTGACCACCGGACGGGCCGTCGACAGCTACCTGGAACTCAAACCCGACGGCTCCACCGCGTGCGGCTGCTGGATCTACAGCGGCGTGTACGCCGACGAGGTGAACCAGGCTGCGCGCCGCAAGCCGCACACCGAGCAGGGGCCCTACGACAACGAGTGGGGCTGGACCTGGCCGATGAACCGGCGTGTGCTGTACAACCGCGCGTCGGCCGATCCGCAGGGCCGACCGTGGAGCGAACGCAAGAAGCTCGTGTGGTGGGATCCGGAGAAGGGTGCCGAGGGGGAGTGGACCGGCTACGACATCCCCGATTTCGAGAAGACCAAGCCGCCGGACTACCGGCCTGCCCCGGGCGCGGTCGGGGTGGAGGCGCTGCGCGGAGACGACGCGTTCATCATGCAGGCGGACGGGAAGGGCTGGTTGTTCGCGCCCAACGGCGTGGTCGACGGGCCGTTGCCCACGCACTACGAGCCGCACGAATCTCCGGTGCGCAATCCGCTGTACCTCCAGCAGGGCAACCCGGCACGCAAAGTGTATGGGCGAGAGGACAACCCGTCGAACCCGTCCTGGCCGGACGCGCACGGCGACGTGTTCCCGTTCGTGTTCACCGCGGCCCGGCTCACCGAGCACCACACCGCGGGCGGGATGAGCAGACAGCTGCCGTACCTGGCCGAGCTTCAGCCGGCACTGTTCGTCGAGGTGTCCCCGGAACTCGCGCGCGAGCGGGGGCTGACGCACATGGACTGGGCGCACGTGGTGACCAGCCGCGCCGCCGTCGACGCGCGGGTGTTGGTGACCGAGCGGATGCGCCCGCTCCGGGTGGAAAACCGGGTGGTGCACCAGATCTGGATGCCCTACCACTGGGGCAACGCCGGTCTGGTGGACGGCGACGTGGTCAACGATCTGCTCGGCGTGGTGGTCGACCCGAACGTGTTCATCCAGGAGAGCAAGGTCGCCACCTGCGACATCCAGCCCGGCCGCCGACCGCGTGGTCCGCTGCTGCTGGAGTACCTGCGGGCCTACCGGGACCGCGCGCAGATCACGCCCGACACCGGCACCGTTCTCGACACCACTCAGTCGTCGCATCACCACACCGAGGAGACGCCATGAGCCGCAACAGTTTCTACGGACCACTGGACGACGTGGCAGGCGATGCCGGCTATGACGAGCACCCGCCGCGGGTCGGGTTCTTCACCGACACCTCGGTGTGCATCGGCTGCAAGGCCTGCGAGGTGGCGTGCAAGGAGTGGAACCAGGTGCCCGTCTCGGGAGACGGGGACGGGTTCAACCTGCTCGGCATGTCATTCGACAACACCGGTGAACTCGGCGCGAACTCGTGGCGGCATGTGGCGTTCATCGAGCAGCCCGCACCCGAGCCCGTCGAGCTGGGCATGCCGGGTTTCGACCGTCCCGGTGACGCGTCAGGCGCGGAGACCCGGCAGGACTTCCGGTGGCTGATGTCCTCGGACGTGTGCAAGCACTGCACCCACGCCGGGTGCCTCGATGTATGCCCGACGGGCGCGCTGTTCCGCACGGAGTTCTCGACTGTCGTTGTGCAGCAGGACATCTGCAATGGCTGCGGGTACTGCGTGTCCGGGTGCCCGTACGGGGTGATCGAGCGGCGGGAGGGCGACGGCCGGGCGTGGAAGTGCACGCTGTGCTACGACCGGCTTCACGACGGGCTGGAGCCGGCGTGCGCGAAGGCGTGCCCGACGGACTCCATCCAGTTCGGAGTGCTCGACGAACTGCGCGAGCGGGCCGCGCTGCGCGTCGAGGAGCTGCACGAGCGCGGAGTGACCGAGGCGCGGCTCTACGGCCACGACCCGAACGACGGCGTCGGCGGGGACGGCGCGTTTTTCCTGCTGCTCGACGAGCCCGAGGTGTACGGACTGCCGCCGGATCCGGTGGTGCCGACCCGCGACGCGGGGGCGATGTGGCGCTACGCCGGGATTGCGGCGTCCGCGCTGGTGGGGGTTGCGGTGTCGGCGTTCGTGGGCAAGCGATGAGCGCTTGCGCGAAGAGCAGAGGATGGCGATGAGTTCGGCTGAGCAGACCCGGAAGCGGCGGCGCGGCAGCGACGACACCGCGGTCCCGCCCGCGGAGTTCCGTTCGTACTACGGCAGGCAGATTCTCAAGACGCCGGTGTGGAACTGGATGATCGCGGCGTACCTGTTCACCGGGGGTCTGGCGGCAGGCTCGTCGCTGCTGGCGGCGGGCGCCGACCTCACCGGGCGCCCGCGGCTGCGGAAGGTGTCCCGGCTCGGTGCGCTGGGCAGCCTGCTGGCCAGCATGTACTTCCTGATCGCCGATCTGGGCCGGCCGGAACGGTTCCACCACATGCTGCGGGTCGCCAAACCCAGCTCGCCGATGAGCATGGGCACCTGGCTGCTCGGCGCGTTCGGGCCGGGGGTAGGCGTCGCGGCCGTCGCCGAACTGATGCCGGCCCGGATACGTCGATCCCCGTTGGGCCGCTTGGTGTCCCGGCTGGCCCGGACGGCGGGTCTGGAGGCCGCGGCCGTGGCGCCCGGGGTCGCGTCGTACACGGCGGTGCTGTTGTCGCACACCGCGGTCCCGGCCTGGCACGAGGCCCACCCGTACCTGCCGTTCGTGTTCACCGGGTCGGCCGCGGCCAGCGGCGGTGGGCTGGGCATGCTGCTGGCCCCGGTGTCCGAGAGCGGACCCGCACGGCGGATGGCGGCGACCGGCGCAGTGCTCGAAGTCGCGGCGGCACGCACCATGGAACGGCGGTTGGGGCTGGTCGGCGAGGCCTACACGACGGGCCGCGTGCACACCGTGCGTCAGTGCGCGGAAGTCCTGAACGTCGCCGGCGCGGTCGGCGCGGTGGTGTCCGGGCAGCGCCGTTGGGCGGTCGCGCTGTCCGGGGCCGCGCTGCTGGCCGGCAGCGCGTTGCAACGGTTCGGCACCTTCGAGGCCGGTGTCGCGTCCACGAAGGACCCGAAGTACGTGGTGGTGCCGCAGCGCGAGCGACTCGACGCCGCTGACGACTAACCCCGCGGTTTCGGGGAACAGACGCCCTGTGGAATTCGAATGTGCAGTGGTCGGCGCCGGCGCCGCCGGTCTGAGCGCCGCGCTGGTGCTGGGCCGGGCCCGCCGGACGACCATGGTGATCGACAGCGACGCCCCCAGTAACCGGGCCGCACCGGCGATCGGCGGACTGCTCGGCTACGACCGGCGGCCCCCCGACGAGCTCTACGCGGCCGGGCGCGCGGAACTTCGCGAGTACCCCACGGTGGAGTTCCGGCGTGGCGAGGTCCGCAGCGGCCGTGCCGTCGACCGCGGATTCGTGCTCGACATCGACGACGGCACCGAGGTGCGCGCCCGGCGGGTGCTGCTGGCGACCGGGATGTCGTACTGTCCGCCGCAGCTGCCGGGCCTGGCCGAGCTGTGGGGCACCACGGTGTTCCACTGCCCCTTCTGTCACGGGTGGGAGGTGCGCGACACCAGGCTCGCGGCGCTGGCCGCTGGGGAGCAGGGGCTGCACACCGCGTTGATGCTGCGCGGCTGGAGCGATGACGTGGTGCTGCTGACCGACGGCCGCGCGGAGTTGACCCCCGACGACCGGCGGCTGCTGCAACGGGCCGGCGTGAGCGTCGACGAGCGGCGCGTGGTCGAGCTGATCGGGGCCGACGGCCGGCTACAGAGCATCGCGTTCGCCGACGGTGACCGGCTGGACCGGGACGCACTGCTGGTCGAGGCGCCGGTGCGACAACCTTCGCCGTTGGCCGCCCAGCTCGGCGCGACGTGCACCCCGGGGCCGCTGGGCACCGAACCACTGACCGTCGACGAGATCGCCCGCACCAGCGCGGGCGGGGTGTTCGCCGCCGGGGACGTCTGCACCGAACAGCCGCACATCGCCGGGGCGATCGCGACGGGGTCGCAGGCGGCGATGATCATCGTCCAGAGCCTGCTGGCCGACGAGGTCGGACTGCCGTATCCGCCGGGGTAGATTCGCCCGATGGCCGACGCGGTGTGGGAGCTCGACTCGTCGGACGGACAGTTGACGGTGATGACGGCGGTGGCCGGTCCCGCGTCGAGAGTCGGGCACCGGCTGACGATCGCCATGGGCTGGCACGGCACGGTGGAGTGGGCCGACGAGCCGGTGGCGGTGGAGCTGACGGCCGACGTCGGCAGCCTCGAGGTGCTGCGCGGCGACGGCGGTGCGACCCCGCTGTCCGGGCCGGAGAAGGCGCTGGTGCGGCTGAACGCGTTGAAAAGCCTTGATGCAGTGCAATTCCCGCACATCCGGTTCCGGTCCGACGAGGTCGAGCGGGCCGCCGACGGGTACCGACTGGTCGGCACGTTGGAGATCCACGGGGTGACCCGCGACCACACGATGGACCTGACGGTGGAGCATCGCGACGACAGCGTGCGGGTGTCGGCGCAGGACTCGCTGCGGCAGTCGGACTTCGGGATCAAGCCCTACTCGATGATGATGGGCGCGCTGAAGGTCGCCGACGAGGTGCGGGTCTGCTTCGACGCCGAGCTCGCCCCGCGCGAGTGAGGCACACGCACGCTGACCCCGGCGGCTACTCGGGGTCGCGCACCGCGAGGTAGTGCCGAGATACCGGGATCCCGTCGGTGTAGCTTTCCACCCGCTGCTCGATCAGCTGATCCTGCCCCGTGAGCCGCATGTGGTGCTGGTGCATGTGCTCGCCCCAGGAACGCACCACGAACGTCTCCACGAACGTGCACTCCTCCTCGACACTGCGGAACAGCCGCCACGACGACGCCCCGGTGCGCTGACGGGAGCGGCCCAGCGCCGCCATCACCGACAGGAACCCCGCCTCGTTCTCCGGCGGGACGCGATAGGAGGTGAGCACCAGCACCGGACCGTCCAGCGGCTCGGGTTCGAAGACCAGCGTCGGCTCGGGCCAGTGCGCCGACGGCGTCAGGTCGAGGTTGCCGGTGCCCGCGTGCAGCGGCATCCAGATCGAGGTCAGGGCGCAGACCACCAGCAGGCCCACGCTCACCAGCAGGCTGGTGACGCTGGTGGTGGCGCCGGCGAGCAGACCCCACAGCAGCGACCCGACGGCCTGCCCGCCCATGAAGATCAGCTGGTACACCGACAACCCGCGGGCACGCACCCACGCGGGCAGGCTGAGTTGCATGGCGGCGTTGAGCGTCGACAGCGTCAACAGCCAGGCCGCACCCCCGATCACCAGTGCCGCCAGCACCACGGCGAAGTGGTGCACCAGCGCCAGCACCGCGGTGGCCGCCGCGAACCCCGCCGCGCCCGCGGTCAGCAACGCGTTCTGGCCGAAGCGGGATCGCAGCCGCGACAACACGAACGCGCCGAGCACGGCGCCGACGCCGAGCGCCCCGAGCAGCACCCCGTAGCCGGTCGAGCCCAGGCCCAGCTGGTTGGCCGCGATGACCGGAAGCAGCCCCCACAGCGCGCTGGCCGGCGCGATGAACAACAACGTCCGCAGCAGGATCCGCCGCACGATCGGCGAACTGCGGATGAACCTGCCCCCGGCGCTGAGCGCGGCCAGGGCCCGCTCGGGCGGGTAGTCACGCTTCTCGGCGGGACGGTGCCAGGCGATCAGCACGAACACGATCCCGACGAAGGACACCGCGTTGAGCGCGAACACCGGCGCCGGGCCGGCCAGCGACACCAGCGCGCCCGCGATGGCGGGCCCGACCGCCCGCGCGCCGTTCATGCTCATGCTGCCCAGCGCGGCGGCGGCCGGAATCTGTTCAGGCGGAACGAGGTCGGGCTGGATCGCCTGCCAGGCCGGCGCGGTGAGCGCCTGTCCGCACCCGATCACGAACAACATCAGCAGCAGCAAGGTCGGCGTGGTCAGGCCGACCCCTGTCAACACCGCGAGCAGACCGACCCCGGCGGCCATCGCACCCTGGGTGGCGATCAGCAGCCTGCGTCGGTCGACGAGATCGGCCAGCACCCCGGACGGCAGCGCCAGCAACATCACCGGCAACGTGGTGGCCGTTTGCACCAGCGGGACCAGGACCGCGGCGTCGGAACTCTCGACCAGCATCCACTGGGCGCCGACGGTCTGCATCCAGGTGCCGAGGTTGGAGACGAACTGCGCGATCCACAGCGCGCGGTAGACCGGAGATCTCAGCGGCGCCCACGTCGAGATCGGCTGTGCAGATGTCATCCACCGCTTCCCGTCTGTGGCTACCTGGGCCACTGTAGGTCCGATCGAGGCGCCCCACTGTCGGTACCCGCTTGCGGGGTCCCGCCCCCAACTGATTTCCGGACATCCGCCGGGACCGAAGCGCGTAGCGCGGTACGTGCGCCGTCGTCGCCGGGCAGGGCGACGCTCGAGGACAGAGAGGTCCCACTGTCCCCAATGCCGCCGTAGCGCTGAAACCGGAGGCCGGCATGAGAGATCATGAGGTGGCCCTTTCGCCTGTCCGGGCGACGTGGGCACGGGATCGGCGATCGTGATGAACTCTGCGGTCACAATGGATGCCCACGCTTCTCGGGCGTGGGCGCGACGGTATGCCCGCACCACGCCCGGCGTGGTGGTGCTGATCGCCGTGGCAGTGGCGGCCGTCGGTCTCGCCGCCGGGTTGGCGTCTGCCGCCGCCCTCGACGATCGGATCAACCGGCAGCAGGCGGTTCTGGCGGAGTTGGAGCCGGTGGCCTACGCGGCGCAGAACCTCTATGCGGCGTCGTCGGCGGCCGATGCCGCCGCCGCGACCATCTTTCTGTCCGGAGGCACCCAGACCCCGCTGATGCGGGCGCGTTACCAGCAGGCTCTGGCCGGGGCGGCAGGGGCGCTGGCCGACGCGACCGCGGGTGCACCCGATGTCGCGAGCCGCACGTCACTCGCCGAGGTGTCGGCGCACCTGACCACCTACACCGGTCTGGTGGAAGCCGCTCGCGCCAACAACATTCAGGGCTTCCCGATCGGATCGGCGTACCTGCGCGAGGCGTCGTCGCTTATGCAGACCAGACTCCTGCCCGCCGCGGAATCGGTGTACGCCGCCGACCTGGCCCGGGTCGACGAAGCCCAGCGCGGTACCGCCGCCCTGCCGGTGCTCGGCCTGGCGTTGTGGGCGGCGACCCTGGTGGTGATCGGGGTCGGCTCGGCGGTGTTGTCCCGCCGGACCCACCGCCTGTTCAACATCGGGCTGGTGTCCGCGGCGGTGATCGTGCTGGTGGTGATGGTCGGCGTGGTCGGCGCGGTCCGCCTGGCCGGTGACGACATCGCACGTGCGCGTGCCGAGGGAACCGCGAGGTTCGGCGCGCTCGCCGAGGCCCGCATCCTGGCCCAGCAGGCGCGCACCGAGGAGACCCTGCAACTGATCACCCGCGGCGACATCACCGCAGGCGAGGCCGCGTTCTACCACCGCATCGACGAACTGCGCGCTCTCGTCGGAGGGGGCGCCCCAGCGGTCACCGAGGCCCTCGACAGCTGGGTGGACAGCCATCGCCGTCAGGTCGAGGCCTACCGCACCGGTGACTATCCCGCCGCGGTCGACCAGGCGCTCGGTATCGATCGGCGTGCCTCGGGCGCGCAGTTCGCGCTGGTGGAATCGGCGCTGCGCGAGGCGATCGAACAGGCCCGCGGCACCATGCGCGGATACGTCGCCGGCGCAGCCCGCTATCTCGGCTGGACGCCCACGGCCGTGCTGGGATCGACCATCGCCGTGATCGCGGTCGCGGTGGCGGGGCTGTGGCCGCGACTCAAGGAGTTCCTGTGAGCGCCCGGACCGCCGCGGTGGCGGTCGCGGTGGCTGTCACCGTCGCGGCGTGCGGTGCGTCGGCCACCCCGCCGCCATCGGTGTCGGTCGCACCGGTGCCGGTGCGCCCCGCCGGGGCGCAGGAGATCACGGCTCCGCCGGTCACCGCGGTGGCCGATTGCGGCGATCCCGAGGCCAGCCTGCGTCCCGGACCGCTGCCCGGAGCCGGCGCGATGCCCGCCGGGTCCACCATGGCCCGGATCCAGGCCCGGGGGCGGCTGATCGCGGGGGTCGATCAGAACACGTTCATGTTCGGATTCCGGGACCCGCGGTCCGGTCAGCTCGAAGGTTTCGACATCGACCTCGCCCGGGAGATCGCGCGCGCCGTCTTCGGGGCACCCGGGCGGATCGAACTGCAGGTGGTCGATGCCGGTCAACGTGAGCAGGCACTGCAGTCCGGCCGGGTCGACGTGGTCGTGCGGACCTTCTCGATCACCTGCGAGCGCAAGCAGAAGGTCGGGTTCTCCACCGTCTACTTCTACGCCAACCAGCGCATCCTCGCCCGTAAGGGGTCGGGAATCACCGGCGCCGCAGACCTTTCCGGAAAGCGGGTGTGCGCCGTCGCGGGGACGACGTCACTGGCGCGGATCTTCGCGCTGCGGCCGGGGCCGACGCTGATCGGGGTGACGAGCTGGACAGACTGCCTGCTGATGCAGCAGCAGGGCCAGATCGACGCCATCAGCACCGACGACGTCGTCCTGGCCGGGCTGGCCGCCCAGGATCCCGACGTCGCCGTGGTCGGTGCCAGCCTCGGCGTCGAGCCCTACGGCGTCGGGGTGCGGCGGGGCGACGACGACATGATCCGCTTCGTCAACGGGGTGCTGGAACAGATCCGGGCCGACGGCACCTGGGAACGGCTCTACGCATCATGGCTGCGCAGTCTCGGACCCTCGCCCGGTCCGCCGCCGGCACGGTATCAGGACTGACCATGGACCGAACCGTCGGCGTGGCACGCGAAACAGATTCCGGGGCAACCGAAGTCGGGGCACCGACGTCGACGTTCGCGTCGGTGTCGGCACCGCGGTCGCGTCCCGATCCGGGGCGGCGTCCGCAGTCCGGTGGCGGCCGCGGCCGGCTGGGCGCCGGCGTGGTGACCGTCCCCTCCGTGCCCCGCGGCGACCCCGCCGACGCGGTCCTGGCCGATCCCCGGGTGCCCGAACATCAGCGCTTCTGCGGAAACGTCGACTGCAACCAGCCCGTCGGCCGGTCACGCGACGGCATCCCGGGGCTCACCGAGGGTTTCTGCGGCGCCTGCGGCACGCCGTTCTCCTTCGTTCCCCGGCTGTCCCGCGGCGAGGTGGTCGGCGGCCAGTACGAGGTGCGCGGTTGTATCGCCCACGGTGGGCTCGGCTGGATCTATCTGGCCACCGACCGCAACGTGCACAACCGGTGGGTGGTGCTCAAGGGCCTCGTCCATTCCAGCGACCCGGCCGCGATGGCCGCGGCGGAAGCCGAGGCACTCGCGCTGGCCGAAGTGGAGCACCCGAACATCGTGCGGATCCACAACTTCGTCAACCACGCCGATGCGAACGGCACGGCCGTCGGCTACATCGTGATGGAGTACGTCGGCGGCATCTCGCTCAAACAGATCCGCAACGCGCGCAACGGTCCACTGCCGCCGGCCCATGCCGTCGCCTACATCGTCGAGATCGCCCCCGCGCTGGGGTACCTGCACGATCAGGGGCTGGCGTACTGCGATTTCAAACCCGACAACGTGATGCAGGCCGACGAGCAACTCAAGCTGATCGACCTGGGCGCCGCCGTGGCCATGGACGACGTCGACTGCGTCATCTACGGCACCCGCGGCTTCCAGGCACCCGAGATCGCCCACACCGGACCGACGGTCGCCAGTGACATCTACACGGTCGGGCGCACACTGGCCACCCTGGTGGCCGACCTCCCGCGCAGTACCGTCCAACTGCCGGGCCGTGCCGAGGTACCGGCTTTCGCCGAGCACGAGTCGCTGTACCGCGCCGTCGCGCGGGCCACCGAGGCCGACCCCGCGCGACGGTTCCCGTCGATCACCGAACTGGTGGACCAACTGACCGGGGTGCTGCACGAGATCGCCGCCGCCGACAGCGGGAGCGCGAAACCCCGGATCTCCCGTCACTTCAGCCCTCAGCGGGCGATCTACGCCGCCGGCGCGGACGCCCCGCCGGCACCGGCCTCGGTGATCGCCGCCCTCGCGGTGCCGCGGGTCGACCCCGCCGATCCCGGCGCCGCCCTGCTCGCCACGACCAGTGGGACCCCGCCGACACAGTTGGAACAAACCCTGCAGTACGCGATGGGCGGCTCGACGCCGTTGCGCGCCTCCGTGGAGATCCCGCTTCGGCTGGTGCGCGCCGCGTTGGAGATCGGGGCCGCCGCCGACGCCCGTCGGCGGATCGGCGAACTGGCCTCGGTGATACCGGAGGACTGGCGGTTGTTGTGGTACCGCGGCCAGTGCAGCCTGTTGGACGGCGACTTCGACGCGGCAGCAGCCGATTTCGACCGGGTGCTGGACCAGCTGCCCGGCGAGCTCGATCCGAAGCTGGCGCTGGCGGCGGCCGCAGAGCTGCGCGGCGACCACGACGTCGCCGCCCGCCACTACACGACGGTGTGGCGCACCAGCCACACGTTCTACAGCGCCGCGTTCGGTCTGGCCCGGTACCGGGCCCGGTCAGGTGACCGCGCCGGCGCGGTGCAGGTACTCGACCAGATCACGCCTGCCTCGGCGCATTTCACGTCGGCCGGGACAGCGGCGATCGACGTGCTGCTGGCCGCACCTCCCGCCGAGGCATTGGACGAGGACACGCTGCGCGACGTCGACCGGCGCACCTGTGCGTTGGCGCTCGAGTCGACGGCCAGACGTGCACACGTGCGGCTGAAAGTGTTCGAGGCCGCGCTGGACTGGCTCGCCGCCGGGCACACACCGGGTACCACCCATCTGCTCGGCGCCGAGTTCGACGAGGCAGGGATCCGCACCGGCATGGAACAGTGCTACCGCGCGCTGGCCCGCGAGACCACCGACCTGTGGGAACGCGTGGCGCTGGTCGAGCGGGCCAACACCGTCCGCCCGAGGACCCGGCTGTGACCGCCATGGAGCACCCCGAGGACGCGATGACCACACCGGTCAACCGCGAGTTGGCCTATGCGCGACAGCAATTGGCCGCCACCCGGGAGATCCTGGCCGCTCTCGGCCGCGACGCCTCCGACCCCGGGGCCGTTCTCGACACCGTGCTGCAGTACGCCACCCGGCTGTGCGGTGCGACCGCGGCGCAGTTGTTCATCCGAGACGGCGACGTCTACCGCCTGTCCCGGGTCTCCGGCAAGACACCCCAGGACTACCGCACCCACCTGACCGAACATCCGATCACCGCCAACCGGAGGTCCACGGTCGGCCGCGCCGCCGAGGACCGGCGCACCGTCCAGATCGCCGACGTGCTGGACGACGCGGGCTACGGACGCCTGGACCTTCAACGCCTGACCGGCTTCCGCACACTGATGTCCACACCGATGATGGTGCAGGACAGGGTGATCGGGGTGCTGTCGCTGTGGCGTACCGACGTGGCGCCGTTCAACGCCAGGGAACGCCGGGTGCTCGAGGAGTTCGCCGTCCAGGCCGCGATCGCACTCCATCAGGTGGACCTGCTGCGCGCACTCGAGATCCGCGGTCACGAGCTCGCGGACAAGGTGACCCAACTGGAGGCGCTGCGGGAGGTGGACAACGCGATCGGTTCCACCCTCGACCTCGACGAGGTGCTCGAGCAGACCGTCACCAACGCGGTGCGACTGGCCAACCTCGGGGTGGGAGACCTCACGCCGACCACCGACGGCGGGTCGATCCTGGAATACCACGAGGCGACCGACTCGTACGATCTGCGAGGAACATCCGGCCTCGGTCCCGCGCTGCTGGAGCGCCTGCACACCGTCGCCGTCGACGCCGATTCGGCCCTGGTCCGCCATCCCGTCACCACCCGGCGGCCGTTCGAGGTCCCCGATCTCGAGCAGGCCGACCGCGACGACGTTCTCGACATCCTGCTCGACGACGGGTGGCAATCGGTGCTCGCGATACCGCTGACGCACGGCGACAGCACGATCGGCGTGCTGGTGATCCACCGCAGGGACGCCGGCGGGTTCCCGCCCGACATCGTCGAACTGCTAGAGACCTTCGCAGGCCAGTCCGCGCTGGCCGTCGTCAACGCCCGCCTGTACCGCGAGCTGGAGACCAAGTCCCGCGAGCTGGAGATCGCCAGCAACCACAAGTCGGAGTTCCTGGCCAGTATGTCGCACGAACTGAGGACACCGCTGAACGCGGTGATCGGCTTCTCGGAAGTGTTGCTGGACCGCATGTTCGGCGAGATCAACGAGCGGCAGGAGGAGTACCTGCGCGATATCTGGAAGTCCGGTCGCCACCTTCTTGAGCTGCTCAACGAGATTCTGGACCTGTCGAAGGTGGAGGCCGGCCACATGACGCTCGACCCGGTGGTCTTCGACGTCGGCGCGGCGATCGACTACACCTCGGCGATGGTCCGCGAACGCGCTGCGGCACACGACATCGCACTGTCGGTCGAGGTCGCCGACGACGTCGGCGCCGTCGTCGCCGACGAGCTGCGCTTCAAACAGGTGGTGCTGAACCTGCTGTCCAACGCGGTCAAGTTCACCCCCGACGGCGGCCGGGTGTCGGTGCGTGCCTACCGGCTCGACGCCGATCTCGTGGTCACGGTGACCGACAACGGGATCGGCGTCTCGCCGGAGGACCGGGACCGGATCTTCGACTCCTTCCAGCAAGGTCACCGGGGACCCGCCAAGGAGGAGGGCACCGGCCTGGGGTTGACGCTGTCGAAGCGGATCGTCGACCTGTTCGCCGGCCGGATGTGGCTGCACAGCGTGGTGGGGGAGGGAAGTACGTTCGGGTTCTCCATTCCCGCGCCCCGGCCGTACTCGCCGACGGCCGTGGCGCCGGCTCGGGGCGAGTTCCCGGTGCTCCTTCTCGTCGACGACGACCGGGCGTCGCTGGAGCTGATGAGCGCCTATCTCGACGACGCACCGGTGCAGGTGCTCCGGGCATCCGACGGGGTCGAAGCCCTCGCGATGCTGCGCGCGGTGGCGCCCAGCGCGGTGGTGCTCGACATCCTGCTGCCCCGCCTGGACGGATGGGAGGTCCTGCGTGAGCTCAGAGCCGACCCGGCCACCGCCGACGTCCCGGTGGTGATCGCCTCCGTCGTCGACGACCGGGCCCGCAGCGGCGCGGCCGGCGCAGACGTCCACCTGCTCAAGCCGGTGAGCCGGGACGACCTGCTGGGCGCGCTGCACGCGGTCGGCGTTCGGGTGGAACCCGTTCGGGGTGAGGGGAAACCGTGATGGACGAGCCGGTGACGGTGCTGGCGGTCGACGACCAGCCGGTCAACCTCCGCCTGCTGGACGCGGTGCTGACGCCACGGGGGCATCGCGTGGTGCGGGCGGCATCGGGAGCCGAGGCGCTCGACGCGCTGAAGGCAGGCGACATCGACATCGTGCTGCTCGACGTCGTGATGCCCGAGATGGACGGCTACCAGGTGTGCCGCCAGATCCGGTCGGACCCGGCCACCGGGTTCCTGCCGGTCGTGATGATCACCGCCAGCGGCAGCGAGCAGCGGCTGAACGCCCTCCTCGCCGGCGCAGACGATTTCGTCACCAAACCGTTCGACCAGGCCGAACTGCTGGCCCGGGTGGCGTCGCTGGCCCGGATCAAGCGTTACCACGACACCGTGCGCCGTCAGGCCGACGAACTCGCCGCGTGGAACGCCGAACTGGAGAGCCGGGTCGCCGCACAGGTGGCCGAACTGGAGCGGACGAACAGGTTGCGCCGTTTCCTGTCACCGCAACTGGCCGACCTCGTGGTCTCCGACGAGCACCTGTTGGAGAGTCACCGGCGCGAGATCGTGGTGCTGTTCGGGGATCTGCGCAACTTCACCCCGTTCGCCGAGACCAGCGAGCCCGAGGAAGTGATGGGCGTGCTGGCCGAGTACCACCATGCGATGGGTGCACTGATCCACCGGTACGAGGGCACGCTGGAGCGTTTCACCGGCGACGGCGTGATGGTGTTCTTCAACGACCCGGTCCCGTGCGCGGACGCCGTCGAGCGTGCCGTGCGCATGGCACTGCAGATCCGCGATGCGGTGACCGAGTTGGCCCGTGGATGGCGCAGGCGGGGACACGATCTGGCGCTGGGCATCGGCATTGCACAGGGATTCGCGACGCTGGGCCGGATCGGCTTCGAGGGCCGCTTCGACTACGCGGCGATCGGCAGCGTCACCAACCTCGCCGCCCGGCTCTGCTCGGACGCCGGGCCGTGGCAGGTGCTGGTGACCGACCGCGTGCTGGCCGCGGTGGAGGACAGCGCCGTCGCCGAACCGGTCGGCGAGGTGCAGCCCAAGGGTTTCAGCAAGACGGTATGCGTCCACAACATCCGTGCCATGAACTGAGGTGACCACATGACCGATCTCGAAACCGCCCGCCGCACATTGGGTCAGCTGGATGACGAGCAGCGTTACCGGGCGTTCGACGACCTGCAGCTGGCGATGCGTCCGGCATGGGATTCCATCCAGAAGAACCTGGCCGACGAATCGGTGGTGGTGGTGCCCTCGATCCGCGTCGAGCGCACCACCGCGGGCAGCGCCACGGTCACGCAGGCGCTGGAGGAGCGGGCACTGTTCCTGCTCCTGCTGCTGCGCCAGCCGCGGTTACGCATGATCTATGTGACCTCGCAGCCGATCCCGGAACCCGTCATCGAGTACTACCTCGGCCTGTTGCCCGGGGTGATCCCCAGCCATGCCCGCGCGCGGCTGACACTGGTGGCGGTCGGCGACGCGTCGCCGATGTCGTTGAGCGAGAAGCTCCTGGCGCGCCCGCGACTGCTGCACGAGATCCGCGAGCTGATCCCCAACCCGGCGCGATCCCATCTGATCCCGTACAACACCACCGCGCTGGAACGCGATGTCGCGCTGTCGCTGGGGATCCCGATGTACGGAGCGGATCCGCGGCTGATCGAGTTGGGCAGCAAGACGGGATGCCGACGGATGTTCGAGGAGTGCGGCGTGCGGTGCCCGGTCGGTGCGGAAGACCTGCACACCGTCGACGACATCGTCGCCGGGGTGCAGCACATGCGTCGGCGCCGGCCGTCGCTCACGCTGGCGATCGTGAAACTGAACGAAGGAGTGTCGGGCGCGGGCAACGCGTCGCTGGATCTGGTCGCGCTGCCGGAACCTGGTGCGCCCGACGAGGCGCGCGCGATCGCCGACCGGGTGCGCGCCCTGGTGCCGGAGAGCGTGGCGCTGTCGGTCGACGCCTACCTCGCGGCCTTCGAGAAGAACGGCGGGATCGTCGAGGAACGGATCTGCGGCGCGGCGCTGGAGAGCCCGAGCGTGCAGATGCGGGCGTTGCCCGACGGCACCGTCGAGTTGTTGTCCACCCACGACCAGGTGCTGGGCGGCGCCACCGGCCAGAAGTACCTCGGCTGTGTGTTCCCGGCGAACCCGGCCTATGCGGCGAGCATCGCCGAGCCGGCGATGGTGATCGGGCACCATCTCGCGCAGCTCGGTGTGCTGGGCCGGTTCGCCGTGGATTTCGTGGTGGTGCAGGATGATTCGGGAGGGTGGACCCCGTATGCGATCGAGCTGAACCTGCGTAAGGGCGGCACCACCCATCCGTTCCTGACCCTGCAGTTCCTGACCGGTGGCCGCTACGACGGTGCGCGCGGGGTGTACCTCACCCCGGAAGGGACGGCCAAGTGTCTGGTCGCGACCGATCACCTCGAAGACGACCGGCTCAAGAGCCTCACCGTCGCCGACCTGTTCGATGTGGTGGCCCAGCACGGCCTGCACTTCGACCAGTCCCGGGGCACCGGTGTGGTGTTCCACATGATCACCTGCATGACCGAGCACGGCCGCGTCGGGATGACCGCGGTCGGCGACAGCGCCGAGGGGGCGTGGCAGATCTATCAGCAGGCCGAGGCGGTACTGCTGCGTGAGGCGGAACTGGCGCTGCGCGAAGAGGCCGTGATCGGGCTGCCGGGTTGACCGGGGCCCGTCGTCAGTCCTGCCGAAGGCGTTGTGCCACAGCGCCGTAGCGCTCGAACGCGTCGGGGTCAGAGGCGGCGTTGTAGAGCACCACGCGTGTCGCGATCCCGCCATACCTGGCGGCCAGCGCGTCCGCGAGACCGTCCCATGTCGATTCGGTCGCGAAGGTCGCGATGTGGTCGTCGGTGATCTGCGCCGCCATGCCCGGATAGTCGCCGGCCTTCTGCTTCTCCCTGATCCGCGCCGTCGTCCCCTCGAATCCCGCCTCGTCCCAGATGAACGCGTAGTTCGGCGTGCTCCCGTAGAAACTCATGGCGGCGCGCACCGACTCGCGTTCTCTGTGCCGCTGTTCGTCGGTGTCGCCGACGATCGTCATCACCGGAACGATCACGTCGATGTCCTGTGGCGCCCGGCCCGCTCGCTGCGCCCCCTCCGCGAGCTTCGGCACCACATGCCGTGCGAGGTAGCCGGGTTCGCCGAGCGGATGCACGTGGATGCCGTCGGCGACCTCACCCGCCATCCGTAGCATCCACGGATTCACCGCGGCGACGTCGACCTTCGGATCGGGCGCGTCGATCGGTCCGGGACTCCACTGCGGGGAGATGAAATCGAGCTCGTAGAACTCGCCGTGATGGTCCAGGGTGCCCGTCCGGAACGCGTCGAAGCACGCCTTCACCGCCTTCACGTAGTCGCGCAGGCGTGGTCCGGGATGCTCGAACTGGGCGCCGTAGCGCCGCACCACGTGCGTGCGGACCTGCGTCCCGAGCCCCAGCCGGAATCGGCCGCCGGTCGATTCCTGAAGTTCCCACGCCGTGGCCGCGGTCACGAAGGGACTGCGCGGGAACGCCACCGCGACGCCGGTCGACAGGTCCAGGCCGGGCGCGGCCTGCGAGGCGACCGCGGCGTTGAGGTACGCCGTCCGCCCGGTCTCGGTGAACAGCAGACCGGAGAATCCTGCCGCCTGCGTGCGCCGGGCCAGCTCGGCGGTCTTGGTCAGCGGCTGCGGGGTCGTCATCACGTCGACGTGCACGACCCGAACACTACGTCAGCGCAACACCGATGGAGGCCGAGTCAGCGGCGATGCCGCAACGTCTCGGTGGGAGCGGACGGATCCACCTCGCGGCCCGGGCGAGGACCCCGCGGGTGGGCCCGCGCGGTGCGGGCCAGTCGCGGCGCCCGCATCGGCGTCGTCGGCGCATGGGCGGTGACGCCGGACG
>NZ_BCRS01000101.1 GCF_001552715.1 Mycolicibacterium vaccae NBRC 14118 = CIP 105934 | reverse complement strand
GCTGGCCGTGGGTTCCCGCGGCCGGTCCGCGCCGCGTGAGGTGCTGCTGGGCAGTGTCGCGCTCGCGGCCGTGCACCGGTCGCAACGTCCGGTGCTCGTGGTGCGCGGCTGAACCGGCCGGGCCCCGGGACCTTAGGCCCTAACGCCGGTCAATGATGTGGCGTACCAACGAATTGTGAGCAATGAAGCGGGACCGCCGCCGGTTGTCGACGTCGAGGTCACGACCCACGGCGAGTTCCCGGGAGTCGACGAGTATGCGCAGGCCAAGATCGGCGGCCTGGCCCGGCTGGCCCGGCGCTCGGTCACCAGGGCGCGGGTCCGGTTGTCCCGCCACCACGACCCGGCCGTCGCGCAGCCGGTGATCGCGCAGGCCAACCTCGAGGTGGGTGGCCGCCCCGTGCGCGCGCAGGTGACTGCGGCCTCGGCGCGTGAGGCCGTGGACGCGCTGGAATTGCGGCTGCGACGCCGGCTCGAACATCTCAACGGTCGTTGGGAGGCCCGGAAGGGTCCCGACGCGGCGCCTCCGTGGCGACACGACGAGAAGCGCGGCCGCGGTCCGCAGGCCGCCACCGGATCGGCGCCGGACCCCAGGATCGTCCGCCGCAAGTCCTACGCGATGGCGCCGTGCACGCTCGACGAAGCGGTGACCGAGATGGAACTGCTCGATTACGACTTCCATCTGTTCACTGAAAGTGGTTCGGGCACAGCGGCGGTCGTGTATCGGGAGGGGGTGGACGGATACCGGGCCGCACTGGTGGCGCCGTCGGTCGCCGACGCGGTGGCACCGCATCAGGGCCGGGTCACGATCAGCACCCAGCCGCTGCCCTGCCTGCGGGAGCAGGATGCGCTCGAACGGCTCGCCCTGCTCGACCGTCCGTTCCTGTTCTTCGTCGACGCCGCGCAGGGCCGGGCCGGCGTCCTGTACCGGCGCTATGACGGCGACTACGGGTTCATCACCCCGGCCGGGCCGTCCTGAGAGGGGCACGACATGTTCGCGATGGTGTACGAGGGGCCCGGCCAGCGCAAATGGCAGACGGTCCCCGATCCGGAGATCCGGCACGCCGGTGACGCGATTGTGCGCGTCGACGCGGTGACGATCTGCGGCACCGATCTGCACATCCTCAAAGGGGATGTGCCGGAGGTGGATTCGGGACGGATTCTGGGCCACGAGGCGGTCGGCACCGTGACCGCGACCGGGTCCGCCGTGCAGACCCTGTCGCCCGGTGACCGGGTGCTGGTCTCCTGCATCAGTGCCTGCGGAGCGTGCCGGTACTGCAGGCAGGGGCACTACGGCCAGTGTCTGGGCGGCGGGGGATGGATTCTGGGACACCTCATCGACGGCACCCAGGCCGAGTACGTGCGGGTGCCGTTCGCCGACAACTCGACCCACACGGTGCCCTCCGGGGTCAGCGATGAGCAGATGATCGTGCTCGCCGACATCCTTCCCACCTCCTACGAGGTCGGTGTGCTCGCTGGCGCCGTCACCCCCGGGGACGTTGTCGCGATCGTGGGCGCAGGCCCGATCGGCCTGGCGGCCATTCTCACCGCCAAGCTCTACAGCCCCAGTCACATCGTGGCGATCGACCTCGCCGACGCCCGGTTGGATGCGGCCCGCGCGCTGGGGGCCGACCTCACGGTGAACTCCCGCTCGCAATCGGCGCGCGAGATCGTCGACGACGTGACCGCAGGGATCGGCGCGGACGTGGTGATGGAGGCGGTCGGCGTGCCCGAGACCTTCGAGGAGTCGGTCCGTCTGGTGCGCCCCGGCGGGCACGTCGCCAACATCGGGGTGCACGGCGCCCCTGCCACACTGCATCTCGAGCAGATATGGAGCAAGAACCTGACCATCACCACCGGCCTGGTCGACACCTTTTCCACCCCCACGCTGATCGGGCTGGTCGCCTCCGGGCGACTCGATACCACACCGATGGTCACCCACCGCTTCGCCATGGACGAATTCGACACGGCCTACCAGGTTTTCGAAGACGCCGCGCACTCCGGTGCGTTGAAGGTCCTAATGACGGCCACCGCGTGAGCCGGGACCGCGGCGATCTCGGCGCCGAGGTCCACGAGACACACACCGGGCTGGTGGCGCTGGTCGGCGACCGCGCGTACAAGGTCAAGAAGCCGGTGCGCACCGATTTCCTCGATTTCGGCACCCGGGACAAGCGGGAGACCGCGTGCCGTCGTGAGCTGGAGCTGAACCGGCGGCTGGCCCCCGCGGCGTATCTGGGTCTGGGAACTTTCCAGCCGCCGGCGGGTGAGCCGGAGCCGGTGATCGTGATGCGCAGGTATCCCGACGCCGAGCGGCTCGCGACGCTGGTGCGCGCCGGAGACGACGTCAGGGGATGGCTGGTGACGATCGCCGGGATCCTGGCCGGGTTCCACCGCGGCGCGGCCCGTGGACCGCTGATCGACCGCGAGGCCACCGCCGACGCCCTGACACAGCGGTGGCGGCAGAATCTGACCGAGTTGCAGCGCCACGCCGGCACCGTCCTGGAGGAGCCGTCCCTGGCCGAGATCGCACGGCGGGCCGAGCGGTACCTGGCGGGCCGCGGGCCGCTCTACGCGGGCCGGATCAAGGACGGTCGCGTCGTCGACGGGCACGGCGATCTGCTCACCCAGGACATCTTCTGCACCGCGGACGGGCCCGTGATGCTGGACTGCCTGGAGTTCGACGACCAACTCCGCTACGTCGACGGGGTCGACGACGCGGCGTTCCTGGCGATGGATCTGGAGTTCCTGGGCCACCCCGACCTCGGTGCGCTCTTCCTCGACGAGTACTGCCGCCGTGCCGACGACACCGCGCCGGCCTCGTTGCGGCACTTCTGCATCGCCTACCGCGCGATCGTGCGTGCCAAGACCGACTGTGTGAGAGCCGGCCAGGGCCGGGCCGATTCGGTTCCCGATGCGCAGCACCACCTCTCGATGGCGTTGTCGCATCTGAGGTCGGCGTCCGTGCGGCTGGTGATGGTCGGCGGCGGGCCCGGCACGGGCAAGACCACCGTCGCCCATGCACTGGCGGAAAAGATTGATGCACAGGTGATCTCGACCGACGACGTGCGGCGTGAGCTGATTCTCGCCGGCGCGGTGCGGGGCCGTGCCGGGGACCTCGGCGCCGGTCTCTACTCCCCGGAGAACGTGTCGGTGGTCTACGACGAAGTGCTCGACCGGGCGCGCGCGTGGCTCGGCGCCGGACGTTCGGTGGTTCTCGACGGCACCTGGCGCGACGCCGCGCACCGCGACCGCGCGCACGCCGCGGCAGCCGACACGCACTCCGCGCTCGTCGAATTACGCTGCACCGTGCCGGTTTCCGAGGCGCAGCGGCGCGTCGCGCACCGTGGTGTGACGACCTCGGACGCCACCCCGGAACTGGCGGCCGAGCTGGCGCGGTGGGAGGCGGACTGGCCGGGCGCGCACCCGCTCGACACTGCCGCACCGCTATCCGACACGGTCGCCGCGGCCCACCGGGTGTGCCTGGACGCGCTGTGACCAGGTCAGCTGTCGGCCTCGTCCTGGGCCAGCGCGAAGTAGTTCTCCTCTTCCTGGGTGAAGTGCAGGCGTAGCACGGCGTAGAGACCGTAGAGACATGCCAGCAGATCGTCGACCTGCTCGGGCTGGATGCCGCCGGCCTGTTCGGCCAGGTGCACATGCGTGCCGATGCGGTCGGCGAGGCGCTGGATCTCCGCGTGGGTGCGGCTCATGGTGGCGGTGGCCTCGCCGCTGTGCAGCGGTGCGGCCAGCGCCGGGTACAGGGTGGTCTCCTCGGCCCGCTCGTGCGGCAGTATCCGCTCGATCAGCAACCGGTTGGTGCGGCGCACCGACTCCAGCGCGGCGGCGTCGGCGCCCTGCGCCAATCTGTCTGCGCTGTCGCGAATCTGGTTGAGGGTGTCGCGCAACTCGTCGTGCTGGGCGGCGAACCCCCGCAGCAGAGCTTCGGTGTCCGCCGTCAACTCGACCTCGGTCCGCGGGTTGCCGCGCAGTGCGCGTAGCGCGTTGAGGATGACCGACACGTCGATCGCCTCCTGAAGCAGTGCGCCGGCGGCAGGGGGCAGCAGACCGAACGCGGCGACCGCCATCGCCGCGACCGACAGGGTCATGCCGACGACGGCGGACTGCACCGCGATGCGCCGGGACCAGCGCGCGATGTCCATCGCGTCGGCGAGACGGTCGAGGCGGTCGGTGGTCAGCACGACGTCGGCGGCCTCCGACGACGCGGTGGCGCCGCGGGCGCCCATCGCCACACCCACGGTGGCGGCGGCCAGCGCGGGCGCGTCGTTGATGCCGTCACCGACCATCACCGTCACCGCGCGTTCGCGTTCGGCGCGCACCGCGGCGACCTTGTCCGCGGGGGTCTGCTGGGCGTAGACCTCGTCGAGGCCGAGCACGGTGGCGACTTCCCGCGCGGGTTCGGCCCGGTCGCCGGTGAGCATCACCAGGCGGTCGATCCCGGCGCTGCGCAACCTCCGCATCGTCCGGGGAGCCTGCCGTCGCAACGGGTCCCGCAGCAGCACCGCACCGACGGGCTTGCCGTCGACGCAGACCCAGACCATCGCCGCGCTGTCCAGGCGGGCCCGGTTGACCGCGGTCTGCATCCAGGCGTCCGTGGCGGTATCGGTGGCGGAGTCACTCAACTTCCCGACGGTGACCCGTGCGCCCTCGAGTGTCGCGGTCACCCCGCGGCCGGCTTCCTCGGCGGAGTCGGTGGGCAGCGAAAGGTGCAGGCCACGCGACTCCGCCTCGGTGACGATCGCCTCGGCGAGCACGTGCTGGGAGAGCTGGTCCACCGAGGCGGCCAGCCGCAGGATCTCGGCAGCGTCGTCGGCCGGCGCCGCGACGATGCCGACGACCTTCGGTCGCCCCATGGTCAGGGTGCCCGTCTTGTCCATCACCAGTGTCTTCGCGTGGCCGAGGTTCTCCAGCGCGCCGCCGCTGCGGATCACCACGCCGACCCGGGACGCCCGCGACAGCCCTGACACGATCGCCACCGGCGCCGCGAGCAGCAGCGGGCACGGGGTGGCCACCACCAGGACTGCCACGGCACGCACCGCCGAGCCGCTGGCCAACCACGCCGCGCCGGCCATCAGCAACGCCAACGGCAGGAAGAACGCCGCGTAGCGGTCGGCCAGCCGCACGACCGGCGCGCTCTCGGCCCCGGCCTGTTGCGCCAGCCGGACGATGCCCGCGTAGGTGCTGTCCTCCGCGGTCGCGGTGGCCTTGAGCTCGAACGCCCCGCCGGCGTTGACCACCCCGCTGCGGACCATGTCCCCGGCCGGCCGTTCCACGTGCAGGGGTTCGCCGGTCAGCGCGGACTCGTCGAGCACCGCCACCGCGTCGGCCACCCGCCCGTCGACGGGCACCACGTCCCCGGGCGCGACGACGAGCACGTCGCCGGGGGCCACCTCGGAGAGGGCGACCGTACTCACCTGGCCGCCGACGCGGCGCCGCGCGAACCGCGGTGCCCGCTCCAGCAGCGCCTTGAGGTCATGCGACGCGCGCCGGGTGGCGGCCGCTTCGAGGGCCCGGCCCCCCGCCAGCATCACCGCGATGAGCGCCCCCGCGAGATACTCGCCGACCCACAGGGTTCCGGCCAGCGACAGCACCGCGATCAGGTCGACGCCGAGCCGGCCTTGACGCAGCGCACTCAGCACCCACGCCACGGCCGGCACGATCGCGATCAAAGTGCCTGCAGCCCAACAGATATCGGCCGCATCCCGGGCGTCGAGCAGCCAGGCCAGGCCGCCGGCGGCCAGCGCCCCGACGGTGAGCACCACCAGCCCGGGCTCGAGCAGGGCGCGCCAGCGGGCGGTCATGTCAGCCTCGCAGGACGGCCACCGGCGCGAGTGCCGACTCGGCGACGGCGGTGCTGACCGAGCCGAGCAGCATGCTGGAGATGCCTCCCCGGCCGCGACTGCCGAGGACCACCAGTTGGGCGTTCTTGGATTCGTCGATGAGCCAGCGCGCCGGTCTGTCGCTGACCACCCGGCGCTTCACGTGGACGTCGGGGTAGCGCTCCTGCCAGCCGGCGAGGCGTTCGGCGAGGATCTCGTGTCCTTGTTGTTCGTATTGATGCCAGTCCATTCCGAGCACGGGGAAGACCGCGACATCGCTCCACGCGTGCAGCGCGATCAGTTCCACGCCGCGGAACGAGGCCTCCGAGAACGCGAACGCCGTTGCGTTCTCCGAGGCCGGGGAACCGTCGACGCCGAGCAGCACCGGCAGCGTGCCGTGCGGCTTCCTGACCACCCCCTCCTTGGTGATGACGACGGGGCAGCGTGCGTGGTGGAGCAGCGTGCGGCTGACCGAGCCGAGCACCGCCCCGCCGACAGGGCCGAGGCCGCGGCTGCCGATCACCAGCAGATCGGCGTGCTCGGACGCGCCGGTGAGTTCGGGGACGATGCCGTCGTGGCGGATCTCCACGTTGACCGCCGGCGGCGCGGCGTCGCGCACCGCGGCGTTGAGCGTCTCCTCGGCTTCTTTGACGACGTTCTGGGCGTTCTCTTCCTGCCACTCGTAGAAGCTCGTCACCACGGCGTCGATCGGCCAGGTCACGACGATCGGTGCCACGACGTGCATCAGGGTCACCGGCCGGTTGCGCATCACGGCCTCCTCGGCTGCCCACCGCACTGCGGCGTGGGACTCCGGTGAACCGTCGATCCCGACGAGAACCCCGAGATCTGTTGATGTTTCGGACATGGACTGCCTCCTGGGTGTAGCGGCGGGTCAGGGCCGGACCACGAGCACCGAGGCGGCGCCGTGCCGGAACAGGGAATGGCCGTGCCCCACGATCTGCGACACGTCGCGGGCCTCGTCGGCTCCGATCACGGCCAGCACCACGGGCTCGTCGAATTTCTTGAGGAAGTGCGCGACGTCCGTCGCGCCGGCCACCGGATAGAGGTGGACGTCGGGATGGCTCGCGCGCCAGGGACGGATCCGGTCCTCCAGCGATCCGGGCGAGCCGGCCACCTGGTCCTTGCCGAGGGCCAGCACCGGAACGTGCCGCAGCGTCGCCTCCTGCAACGCACACTCGACGACCGCGCTGTTGCCGGGCCGGTCGCCGAGTGCGACGACGATCCAGTGCAGTTGCGCGTCGGCGTGGAGCTCGGGCCGGATCACCGCGACCGAGCAGTGGGCCTTCTCGGCCAGATCACCGGCGGTGGAGCCGACGATCGATCTGGCGTACCGGTCGATCCCGACCGAGCCGACGCACACCATCTGCGCGTCGGCCGACTGTTCGACCAGCGCCTCGGTGGCCGGGCCGTCCACGATTGCGGTCTCCACCGTCACCGGCGCTCCGGTGGCCTCGATCGCGGTGCGGGCCGCATGCAGACTCTCGCGACCGTGCCGGACGTCCTCGGCGTACTCGGGGGCGAAGCGGTCGTCCGGCTTGGTCACGTACACCAACCGCAGCGTGGCGCCGCGGGCGGCGGCTTCGTCGACCGCCCAGAAGGCCGCGTGCAGTGCTGTCGCCGAACCGTCGATACCGGCGACCACGGGCCCTGAGGTGTTCGCGGCTGGCATCGCGTGCTCCGATCGACGGTTCAGCCCCGACCCTATGGGGTCGCGGGGCCGTGGCCTAGGGCCATAGGTCACCCGGTCGGGCTGACGCCACTCGGGCTGAAGCGCGCGGCGCGCCGGTGCACCCGGTGGGCGTGACCGCGGGTGCGGTGGGGTTGGTCGGCGGCGCGCATCGGCTCGGCGTAGAACACGGTCTTGGTGATGTCGACGAGCACCAGGTAGCCGACGGTCAGCGCCACCAGCGCGGCGAAGAACTGCCAGGGCAGCGGCGTGAGACCCAGGTCCGCGGCGATGGGGGAGACGGTCACGGCGATGCCGACGGCGATCACCAGGCCGGTCGACAGCACCAGGGCGCCGGCCGGCCGACTGCGCAGGAACGGCACCTTCCTGGTGCGGATGGCGAAGATGATCAGCGTCTGGGTGGCCAGCGATTCGACGAACCAGCCGGTGCGGAATTCGACAGGGCCCGCGTGCAGGACGCCCAGCATCAATCCGAAGGTGAGGAAGTCGAACAGCGAGCTGACCGGGCCGAACGTCAGCATGAACCGCCGGATGAACGCGATGTCCCAGTGCGCGGGCGCGTGCAGCTGCTCCTCGTCGACCCGGTCGGCGGGGATCGTGAGCTGGGACGTGTCGTAGAGCAGGTTGTTGAGCAGGATCTGGCTGGGCAGCATCGGCAGAAACGGCAGCACCGCCGAGGCCGCCGCCGCGCTGAACATGTTGCCGAAATTGCTGGACGTCCCCATCAGGACGTACTTGACGGTGTTGGCGAAGATCCGCCTGCCCTCGGCGACGCCGGTCGCCAGGACACCCAGATCCTTCTCCAGCAGCACCACGTCCGCGGCGTCCTTGGCGACATCTGTGGCGGTGTCCACGGATATCCCGACGTCGGCGGAGTGCAGGGCCAGCGCGTCGTTGACGCCGTCGCCGAGGAATCCGATCGACCGGCCGGTGCGCCGCAGCGACGACACGATCCGGGCTTTCTGGGTCGGGGAGATGCGGGCGAAGATCGTGTGGTCGCGGGCCGCCGCGTCCAACGCGCCGTCGTCGAGCTTCTCCAGCTCGGCGCCGGTCAGGGTGCCCCGGGAGGCCAGACCCAGTTCTTCGCAGACCTTCTCGGCGACCCGTGGGTTGTCCCCGGTGGCGATCTTGACCTCGATGCCCAGCGCCGCCAGCCGGGTCAGCGAGTCCCGGGCCGCGGGTTTGGGGTTGTCGGCGAAGACGAGGAACCCGTCGAGGGTCAGCCCCGTCTCGTCGTGGGCGGTCAGCGCCGTCAGCGCGGAGGCGGATCTGGAGGCCACCGCGACCACCCGCCGGCCGTCGGCGAACAGGTCCGAGAGCGTCCGCTGCGCCTCCGGCGGAACCTCGACACAGCGCGCCATCACCTGTTCGGGGGCGCCCTTGACCACCAGGACCCGGGCCGGGCCGTCGTCGACCAGCGCGGAACTAGCGCGCCGGTCGTGGTCGAACGGCAGGAACGCCACCCGGGTGACGCCGGACAGCGGCCCGCGGCCCGCCCACAGTGCGGCGTCGAGATCGTTGGCGCTGGCGCCGCCGGCGGCGGGGTCGACATCGGTGGCTAGCATCCCCTGGCGCACCAACGGCTCTGAGCGTTGACCGGCCGGGGTGACGGCGTCGACGAACGCCACCTGACCGTCGGTCAGGGTCCCGGTCTTGTCCGTGATCAGGATGTCGATGTCGCCGAGGTCCTCGATGCAGACCAGTCGCTTGACCAGAACCTTGGCCTTGGCCAGCCGGCGCGAGCCGGTCGCCAGGCTGGTGCTGACGATGGCGGGCAGCAACTGCGGGGTGATGCCGACCGCGATGGCCAACCCGAACAGCGCCGCATCGATCAGCGGACGGCCGAGCAGCATGTTGGTCACGAAGATGACCGCGGTGAGCGTCAGGGCCACCCGTAGCAGCAGGTAGGAGAACCGGCGCAGGCCGGTCTGGAACGTGGTCTCCGGTGCGCTCTGCCCCAATCCCACGGCGATCCGCCCGAATTCGGCGTCCGGGCCGGTGGCGAACACCACCGCGGTGGCCTCGCCGGCGCTGACCACCGTGCCCATGTAGGCCAGGTCGACGCAGTCCGCGGGCCCGGCTCCCGCGGGGGCCGGGGCGGTGGATTTCTCGACCACCGCGGACTCCCCGGTCAGGATGCCCTCGTTGCACTCCAGTCCGGTGACCTCGATGAGGCGGACATCGGCGGGCACCAGCTCGCCGATGGCCAGCCGGATCACGTCGCCGGGGACCAGCTCGCTGACGTCCACGCGGCGGAAGGTCCCGTCCCGTCGCGCCACCGCGCTGTGCCTGATCGATGAATGCATTGCTGCAGAGGCTTTTTCGGCGCGGTACTCGTTGAAGAAGCCGAGCCCGACGCTGATCACCAGGATCACTCCGATGATCACGGCCTGTGCGGAGTCGCCGAGGAAGTAGGACAGCACGGCGGTCACGGCGAGGAGTCCGAGCACGGCGTTGGCGAGTTGCCGGCGCAGCACGGCCAGGGCGCTCACCGGGTGGGTGCGCACCACGTTGGCGCCCAGGCGGTGCAGCCGCGCCTGTGCCTCTGCGCTCGACAGACCATCGGCGGAGGTGCCGAGCAACGCGAACGCTTCACCGACCGACCCGGAGGCGATGCGATCGCGGCTGGGCAGCGGGGCGGTGAGCGTCGCGGTCATCGCGCGGCGGCGAGCAGGATCCGGCGTTCGGCGGCGGCGATGACCCGCCGGGTGGCGTCGACGGCGTCCGGGTTGACCGACACGGACGTGATGCCCAGACGCACCAGGTGTTCGGCGAACGCCGGGTTGGTCGACGGGGCCTGCCCGCACAGCGAGGAGGTGATTCCGTACTTGTTGGCGGTCTCGATGATGCGGCGAATGGCATGCAGCACGGCCGGATCCGATTCGTCGAACAGCTCGGCGCACACGTCGGAGTCGCGGTCGACGCCCAGCACGAGCTGGGTCAGGTCGTTGCTGCCGATGGACACCCCGTCGATGCCCATGCCGATGTATTCGGGCAGCCAGTGCACGACCGACGGCACCTCCGCCATCACCCATCGGTGCAGACCCCGCTGGCGACCCAGCGCACTGCCATCGACAAGGGCCAGGCACTCTTCGAGTTCCCACCGGGTGCGCACGAACGGGATCATCAGCCCGACGCCGGGGTACTGCTCGCGCACCCGGGCCAGCGCCTCCAGCTCGAGCGCGAACAACTCCGGCTGTTTGATGTAGCGGTAGCAGCCGCGGAATCCGATCATCGGATTATGTTCGGCCGGTTCGTATTCCGCGCCCCCGACGAGGCCCCGGAACTCGTTGCTGCGGAAGTCGGTGGCTCGGTACACCACCGGCCGGGGAGCGAACGCCGCGGCGATCCTGGCGACCGAGGCCACCATCTTCTCGACGAGCGTCTGCTGTTCGCCCCGCGCGATCAGATCGCGGGGGTGGCGGCCACCCAGCGCCTCGGTCAGCATGAACTCCGCGCGGAGCAGCCCAACCCCGTCGACCGGTTGCGCGGCAACGGTTTCCGCGCTGTCGGGCATCGCCAGGTTCACATACACCCGGGTCCCGGTGACTTCGCCGCCGGCCGCTGCGGCCGGGGCTTCGCGGACCCGGCCGGTCACCGCCTGTGCCGGCGTGGTGCGTCCCGACACCACCTCACCGCGGGCGCCGTCGACGGTGACGGTGGTGTCGTCGTGCAGGTCCCGGGTCCCGCTCCGGGTGCCGACGATGCACGGAACGCCCAGCTCCCGCGCCACGATCGCCGCGTGGCAGGTCATCCCGCCGGAGTCGGTGACCAGCGCGGCCGCGCGCCGGATCGTCGGCAGCCAGTCCGGATTGGTCATCTGGGCCACCAGGATCTCGCCCTCCTGCAGCCGGTGGCCCTCGTCCGGGGTCTGCAGCACCCGGACCTTTCCGGACGCGATGCCCGGCGCCGCGGCCAGCCCGCGTGCCAGCACCACGTGCTCGGCCGCCGCGGGCGGCGTGGTGTGCCCGAGCGTGGTGATCGGCCGGGCCTGCACCAGGTAGGTCGCGCCGTCGCTGATCGCCCACTCGGTGTCCTGCGGGCATCCGTTGTGGCGTTCGGTGGCGATCGCCAGTTCGGCGATCGAGCGCAGTTCGTCGTCGTCGAGCACCCGCGCGGACGCCTGTTCCTCGTCGAGTGGCACCGTGGTGTCGTGGCCGTCAGGGCCCCGCACGATCTTGAAATCCTGGTGGCCGACCCGGATGTCGATCGGCTGCAGGGTCTCCTTGGACACCAGGTAGGTGTCGGGTTCCACCTCGCCGGAGACCACGACCTCGCCCAGACCGAACGCGGCCTCGATCACGACGCGGTCCCGCGCCCCGGTGCTCGGGTCGGCGGTGAACGCGACGCCGGACTTGTCCGACTCGATCATCTGCTGCACCACCACGGCCATCGCGGGCTCGCCGAGGAACCCCCGGCTGGCCCGATAGGTGATCACCCGCGGGCTGAACAGCGACATCCAGCACCGCGTCACCGCAGCGAGCAGCCCGTCGTCACCGGTGACGTTGGTCAGGGTGGCGTTCATCCCGGCGAACGACGCGTCGGCGCCGTCCTCTCCGGTGGCCGAGGAGCGCACCGCGACCACCGCGCCGGGACCCAGTGCGTGGTAGGCGTCCAGCGTCAGCGACCTTGTGGGCTCGTCGACACCTGCCGTACGCACCAGGGCCTGCATGCGGTCGCACAGCTCGCCGAGCCGCGCGGTGTCGGCGACCCGGGCGAGGGCGTCACGGTGCAGCGCCGCCAGTTCGGCGTCCACGCCCCCCGCCCGCATGGAGTCCAGGTAGCAGTCACGCATCAGCACGAAGCCCGGCGGCACCGGCAGGCCGGCGGCGACGAGCTCGCCCATGTTGGCGCCCTTGCCCCCGGCCTCCTCGGCATCGCGGATCGTCAGGGCCGAGATGTCGCGGACGGGGCTGCGACGGGTTCCTGCGTTCATGAGCGCAATCCTGCGCCGTCGCCCCGGTCGTGCCTAGGGTCTCAGGTCCCCTACGTGACGAGAAAGGGACTTCGAGCCCTTTCCCGCGGGACCCGGGCACGGTGTTCGTCGACCCGGCGAGACGGCTTGATGTGCCGCTGGGTCGTTGCGTTGTCATCGACGACGACCCCACAGGCACGACGGCTGCGCGTGAGGGTGGTGTCGCGTTGATCATCGGAGTGGGCCCCGCGGACCGCGGCGCGGAGTTGCGGCGGTGCGGTGCCGTGAGATGGTCCGCACCATTACGGTGAGTGTTGTGCCGCAGCTGGTTTCGCGGTGCTCTCGATGAAGGCGTCCAGCATCCTGGCGTCAGTCATCAGCCCGTTCGTATAAAGCTCCAGTGCCGGTACCACCATCTTCGCGGCATAGTCGCGCAGCACCGACACCGGCATCCTGATAATCGACGATGTTCTGGATCATCCTGTCCAACATATTGTTTCGTGACCGCCGGCCGTCCTCCATGCGGCGGAGGAGGAATGCCATGAGTGGGGCGTACGACTCGATACCGGCAAGCGCCGCCCACCACGTCGCCGGGTCGTGGGACTGCACTGCTTGGGCTTTGGTATCGCGGACGGTCTCCACGATGTGGTCGTCGCACGACGTGAGCAGGCCGCGCTCGGAGCCGAAGAGCTCGAGCACCGTGGCCTGATCGACCTTCGCTGCCGCCGCGACGACACGCAGCGGCGTCCGGAATCCGTGTGCGCCGAAGGTCGCGATGGCTACGTCCCGGATCCGGGCGCACAGTTGATCATTCGCAGGGTGCATGACTGTTGCTCGGGGGGCTATCGTGGTCATGGTCGATTCCTTTGATGCGCCTGGCGGTTGATGTCCACAGCATCGTCTGCAGGGGAAGGGAGACCGGATGAAAGCGAAAGCAGGTGACTGGCTGGTCATCAAAGGATTGACGGTGGACCGAGCCGAACAACGTGGTCTGATCACCGAGGTGCGCTCGGCGGACGGCTCACCGCCCTATGTGGTGCGGTGGCTGGACTCCGACCGCGAGGCGCTGGTGTTCCCGGGGCCCGACTCCGTCATCGTCACGGCGGAACAGCAGCGTGAGGCCGACGAGAGGGCGCAGCACCGGATCCGGGCGGTCCAGTCCGAGATCAACCACACCAAGACCCGCTAGACCGCGTACTGCACGCCGCAGGGGTCTTTTGGCATCACATTCACGACCAACGACTCCATTCGTCGCCGCGCGGCGGTCCTACCGTGGTGCGATCAGAACCGCGGGACGGAGCCGACATGCCTGAACCAGCAGTACCACATGGGGTCGTCGTCGGGATCGACGGAACGGCTTCGTCGCTGGCGGCGGTCCGCTGGGCCGTCGAGGACGCGCGGATCCATCACGCGTCGCTCACACTCGTCCACGCCGACGAGGGGGCCGGCACCGGTGGGGCGGACACGGTGCTCGCCGAGGCGACGGCGGTGGCGCAGGACGCCGCGGGCATCGACGCCCCGCGGGTCGAGCGTCGACTGTTGAACGGCAAACCGGTGGCCGAGCTCGTGGCGGTGTCCAGGCAGGCGAAGCTGATGGTGGTGGGCAGTCGTGGCCGGACGGGGCGGCTTGCCGGTTCGGTGGGAGTAGGCCTGCTGCATCACGCCCGGTGTCCGGTCGCGGTCGTCCACGAGGACGTCCCGACTCGACAGGGACCGGGCCGCAGGCCGGTCCTCGTCGGTATCGACGGGTCGAGGACGTCGCTGGGGGCCGCGGCAATCGCTTTCGACGAAGCATCGCGCCGCTCGGCCGACCTACTGGCGCTACACGTCTGCAAGGACTCTGAGGCGCCGGGTGACCACGGGCTGCAGTCCTCGGCGGCGGCACAGGATGCGGAGGCCTTCCTGCGGCTGACTCTGCTTGACCTGCAGCACCGCTACCCGGAGGTCGCCGTGCATCCCCTGGTGCGCTTCGAGAGTCCGGCGCGGCAGCTGTTGATCCAGTCCGAGCGGTCGCAGCTCGTCGTCGTGGGCAGTCACGGCCGGGGCGCCGTCGCCGGCACGCTGCTCGGCTCGGTCGGTGCCGCGGTGGCACAGGGCTCCCGCGTCCCGGTGATCGTCGCGCGGCGGACCTGACCTGCCGCGGTCGTGGTCGTGATCAACCGGGGCTGCACGGTCTCCGACGGCAATGCCGTCGGGGTCAGCCCGTCAGACCACCTCGCCCTCACCAGACACCAATTCGACGATGTCGCAGGGCAGTTCCTGCGTTCGGAATTCACCGGAGACTTCACGACGACGGCTCGGCCTGCAGTGCGCTGTCGACTGCGTCATGGCGAATCTGCGCAACCACCGTTGACTGCATGTCGAAGTTTCCCGCAGCCGGCTGCCACGCTGACCGGGCAGGACCGCTATCAGGCTTGTGTTCCCGGACCGAGGTGTGGTGAGAACGTCCTTGTGTCAGTGAGGATCTGCCGGCGTTGTTGACCGCAGATCCGATTTGCGCCACATTGGGGGCAGCGGGTCGAGGGGGTTTCGCGCATGG
Source organism: Mycolicibacterium vaccae NBRC 14118 = CIP 105934 (assembly GCF_001552715.1). GTDB lineage: Bacteria > Actinomycetota > Actinomycetes > Mycobacteriales > Mycobacteriaceae > Mycobacterium > Mycobacterium vaccae. The sequence goes on along the minus strand of NZ_BCRS01000101.1, from coordinate 8,084 downwards.
CATACAGGAGCAGCCGTTCGTTCGGCGAGGTGCACCACGGCGTGACGGCCTAGCGGCGGCAGTCGGTGACCGGGTACTGGCTCGACCTGGCGCTGGTGGCGGTGCTCGTGCTGGTCAACGGCGTGCTCTCGGGCAGTGAGGCGGCATTCATCGCCCTGGGGGAGGGGCAGCTGCGGGAGATGGAACGCCGTGGCGGCCGCGTCGATCGGATCGTGGCGCGGCTGGCGCGGGAGCCTAACCGCTTCCTGGCCACCATCCAGCTCGGCATCACTCTGGCCGGGTTTCTCGCCTCGGCCACCGCGGCGGTGTCGTTGGCCGAGCCGCTGCGGGCCCGGCTGCAATTCCTCGGCGCCGCAGCCGGTCCGGTGAGCATCGCGGTGGTGACGGTGCTGGTTACCGCAGCCACGCTGGTTGTCGGCGAGCTGGTGCCCAAGCGGCTGGGCATGCAGTACGCCCGCCGCTGGGCCCGGCTGGTGGCCCGGCCGCTGCGGGCGATGGCGGTGCTGGCCACGCCCATCGTGTGGTTTCTCGGTAAGTCGACCGACGTCGTGGTGGCGGCGCTGGGCGGCGACCCGGAGATCGGGAAGGAGGAGCCGACGTTGCGCGAGCTGCGAGAGTTGATCGTCAGCCACAGCGGCCTGGGCGACGAACAGCGCAGGATCATCTCCGGCGCGCTGGAGATCCATGAACGCTCCCTGCGGGAGGTCGCGGTGCCGCGGATGTCGGTGTTTCGACTGCGCGCCGATCTTCCTGTGCCACAAGCCCGTTCGCTACTGGGGGCCTCGGGGTACGTCCGGGCGCCCGTCGTGCCCGCCGACGAGTTGGACGATGCGACCGCGGTGGTGCACCTGCGCGATCTGCTCGGTTCCGAGGGAACTGTGGCCGATGCGGCGCGCCCGGCGGTGCTGCTGCCCGACAGTCTGCGGGTGACCGGCGCGATGTCGCGGTTGATGGCAGAACGTGAGCAGTTCGCTCTGGTGATCGGTGAGCGCGGCGGCGTCATCGGGATCGTCACACTCGAGGATCTGCTCGAAGAGGTCGTCGGCGAGATCTACGACGAACAGGACGAGGACGTCAAAGCGGTGCGGGTGTTACCCGACGGCAGCCGAATCATACCGGGCTCGTTCCCGATTCACGATCTGATCGACATCGGTATCGATGCCCCCGAACTGGCCGGGGACGACTACACGACGGTGGCCGGGCTGGTCCTGAGCCGCCTGGGGCGGATCCCGGAGGAGCCCGGCGACCACGTCGAGGTCGCCGGCTACCGGTTCGACGTACTGGCGGTGGACCGGCACGCCATCACCGAGGTGCGACTGCGGCTGCGGGAGTGACCGGCACGGTCAGCGGCGGCGGACCACCATCACCGGAACCTTCGCCGCCTGCACCACCGCGCCGCTGACCGAGCCGAGCAGTGTGCCGCTGACCGCTCCGTAGCCGTGGCTGCCGACCACGACCAACTGTGCCGTCTCGGCCCGTTCGACGAGCCGACGGGCAGGTTCATCGGGCACCACCACGAGTTCGACCGTGACGTCGCGGTAGCGCTGCTGCCGGTCGGCGAGCTGGCGGGTCGCCTCGCGCTCGACCTCGGGGCGGGTCTCCTCCCAGTTGAAGCCCGGCATCTCGAATGCGCCCGGTGACCACCATGCGTGCAGCACGACCAGGGCCACCCCCCGGCGGGAGGCCTCGTCGAACGCGATCTCGACGGCGGCCTCGGACGCCGCCGAGCCGTCGAACCCGAGCAGCACCGGTGCGCCCGCGTCCGGTGCGGGCTCCTCGTCGTGCACCACCACGACCGGGCAGTGCGCGCGGTGCACCAGGCCCATGCTGGTGCTGCCGAGCATGCGGCGGGCGAGCCCACCGCGTCCCCGCGAGCCGACGACCACCATCCCCGCCGTATGAGACTGCTCCACCAACGCTGCGGTCGGCGTGGCGACGGCGAACTCGGTGCTCACCGGCACAGCCCCGCCGGTCAGCCGCTCGGCGATCCGGTGTGCGTCGGTGAGGATGTCCTGGCCGATCTCACGCTGCCAGTCCAGGAACCCGGTCGGCACCGGCACCACCGGCCACGCCCCGATCGGCAGCGTGGTCGCGTACAGGATGACCAGCGGAACACCGCGCAGCGCGGCCTCCGCGGCGGCCCACTCCAGGGCAGGCTGCGACGACGGCGAATCGTCGACGCCGACGACCACCTTCGAGTTCTCCGGGTCAGCGGCCATCGGCACTCCTGTTTCTCGTGTGGGCAGCGAGGCGATGTCCGCGCCCTGCCACTACGTTATGGGCAGGTGGGTGACGCGCCTAGGGACCTTCGGCGTGGATTTTGGGGTATCGCGGTGTGCGAGTAACATGGATCAACGGTGCGGCTTCCGCGCCGACTTTTTGCGTGCCCCCTCGGGAGCCCCGCCGTCCGCGGGGGGAATTCCCGACATCCGGCCCACGTTCTCAAGTCGGATCGAACGCTGTGCCAGCAGGCCAGCAAGCCGATACGAAACGAAAGCAAGGATCGTCACAGAGTATGGCCAAAAAAGACGGTGCCATAGAGGTCGAGGGTCGTGTCGTCGAACCCCTGCCCAATGCGATGTTCCGCATTGAGCTGGAGAACGGACACAAGGTCCTCGCCCACATCAGCGGAAAGATGCGGCAGCACTACATCCGCATCCTCCCCGAGGACCGCGTGGTGGTAGAGCTCTCGCCCTACGACCTGTCCCGCGGTCGCATCGTGTACCGCTACAAGTAAGTCCCGAAGACCCCCGAAGAACTACTGAGAAGAAGGATCGACGACAGCCGTGAAGGTGAACCCGAGCGTCAAGCCGATCTGCGACAAGTGCAGGGTGATCCGCCGGCACGGGCGGGTCATGGTGATCTGCTCCGATCCGCGGCACAAGCAGCGGCAGGGCTAGCAGCTAGGCCGGCGATGAGCGCTCGCGCGAAGAGCAGATCGCCGGAGCAGTACCCACAACTGAATGATGAACTCCCAGCGCCACTGAGTGGATAGGCCACTCGCACACGTCCGGAACGGAGGCCGGACCCCGGGTCAGACCCGGGAACGGGCTGGGATCAGACCTCCGCAGAACACGAGGGAATGGCACACATGGCCCGACTTATGGGCGTAGACCTCCCGCGCGACAAGCGCATGGAGATCGCACTGACGTACATCTACGGCATCGGCCGTACCCGCTCCCAGGAGATCCTGGAAGCGACCGGCATCAGCCGGGACATGCGCACCAAGGATTTGACCGACGATCAGGTCACGCAGCTGCGCGACTACATCGAGGGCAACCTCAAGGTGGAGGGCGATCTGCGCCGCGAGGTGCAGGCAGACATCCGCCGCAAGATCGAGATCGGCTGCTACCAGGGTCTGCGGCACCGCCGCGGTCTGCCGGTGCGCGGCCAGCGGACCAAGACCAATGCGCGTACCCGCAAGGGCCCCAAGCGCACCATCGCCGGCAAGAAGAAGGCCAGGTAACCCCGGATGGCACAGGCAAAGAAGGGCGCCCCGAAGAAGGGGCAGAAGACCCGTCGCAAGGAAAAGAAGAACGTCCCGCACGGCGCCGCCCACATCAAGAGCACGTTCAACAACACGATCGTGTCGATCACCGATCCCCAGGGCAACGTCATCGCGTGGGCGTCGTCGGGACACGTCGGCTTCAAGGGGTCGCGTAAGTCCACCCCGTTCGCCGCACAGCTGGCCGCCGAGAACGCGGCCCGCAAGGCGCAGGAGCACGGCGTCAAGAAGGTCGACGTCTTCGTGAAGGGCCCCGGCTCGGGTCGTGAGACCGCCATCCGCTCGCTGCAGGCCGCCGGCCTCGAGGTGGGCGCGATCGCCGATGTCACCCCCCAGCCGCACAACGGCTGCCGTCCGCCCAAGCGGCGCCGGGTCTAGGAAAAAGGAGTTTAGAGACTTATGGCTCGTTATACCGGACCCGTCACCCGCAAGTCGCGCCGTCTGGGCGTCGACCTTGTCGGTGGAGATCAGTCCTTCGAGAGGCGCCCCTACCCGCCCGGCCAGCACGGCCGTGCGCGGATCAAGGAGAGCGAATACCGCACCCAGCTGCAGGAGAAGCAGAAGGCCCGCTTCACCTACGGCGTCATGGAGAAGCAGTTCCGCCGCTACTACGAGGAGGCCAACCGCCTCCCCGGCAAGACCGGTGACAACCTGCTCCGCATCCTGGAAAGCCGCCTGGACAACGTCGTGTACCGCGCCGGTCTGGCCCGTACCCGTCGCATGGCGCGCCAGCTGGTCAGCCACGGCCACTTCACCGTCAACGGTGTGAAGGTCGACGTCCCCAGCTACCGGGTGTCGCAGTACGACATCATCGACGTCAAGGACAAGTCGATCAACACCCTCCCGTTCGAGGTGGCCCGGCAGACCGCCGGCGAGCGCCCGATCCCGGGCTGGCTGCAGGTCGTCGGCGAGCGTCAGCGCATCCTCGTGCACCAGCTGCCCGAGCGCGCCCAGATCGACGTGCCGCTCACCGAGCAGCTCATCGTCGAGCTCTACTCGAAGTAGTAATCCTGGCCCCGGAATCCACCGGGGAACAGGCCACTTAACGGCATCAAATAGCGGTTGCCGAGAAGGAGAACAGAAACACCATGCTGATTTCTCAGCGCCCCACCCTGAGCGAAGAGGTCGTCGCCGAGAACCGCTCCCAGTTCGTCATCGAACCGCTGGAGCCCGGTTTCGGTTACACCCTCGGAAACTCGCTGCGTCGCACGCTGCTGTCGTCCATTCCGGGCGCGGCCGTCACCAGCATCCGCATCGACGGTGTGCTGCACGAGTTCACCACCGTCCCCGGGGTCAAGGAAGACGTCACCGACATCATCCTGAACCTCAAGGGCCTCGTGGTCTCCTCCGAGGAGGACGAGCCGGTCACCATGTACCTGCGCAAGCAGGGACCCGGTGAGGTCACCGCGGGCGACATCGTCCCGCCGGCCGGCGTCACGGTGCACAACCCCGAGATGCACATCGCCACCCTCAACGACAAGGGCAAGCTGGAGGTCGAGCTCGTCGTCGAGCGCGGTCGCGGCTACGTGCCTGCCGTGCAGAACAAGGCCTCCGGCGCCGAGATCGGCCGCATCCCGGTCGATTCGATCTACTCGCCGGTGCTCAAGGTCACCTACAAGGTGGAGGCGACCCGCGTCGAGCAGCGCACCGACTTCGACAAGCTGATCCTCGACGTCGAGACCAAGAACTCGATCACCCCGCGTGACGCGCTGGCCTCGGCCGGCAAGACGCTGGTCGAGTTGTTCGGTCTGGCACGCGAACTCAACGTCGAGGCCGAGGGCATCGAGATCGGGCCGTCGCCGGCCGAGGCCGATCAGGCCGCGCACTTCGCGCTGCCGATCGACGACCTGGACCTGACGGTGCGTTCCTACAACTGCCTCAAGCGTGAGGGTGTGCACACCGTCGGCGAGCTGGTCGCCCGCACGGAGTCCGATCTGCTGGACATCCGTAACTTCGGTCAGAAGTCCATCGACGAGGTGAAGATCAAGCTGCACCAGCTGGGTCTGTCGCTCAAGGACAGCCCGGCCAGCTTCGATCCGTCCGAGGTCGCCGGCTACGACGTCGCCACCGGTACCTGGAACAGCGATGCCGGCTACGACGTGGACGACAACCAGGACTATGCCGAGACCGAACAGCTCTAGGCGCGAAACCGAACAGCTCTAAGAATTCCGTCCCGGTCCTACCTGATACGGGGACCGGCCCCATTTAGGAGATAGCGCAATGCCCAAACCCACCAAGGGTCCTCGCCTCGGCGGATCGTCGTCGCACCAGAAGGCGCTGCTGGCCAACCTGGCCACCTCGCTGTTCGAGCACGGCCGGATCAAGACCACCGAGCCGAAGGCACGGGCGCTGCGTCCGTACGCGGAGAAGCTCATCACCCACGCCAAGAAGGGCACGCTGCACAACCGGCGTGAGGTGATGAAGAAGATCCGCGACAAGGACATCGTCCACGTGCTGTTCGCTGAGATCGGCCCGTTCTTCGCCGACCGCAACGGTGGCTACACCCGCATCATCAAGGTCGAGAACCGCAAGGGCGACAACGCCCCGATGGCGGTCATCGAGCTGGTGCGGGAGAAGACCGTGACCTCCGAGGCCAACCGGGCGCGTCGCGCGGACGCAGCCCAGAAGGTCGCGAGCGCGGGCGCTCAGAAGGTCACCGCCGCGGCGGCGCCGCAGGCTGCCGTCGAGCCCGAGGCAGCCGAAGGTCCGGCCGCCGACGAGGAGACCGCCGACGAGGCCGTGGCCGAGGAGCAGACGACGGAGGCAGCCGAAGCTGCCACCGCCGACGAGGCCGAAGCCGAGGATGACAAGAAGTCCTGACGACGACGTCGTGAGCATGCCCGCCACCGATTCCGGTGGCGGGCATGTTCATATCTCGTCCCCTTCCGCACACACCCGACTCCGGCTCGACGTCGCCTACGACGGCACCGAGTTCGCCGGCTGGGCGACGCAGGCCGGGCAGCGCACCGTCGCAGGCAGCATCGACGACGCGTTGTCGACGGTGTTCCGGTCCCCGGTGGTGACCCGCGCCGCAGGCCGCACCGATTCCGGTGTGCACGCGACCGGTCAGGTGGCTCATGTCGATGTGCCCTCCGAGGCGCTGTCGCACGCCTACCCGCGCACCCCGCGACCCGCGGAGCCGGAGTTCAGGCCGCTGGTCCGCCGGCTCGCCCGGATGCTGCCCGAGGATGTCCGGGTCCGCGAGATCACCCGGGCCGCAGCCGGATTCGACGCCCGGTTCTCGGCGCTGCGCAGGCACTACGTGTACCGGCTGACCACCGCCCCGTACGGTGCCGAGCCTGCGCAGGCCAGGTACGTGACCGCGTGGCCGCGACCGCTCGACGTGCCGGCGATGTCGGACGCCGCGCGGGAGTTGTTGGGACTGCACGACTTCGCGGCGTTCTGCCGTCACCGCGACGGCGCCACGACGATCCGCGAACTGCAGCGGCTGGATTGCGAGCATGCGGGCGAGGGCATCGCCGTGCACGTCACCGCGGACGCGTTCTGCTGGAACATGGTGCGCTCGCTGGTCGGCGCACTGCTGGCCGTCGGCGAGCACCGCCGCGACAGCGCCTGGCTCGCGGGGCTGCTGGACGCTTCGCGACGTTCCAGCGATTTCGCCGCCGCCCCGGCGCGCGGACTGACCCTGGTCGGGGTCGACTACCCGCCCGACGCCGAGTTGGCCGCCCGCACTCTGGTGACGCGCGACCTGCGCAGCGCCGACGACCTCTAGCGCCGCCGCTAGAGGCGGGGCGCCACGAAGTCGGCCGCCTGGTTGACCATGCCGGCGCTGATGTAGGCGGGCGCGAGATGGTCGGGCCAGTAGTCCTGCCAGTTCTCCGGATCCGTCGGGTTGCAGATCGGATCGTCACCGTGGCACAGCTCGATCGTGCGCTCGGCGTAGAGCGGGCTGAAGTTCGAGATCGGGCCGACCCACGCGATGCCGTTGCCGAACAGCGTCACTGCGGCGATGTGCCGGTCGGCGCCCGCCGGAAGCGGAGCCTTGAAACCGAACGCGGCGATCGGCACGGCCAGCACGACGTCGGTGACGGCGGCACCGAGCGAGTACCCGCCGAGCACGAGCCGGGTGTCCGGACAGGTGTTCATCATGTGCTGGATGCGGTTGCTCATGTCGTTGGCACCGATGTCGATCTCGGTGTCGGCCGGGTACTTCACCGCGTACAGATTGATGTTCTTGTCGGTCTTGTTGCGCAACGCGCTGACCAACGCGTTACCGATCTGGCCGGCCCCTGGGGACTCGATGCGGCCGCGGGCGAAGATCAGCTCGACCTCGGGGCAGGCCTGTGCCGACGCGAGCGGAGGGGCGGCCAGCGTGGCCGCGGTGAGCAGCAGTGCAGCAATGGCGGACAGAACCCGGAATTTTCGCAGCTGACGAATCACCGTGCCGATCCTAACTGCCCGCATCCGTTCAGACCCGTCCCGCGGCAAAGCCGGCTGCCTGACCGATGAATGGGGAACGTTCGTAGCTGGTGTGGGCAAACGGGTTACGGCCGGGTGAGCAGATCGGATCGCCGTCGGCACACAGGTCGAGCGCTTTGCCGGAGAACGCGCCGCGAGC
>NZ_BCRS01000100.1 GCF_001552715.1 Mycolicibacterium vaccae NBRC 14118 = CIP 105934 | reverse complement strand
GCGACGGGCCGCGCAGGTCGAAGTAGTACGACACCCGGTTGGCGATGATGCTCAGCGCGCCACCGGTGCCCGACCAGGAGTCCACGTCGCCGAGGTCGACGGTGGACAGATACCCGTACTCACCGAGGCACGCCGCGGCGAACACCCCGGTCTGGGAGTGCCGCAGCGTCTGCGCCGGGATGCCGGCGTGCTCGAGAGCCTCCTGGGTGACCTCCAGCAGCAGGCGCTGCTGCGGGTCCATCTTGTCGGCCTCGCTCGGCGAGATCTCGAAGTACTCGGCGTCGAAGGCGTCCAGGTCGCGCAGGAACGCACCCCAGCGGGTGGTGCCCGACAGTGCGGCCGCCGCCTCCGGCGTGTTGATCTGGAAGGACTCCCACCGATCCTCGGGCACCTCGCGCACCGCGGACCGGCCGTCCATCAGGAACTGCCAGTAGGCGTCGGGGCCCGCGATGTTGCCCTCGAGGTCGGCTCCGCCCGGGAACCGGCAGCCCAGCCCGATCACCGCGATCGGCTCGTCGTCCGCGCTGTACTCGCGCACCACGGGCGCCTCGGCGGCGTATTCGACCTCCCCGCCGGTGAGGAACTTCGCCAGCGCGTTGATCGTCGGGTACTGCCAGAACTCCACCGGCGAGACCGTGCGGCCCAGCAGCTCGGAGAGCTCACCGGTGAGCACGACCGCGTCGCTGGAGCCGACGGCCAGGTCGTTCAGAGGGGCATCGAAATCGATCTCGTCGGGACTGCAGCCGATGTTGGTGACCAGATAGTCGACCAACCAGTTACGGATTGCGTCCTCGTCGAAAGCAGAGGTCATGTAGTGACGTCCAGCCGGCTGAACTCGTCCTGTCGGTATCGGTCGACACAGGCAGAGCGCCGAATCTTTCCGCTAGTAGTGATGGGGATGGAACCCGGTGCCACCAGCACCAGGTCGGCGACACGCACGCTGTGCGACCGTTTGATCGCCGAGGCGACCTCGCGCTTGACCGCCCGCAGCTTGTCCAGAGCCTCGGCCTCGGAGCTGCCCTTCTTCTTCAGCTCGGCGATGGCGACGAGCTGCTCGCTGGTGTCGTCGAGCACCGAGATCGCGGCCACCCGGCCGCCGGTGATCTCCTGGATGGTGGCCTCGATGTCGTCGGGGTAGTGGTTGCGCCCGTCGACGATCAGCAGGTCCTTGATGCGGCCGATGATGAACATCTCGCCCTCGGATATCACGCCGAGGTCGCCGGTCTTGAGCCACGGCCCGACCGGGGTGCCCTCGGACGGGTTGGCGATCTCGCCGCCGAAGGTGCGCTCAGTCTGCTGTGGGTTGCGCCAGTAGCCCATCGCGACCTGATCGCCGTGCACCCAGATCTCGCCGATCTTGCCGTCGGGATTCTCGGTGCGGGTCTCGGGGTCGACGATGCGGATCGTGGACGAGCGCGGCGCTCCGTAGCTCACCAGGTCGGTACCCGACTCGGAGCCGCAACGCTCAGCGTGGCCGGCCGACAGTTTCTCGTAGTCGAACCGCACGGTGGCGGGGGTGTGCCCGATCTGCGCCGAGATCACGTACAGGGTCGCCTCGGCCAGGCCGTAGGACGGCCGCACGGTGGTGTCCGGCATGTTGAACTTCGCGAACCGCTCGTTGAATCGGCGGATGGTGGCCGAGTGGATGCGCTCGCTGCCGCTGATGATGCCCAGCACGTTGCCGAGGTCCATCCCCTCCAGGTCTGCGTCGGAGGTGCGCCGCACGGACAGTTCGAACGCGAAGTTCGGCGCCGCCGACCATGCGTGCGGGTTGAGTGCGAGCTGCTGGATCCAGCGGGCGGGTCGCTGCAGGAAGGCGACCGGGCTCATGATCTTGGCGGGGCGGCCCCAGCGGGTCTCCCCGTGGTCCGGTGGGCACAGCAGCGGCGCGAACACGCCCTGGATCAGGCCCATGTCGTGGTAGAAGGGCAGCCACGAGACCAGCGTGGTGTCCTGCGGCGGCACGCCACCCCGGTGCGACATGTAGTCGGTGAAGATCTGCTCGAGGTTCGCGATGACGTTGCGGTGGGTCATGATGACGCCGGCCGGCGAGCGCGTGGAGCCCGACGTGTACTGCAGGTACGCGGTCTTGGGCAGTGTGCCGACGTTCACCTCGACCTGTCGTGGCGAATCGAAATCGAGGGCGTCGACCTCGATGACAGCCGGGGTCGCACCGCCCGCGAGCCCGCCGACGTAGGTCATGATGTCGCCGACGACGGCCGAGGTGGTGAACACCGCCACCGGCTGGCAGTCCCGCAGTGCGCCGTTGACCCGCTCGTCGAGTTGGCCCATGGCCGGCACCGGCAGCGGCACCGCGATGAACCCGGCTGTCATCGCGCCGTAGAAGGCGATGATGTACTCCAGGCCCTGCGGCGCCAGGATCGCGGCCCGGTCCCCCTTGGAGCCGTGCCGCAGCAGTTCCTCGGCGACCACCTGGACACGGTGGTAGACCTGAGACCACGTCAGCGTTTCCTCGAAGCCCTCGGGATCGACGTCGAAATCGAGGAACGTGTAGGCCACGTCATCGGGCTGCGTACGCGCGCGCTCGGCGAGCAACCCAGGAATGGTCGACTCAAGCAACGGCATGGCGACGTCCTTTCGTATCTTCTGCGTCCCGGCTCCATTGCCGTGGATGGCAAACCAGTTCGCAGCTCTCGGCCGCGCGCTCCCCCGCTCGCCCGAAGGCTAACACTGACCCGTCAATATTGTCGCGTAATCCGACCAAGGATTAGACCACGACATGCTTGCCAGAGGGAAGTCGGCTGATTGGGCTTCTTTTCTCCATTTTCGTGCTTTTGCAATGACCTGACACCGAGTTGGCAGCATCTTCACAGTTTTGCCAGATGATGTAACGCTGCACTTGGCCCCCGGTATTCGCGTTGCTCCAACCTATGACGTCTGGGTACGCGGTCACGGCGACGGGACGGTTGAACGCCGTGCTCGTATCGTCTTGACGCGCGCGTAAGGGGTTTGCCGAGATCGCACGCTCGCGTCAATTATTTATCTGACTCAACGGTAATATGCAGGCCAGCGCAGTGAACGGCGACAGCACCGCGGGGGTCCCGGGACCGGGGCAGACGGAGCTGACGGTCCTGGCCAGCGACGCCCCCGTGTGGCGAACGCCACAGCGGATCTCACACCCGGTCTGCCAGCCGCCCCCAGAGCTTCGCCTCGATGTCGGGGACCACCTCGCCGAGCTGGTCGTTGAGATAGAAATGATGTCCGGGCAGCTCGCGCGCGGTGAACTCGGCCGTGGTCCGCTCTGCCCACGGCTTGACCTTGTCCGTCGTGGCGATCTCGTCGTCGTCGCCGTAGTACGCGTGGATCGGCGCCGACAACCGCACCTCCGGTGGGCATGTGTAGTTGGCGATCGCCTTCAGACCGCGCAGCGTCGGCAGGATCGCGGCGGCGAACTCCGGGTTCTTCATGAACTCCGGATTGGCGCCGGTCATCGAGCTGACCGCAGCCAGCAGCCCCTCGTCATCGTCGGGGATGTCCTCGTAACCGACCCTGCCCGGAGCCGCGACGGCCGAGACGAACAGCGCGGTGATCGGCCGGCCGGCCTCCTCGAAGCGGCGGGCCACCTCGAACGCCAGCAAACCGCCCATGCTGTGCCCGAAGAAAGCGATGGGGGGTCCGTCGACGCCACCCTCTTTTTCCGGTGACACCATCTTGCAGACCTCGTCGGCGAGCGCGGGCAGGCTGGTGAACGCCGCGAAGTCCTGCTTGCCGCGCTGTCCCGGATACTGCACCGCCACCCGCTTGACGTCGGTGGTGAACGTCTTGGCGAAGGGCACGTAGTACTGCGCCGAACCACCCGCGTGCGGAAAGATGAACAGCTTGGGCTGTCCTGCCGCGATCTCCCCTGGGGCTCCCGTCATGCGCGTCACCCTATAACCAGGCGGCGCGCGTCAGGCGAACGCCTCCACCGGCGGGCAGGAGCACACCAGGTTGCGGTCGCCGTACGCGCCGTCGATGCGCCGCACGGGGGGCCACACCTTCGGCCGGAACGACTTACCCAGCGGATAGGCGGCCTGCTCGCGGGTGTAGGGATGGTCCCAGTCCTCGACCAGCAGGCAGTCCGCGGTGTGCGGGGCGCCGCGCAACGGGTTGTCGTCCACCGACCACGTCCCGGACCCGACCTTGTCGATCTCACCCCGGATCGCGATCATCGCGTCGCAGAAGGCGTCGATCTCGGCCAGCGACTCGCTCTCGGTCGGCTCCACCATCAGGGTGCCGGCGACCGGGAAGCTCATCGTCGGCGCGTGGAAGCCGTAGTCGGCCAGCCGCTTGGCGACGTCGTCGACGGTGACTCCGGTGGTCTTGGTGATCGCGCGCAGATCGAGGATGCACTCATGGGCGACCATCCCGTGCTCACCGGTGTAGAGCACCGGGTAGTACTCGTCGAGCCGGCGCGCGATGTAGTTGGCCGACGCGATCGCCACCAGCGTCGCCGACCGCAGCCCCTCGGCGCCCATCATCCGGATGTAGGCCCAGGTGATCGGCAGGATCGACGCCGACCCGTACGGCGCCGCCGACACCGTGTTCCGGTCCGACAGCTCCTCGGCGAGCGGGTGGCCCGGCAGGTAAGGCGCCAGGTGTGAGCGCACCGCGACCGGGCCCACGCCGGGACCGCCGCCCCCGTGCGGGATGCAGAAGGTCTTGTGCAGGTTCAGGTGGCTGACGTCGCCGCCGAACCGGCCGGGCCGGGCCAGACCGACCAGCGCGTTCAGGTTCGCGCCGTCGACGTAGACCTGGCCCCCGGCGTCGTGCACCGCGGCGCAGATGTCGGCGACGTCGTGCTCGTAGACGCCGTGCGTGGACGGGTAGGTGATCATCAGTGCCGACAGCCGGTCGGCGTGGGCGGCGACCTTGGCCCGGAGATCATCGAGGTCGACGTCGCCGTTCGCGCGGCAGGCCACCACGACCACCTTCATGCCGACCATCGCCGCCGACGCCGCGTTGGTGCCGTGCGCGCTCGACGGGATCAGGCAGACGTCGCGCCCCGTGTCACCCCGGGCCGCGTGATAGGCCTGGATCGCCAGCAGACCGGCGTACTCCCCCTGCGATCCGGCATTCGGTTGCAGCGAGACCTCGTCGTAGCCGGTGATCGCGGTGAGCCAGGTCTGCAGGTCGGTGATCAGGCGGCGCAGGCCCGGCGTGTCGGAGGCCGGTGCGAACGGATGCTGGCGGCCGAACTCCGGCCAGGTGATCGACTCCATCTCGGCGGCCGCGTTGAGCTTCATCGTGCACGAACCGAGCGGAATCATGCTGCGGTCCAGCGCGATGTCCTTGTCGGCCAGCGACCGCAGGTAGCGCATCATCTCGGTCTCGGTGCGGTACTTCGAGAACGCCGGATGGGTGAGGAACTGCGAGGTCCGCGTGGCGATCGACGGGCCGGTGTAGTCCCCGGTTGCCGCCTCGGCCGAGAACGCGGCCAGCACGTCGGCGATGTGACCGTCGGTGGTGGCCTCGTCGCAGGACACCGACACGTGGTCGTCGTCGACGAGCCAGACGTTGATGCCGCGCTCCTTGGCGGCGGCCCGGACCTCGTGGGCGCGTCCCGGCACCCGGGCCTTCACGGTGTCGAAGAACGACTCGTGCACCACCCCGACACCGGCCGCCGTCAGGCCCGCGGCCAGTGCCCGGGCCTGGCCGTGCACCCGCTGCGCGATTGCGCGCAATCCGTCGGGGCCGTGGTAGGACGCGTACATCGCCGCCATCACGGCCAGCAGGACCTGCGCGGTGCAGATGTTGCTGGTGGCCTTGTCCCGGCGGATGTGCTGCTCGCGGGTCTGCAGCGCGAGCCGGTAGGCCGGCGACCCGTCCGCGTCGACCGACACGCCGACCAGGCGGCCGGGCAGCTGACGGGCGTGCTTGGAATGCACCGCGAGGTAGCCGGCGTGCGGGCCGCCGAAGCCCATCGGCACGCCGAATCGCTGGGTGGTCCCGAACGCGACGTCGGCGCCGATCTCCCCGGGCGGGGTGATCAGTGTCAACGACAGGAGGTCCGCCCCGACGGCGACGAGCGCGCCGCGCTCGTGGGCCTGTTCGACCAGCGCGGCCCAGTCGTTGACCGCGCCACCGGCGCCGGGCAACTGGACGATGACCCCGAAGAAGTCGCCGTCGGGCAGGCCCTGGCGCAGGTCGGCGGTCACGATCTCGATACCGAGCGGTGCGGCGCGGGTGGCCAGGATCGCGGCGGTCTGCGGGTAGACGTCGGCATCCACCGCCAGGCGGGTCGCCGGCCCGCGCACCGCGCGGTGCATCAGCGTCATCGCCTCGGCCGCGGCGGTGCCCTCGTCGAGCATCGAGGCGTTGGCGACCTCGAGGCCGGTCAGGTCGGTGACCATGGTCTGAAAGTTGAGCAATGCCTCGAGCCGGCCCTGGCTGATCTCGGGCTGATACGGCGTGTAGGCGGTGTACCAGGCCGGGTTCTCCATGATGTTGCGCAGCAGCACCGGCGGGGTGAGCGTGTCGTAGTAACCCTGCCCGATCATCGAGACGGCGACGGTGTTCGAGTCGGCCATCGCGCGCAGCTCGGCCAGCGCCTCGGCCTCGCTGGCCGCAGGCGGCAGCGGCTCCAGACCGGGGGCGGTGCCTGCCTCGGTCAGCGCGTCGAGGATCCCGGCGGGCAGGGCCTTGCCTGCGAGTTCGTCGAGAGAGCTGACCCCGATCGTGCTCAGCAGAGTTTCGACGGCTCGTGCGTCGGGCCCGATGTGGCGGTCGACGAACGAGAGGGTGCGGGACTGATCGGACACGTGAGGACTTCTCCCGGGGCGCAGACGAACGCGGCTCCTCCCCCTCTGTCGTCGACCCGGTCCGGGCTGCCTGAGAGATTCGGCCGCTCCGCCGGTTTCAGCGAGGGCGCCTTTCCCCATGGGCGGGTGCCCCGGCGACCGGGGCACCGCTTTCCAGAGGCATCGGGGCCTGGCGCGGTCCTGGGGGCCTGAGAGGTTGACGGAGAGGTGTTGCTCCTTCGGCGCCCGTGGCTGGCGGCCACGGAACTCTCCCGCGTGAGGGCGATGCGCCTGCGATATTACCGTCCGGCCAGATCGAGCGCCGTCCATGCCAGCGCGGTCGCGCCGTCGCGCAGCGCCGCGTCAGCGGCCGGGCCGATCGCCGCGTCGGCGAACTCCCGCTGATGGTTGACGGCGGGCAACGATCCGATACCCAGATAGGGGTGGATCGCGCGCACCACCTGCGACACGTTGCCCATGTCGGTGGACGCGGTCTTCATCGCCGCCGCGCCCTCCGGAGCTTCGGCGGTCATGTCCCGGCCCAGCACTGCGGCGTTAGCGACGAACATGTCGAGGATCTCGTCGTCGGTGCGGAACTCCGAGTACGGCGGGGACTCGAGCTCGATCTCCAGCTCGCATCCGGTGCCGACGGCCCCGGCCTGGAAGCAGGCCCGGATGCGCTTCTCGATGTCGCGGAGGTCGGCCAGTGAGCGGGCGCGCACATACCAGCGTCCGGACGCGGTGTCCGGGATGGCGTTGGGCGCGGTCCCGGCCTCGGTGACGACCCCGTGCACCCGCGCCGTGGACGGCAGCTGCTGGCGGAGCAGGCCGATCGCCACCTGGGCGACGGTGAACGCGTCGGCCGCGTTGACGCCCAGGTGCGGGTAGGTGCCTGCGTGCGCGCTGACGCCGCGATAGGTGACGCGCCAGTGCGCGACCGCCATCGGCTCGGCCCGCGGCGCGTCGACCGGTCCCGGATGCATCATCAGTGCCGCATCCAGGCCGTCGAACTCGCCGGCCTCCAGCATCAGGATCTTGCCGCCGCCGCCCTCCTCGGCGGGTGTGCCGAGGACGTGCACGGTCAGGGCCCGGCCCGCGTCGGCGGCCTGCACCATCAGCGCCGCCCCGATCGCCGACGCCGCGATCAGGTTGTGCCCGCAGGCGTGCCCGAGACCCGGAAGCGCGTCGTACTCGGCGACGAACGCGACGTGCAGTGGACCGTTGCCCGCGCGGGCGTGGAAGGCGGTGTCCAGTCCGCCGGCGCGGTCGTCGACGCTGAAGCCGCGTTCGGCCAGCACGGTGGTGAGCATCCGGTGCGCCCGTACCTCCTGCCATGCCGGCTCCGGATCGGCGTGCAGTCCGGCGCTGACCCCGTGCACGGTGTCCCAGTCGCGCTCCAGGCGTGCGCTGGCGACGGCCTTCAGGTCAGAGATCACCGGGCACCCCGAAGCTGGGGGCGGCGGACGGATCCAGCGCCCGGCGCACATAGTCGTCGCGCTGCGGCTCCCACACCGCCCACAGTTCGGCCAGCCGGGCGTACGGGTCGTCGTCGGCCCAGTCGACCCGCAGCGTCGTCTCCGGCCACTCGACCTCGCGGTAGACCAGCAGACCGGCCGCGTGCACCGGCCCCTCCTCGCCGCCGGCGGCCATCGCGGCGGCCAGTCCGTCGAGCAACCGGCGTTCGAACTCGGCCGCGGTTGAGGTTTCGTATCCGCGGATCAGCTCGGTGACGGTGGCCGGGCTCGCCAGCATGTTGCCCGCCGCGACGACGCCGTCGCCGGCCACGTGATGGTGCACGCCGAGGGCGCCTGCGCCGCTGAACGCCGCCGAGCGACCGGCCCGGTCCAGGACCGTCAGCTGCCGGTAGTCGCGCAGTTGGTGGCCGGCCACCACCGCGTCCAGCGCCGACCGGGCGTCGTCGCCGGCGGCCAGCCGGTCCAGCAGCTGTCCGCCGAGCCGGGGGTCGGTGACGTTCTGGCTGGCCGCCGCACCCAGGCCGGGCCGGATGTTCAGGCACCGGGACGCCACCGCCGGGGACGAGGAGGTGATGATCATGCCGAACGCGCCGGTGTCGCGGTCCAGCGCCGCCATCGAGAACGTCACGAGCTCACCTGCTGCCGGACGGCGATCACGTCCACCTCGACCAGCCACTCGGGCCGGGCCAGCGCGCTGACCACCAGCCCCGTCGAGACCGGGTGCACACCTTTGAGCCAGCGGCCGATCACCCGGTACACGGTCTCCCGGTAGCGCGGATCCACCAGGTAGATCGTCACTTTGACGATGTCGTCCAGCGTCGCGTCGGCCTCGGCGAGCAGGGTGGCGATGTTGGACATCGCCTGTTCGGTCTGCGCGGCCACGTCGCCGACGCCGACGTTCTCCGAGGTGTCCAGGTTCTGGCCGATCTGTCCGCGCACGTAAACGGTGTCGCCGGCGACGACGGCCTGGCACAGGTCGTTGTCCAGGTTCTGCTCCGGGTAGGTGTCGCGGGTGTTGAACGGCCGGATGCGCCGGTGTTTCATGCACCCACCCGATCCGACAGCTCCGCGGCCGCCTTCACCATGGCCAGCGGGCCGTCGAAGTCGAAGTTGCGGTAGACCGCCTGGTAGTGCGCGAACGGCGGTGCCTGCGCGAACAATTGGAACGTCAGCCGGTGCCCGGCGTAGTCGCTGTTGAGCAGGTCGCGGGCGAAGGCCAGCAGCTTGCGCCGGTCGTCGGCCTGCCACTCGTCGGTGATCGAGTAGTACTTCTCCAGCCAGGGCGCCGCGCCCGGCATTCCGAACGTGGCCGAGTCCGGGGTGATGCAGATCTGCCCGCCGCAGAGTTCACGGGCCCAGTGCATCATCTGCGGTAGCTGGGTCTGCGCCCACACCCGGCCCGCGTAGAGCAGCGACTGGTTGGGCATCAGCAGCCCGCCCGGGCTGGTCTCGGCGGTGGCGATGGCCGCGGTCAGGTGCGCGTCGATGCCCTCGCGGTAGCAGGCCAGCATCGCCAGCTTCTCCTGCACCGCCGGGTTGTTGTCCAGGCCGGTCTGGCGGACGTTGAACAGTGCGGCGCCGATCATCAGGTCGGCGAACCGGATCGACCGGTGCACGTAGGGCAGCGCGCTGTAGCGGTGCAGGCAGCTGCGCACAAACGTGGCCGCCCGGGTGTGCCGGTAGAACAGGATGTCGTCCCACGGGATCAGCACGTTGTCGAAGATCACCAGGGACTCGACCTCGTCGACCCGGTTGGACAGCGGGTAGTCCGCCGCGTCGCGGCGGCCGGCGAATCCGGTGCGGCAGATGAACTTCAGGTTCGGCGCGTTGAGGTCTGCGATGAAACCCACCGCATAGTCGGAGAGTTTCGCATCGCCCCAGTTGGCGATGGTCGGCTTGGTGTAGGCCTGGGTGGCGTACGGCGCGGCGGTCTCGTACTTGGCGCCGCGCACGATGATGCCGTCGTCGGTCTCGCGGACCACGTGCAGCAGCATGTCGGGATCCTGATCCTGGGGCCGCTTCGAGCGGTCACCCTTGGGATCGGTGTTGGCCGAGATGTGGAACGGGTCCCCGGTGGCCGCCTTCTGCACATGACGCCGGATGTTCTCGGCGAAGCGCGGATCCACCTCGTTGAGCACGTCCTGGCCGTCGTAGAGCGCCCACATCTCGCCGATGGTCTCGTCGCCGACGCGGGTCACCACCCCGCGTGCCTCGTCCAGCACCAGGTCGATGGCGCGGCGCTTGTCCTGCCAATCCTGTTGGGTCAGCGGCATTTTGTTGGCGATCGCGTTGCGCTCGCCGTTCTCGTCGACGTAGCTCATCACGTCCTGGGTCGCCGCCTCGTGCGCCAGGTCGTAGATGCGCGCGCGGACGTCGACGATCGGGGCGAACATCGGGTGCTTGGTGACGTCGTGCACCTGTTCGCCGTCGATGTAGATCTCACGACCGGTGTTGATGGATTCCCGGTACTCGTCTCCGGTTTTGATCATGCGTGGTGTCCTTCCGTGGTGTGGGCGGCGAGAGTGCGATAGCTGCCGCGCATGTGCAGCAGTGGTTCGGCGTCGGTGTGTGCGACGTTGCGCACCTCGCCGAGGTACAGGTGGTGGGAGCCGACGTCGGTGATGCTGTGCAGCTCACATTCGAAGGCCGCCACGCTGTCGACGAACACCGGCAACCCGTTGGCTCCCGAGCGCCACTCGTCGTCGAGGAACGTGAACGCGGGCCGGCCGGCATGCAGGCGTCCGGCGAAACTGTCTGCAGCGCTGTGATGTTCGGGTCCGAGCAACGATACATTGAAGGAACCGCACGCACGGATCGCCGCGTTGATGGGGCTGCGGCGGTTGATGCACACACCGAGGACGGCCGGTTCGTCGGAGACCCGGCTCACCGCCGAGACGGTCTGGCCCCAGCGCAGGCCGTCGGCGTCGGTGGTCACGATGGTGACCGGGGTGGCGGCGCAACTGATGGCGCGGACGAACTCCCGCGCGCCGACCGGTGTCAAGGTGGATTTCACTGACATCCCTCGCAATTCGGATTCTCGGCTGGGATCGCGGAAGGCAGCATCGGCGTCCGCAGCTACGATGCTGCCCGCCGCCCGGCCATCTGGCAAAGAGCTAGTTCCGTTGGTGTGCATCAGTTTCCGAGATGTAGCCGGGCATCGTCACCGTGACCTTTCCGATCCGGTCCGGTGCGGCGAATCGTCTTTGGGCTGCGGCGATCTCGTCGAAGGTGAACGAGGTGGCGTCCAGCACCGGATGCACCGATCCGGTCGCCACCTTCGGCAGGATCTCGGTCTCGACCTGCCGGCAGAGCGCGGTGCGGGTGTCGTCGTCCAGTCGGCCCAGACTGGAGGACGAGATCTCCGCCGTCCCGGCCATCAGCGCCCCGAGATCCACCGCCGCATCGGTCCCGGAGGCCACCCCGACGACAACCAGCCGCCCCTTCGGCGCCAGCGCGGCGATGTTGTCGGCGACGGTGGCCGCGCCCTGGTTGTCCAGGACGACGTCCACCCCGCCGGGTGCGATCCGGCGCAGTGCGCCGAACACGTCCTCGGCGCCGTAGTCGATCACGTGATGGCAGCCGAGTTCGGCGCACAGTGCGGTCTTGGCCGAACCCCGCGCGGTGCCGATCACGGTGGCGCCCAGGCCGCGGGCCAGCTGGACCGCCAGGGACCCGACTCCCCCGGCCGCGCCGTGGATCAGCACCTGCTCGCCCGGCCGCAACCTGCCCCGATGCACCAGGTTCCACCATGCGGTGGCGGCGGCCTCCGGCAGCGCCGCCGCGGCCACCAGGCGCAGTTCGTCGGGTATTCGCAGGCACGCCCCGGCAGGGACGGCGACATACTGGGCGTAGGTGCCCGCCCGGGCCAGCACCGCGACCCGGTCCCCGGGGCGCAGGCTCGTCACCCCCGCCCCGACGGCCACCACGGATCCCGCGCACTCCAGGCCCGGGATTCCGCCGGGCGGCGCCGGCATGGCGCCGCGGCACTGCAGGATCTCGGCGTTGTTGAGCCCGAAGGCGGCCACGGCCACCAGGACCTCACCGGGACCGGGCTGCGGGACCGGCACGGACTCGATGCGCAACGGTTCGGGCCCGCCGGCGTCGTACAGCACCGCGGCCTGCATGTCCGCGCTCACCGCAGCACCTCGCCGACGTGGAAGTCCAGCACCGCCTGGGCGAACTCGGCGGGGCAGGTCTCCGGACTGGAGATGTCACCGTCGGGCAGCACGCGCTCGGTGGCCTGCGGGAACGCGGCCAGGATCTGCGCCCGGCGGGGGAAGGCCCGTGGGTCACGGGCCGAGGCCAGGCACAACACCGGTCCGTCGTAACGGCCCACCCCGTCCTCCGAGCGGTACGCGGCCACCGCTGCGTGCCCACGGTCGGGGTCGGGATGGGCCAGGACGTCGCGGACGTATCGGGCCCGCACATCGGGGTCCAGGTGCGCCAGGTACTCGCCCCGCCGGCGCCACAGTTGGGCCAGATGCTCCCCGTCGGGCTGCGCCGGGAAGTAGTTGAACGCAGCTGCGGTACGGCGTCGCTCACGCTCCTGGGCGTCGATGAACGGCGTCGACGAGAGCACCAGCGACAGCACCCGTTCCGGCGTCGAGACGGCCAGGTGGTAGGCCACCAGGCCGCCGAAGTGGTGCCCGACGAAGTGGGCAGAAGGTACCCGCAGCGCGTCCAGCGTGGCCAGTACCGCCGCAGCGTTCGCTTCGATCGTGTTGTCGGCCAACGGTTGTGAAGCACCGTAGCCGGGCAGGTCGGGAATCACGATGCGGTAGCCGTCGAGCATTCCGGCCACGGTCCGGAACTCGTCCCAGCTGCGGGGAGTCTGGTGCAGCAGTACCAGACACGGCCACTCCGCCGGCCCGTCAACAGTGGCGACATGCATTCGCCCCATCCGGGTTTCGACGTACATCGGTGTCGGCTCGGTGCCGCTCACATGTCCTCCAATTGCGGTTCGGTGATTCTGATTCGATCCAAGCCGCAACCGGTATCCACTGACAAACAGCGAAATTCGGCTTGCGGCATCGCATTACCAGATGCATCGCATCTGCGGATGCGATGGCCGACTCTCCCCGCGCTCAGACGCCGGCGGCCACCACGGTGCGGCAGCGCTCGGCGAACACGTTGGCGCGCCTGCTCATTCGCATCGACTGCAGGGTCGCCACGACAACCCGCAGCGGGCGCACCTCGTCGGCCAGCGGGACCGCCACCACGCGGCCGCCGGCATAGGTGGTGTCGGTGGCCGGGCGCTGGTGCAACAGGCTGAAACCGTGCTCCTGGGCCACCATCGCGCGGACGGTCTCGTAGCTGCTCGACCGGTACTGCACGTTGGGCTGCATGCCCCGCTCGGTGAACGCGCCGAGGAAATAGTCGCGACTGTGCGGGAGGTCGACCAGGATCATCGGCTCGTCCACCAGGTCGGACAACCGCACGCTGCGGGTGTCGGCCAGGGGGTGGGACGCGGGAAGTGCGGCGTACGGCGGTATCTCGGCCAGAACGTCGCGATCGATGGTGTCGCCGAGGGCCAGATCGTAGGTCAGCGCCACCTCGGCCCGGCCGGATTCCAGGTACTCGCCGACCTCGCCGGCCACCGCCTCGGTGACGTGCACCTCCAGGCCCGGATGCTCGCGCTTGAGCCCGGCCAGGATCGACGGCAGATAGAACGGGGCGAGCGGGCTGAAACACACCACCTGCAGCGGCCCCAGGAACGACTGCGCGTCACCGGCGATCATCTCCAGCGACTCGGCCAGTGCGGTGAGGGTCTGGCGGGCCCGCAGCAGCAGTTCCTTGCCCGCCGCGGTGAGGATCAGCCCCTTGGCATGCCGCCGGATGAACAGCTGGACACCGAGTTCCTTCTCCAGGTGCGCGACGGCCGAGGACACCGCGGACTGCGCGACGTACAGGTCCTCGGCCGCCCGTGTCATGCTTTCCCGCTCGGCGACCCGGATGAAGTAGCGCAACTGCGTCAGCGAGATGCCGCGCAGTTGGTCCATGCCGCTCACGGCCCACCCAGGACCGATGGCAGCCAGGTGGCCAGCGGCGGGAACACGATCACCAGAGCCAGCACCGCGATGGTGGCCAGCAGGAACGGTGTGTTGGCGCGCAGCACACCCCACGCGTCGACCTTGGCGATCTTGGCGGCCACCACCAACGACATCGCCACCGGCGGCGTGACCTGCCCGATGATGACCGTCAGCACGATGATGACGCCGAAGTGCACCGGGTCGATACCGACCGCGAGCATGGTCGGCAGCATCACCGGCATGATCACCGGGATCAGCGGGTCGAACAGCATGCCGGCCAGGATGGCCGTGATCGCCAACACCACGACATAGCCCATCTGCACGTCACCCGGCACGATCATGGTGGCGAAATCGGTGAGCGCCTTGGGTAGTCCGGCCATGGCGAGCACCGCGCCGAGCGCTACCGAGACTCCGACGATGAGCATCACCTCACCGGTCAGCACCGCCGCCTCGACCAGGCACCGATACAGCTTGCGCATACCCAGTGACCGCATCAGCAGCGATGAGATGACGATCGCGTACACGACGGCGAAGGCACCGGATTCGGTCGGGGTGAACAGCCCCAGCACCAGGCCCAGCACCACCAGCACCGGCACACCGAAGGCCAGGATCGACCCACGCATGGTGCGCCAGACCTCTGCCCAGCTGAACGGGAGCTTCTCCCCCCAGCCGTTGCGTTTGGCCTGCACGGCCACCACCACCATCAGCACCGCGGTGAGGATGAGGCCGGGGATGATGCCGGCCAGGAACAGGGCGCCCAGCGAGGTGCCGGTGGCCGCCGCGTACAGGATCATCGGTGACGACGGCGGGATCAGTGGCCCGATGCCCGACGAGGACGCGGTCACCGCCGCGGCGTAGGAGCCGGGGTACCCGTGCTTGCGCATTTGCGGGATGATCGTCGACCCGGTGCCGGCGAGATCGGCGACCGAGGTGCCCACCATGCCGCCGAAGAACAGGCTGGTCGACACGTTGACCTGCGCCAGTCCGCCCGGAAGTGACCCGAAAAGGCTTCGGGCGAAAGCGAATACCCGCTCGGCGATGCCTCCGGCATTCATCACCACACCGGCCAGGATGAACAACGGCATCGCCAGCAGCACGAAGCTGCTCATCCCGTCGGTGACCTGCTGCGGATACTGCATCATCCAGGAGCCGCCGAGCGTCGCGTAGAGCGCGACGCCGCCGGCCATCGCGATGATCAACGGCGTGCCCAGCAGCAGCAGCCCGACGATGGCGGTCAGAGTGATGGCGAGGATCACGACTTCTCCTCCTCAAGCTGACGCAGGATCGCTGCCCGGCACCCGGGCAACTGGAACAGCACGATCAACGCCGCGGCCACTGCCCCGACGGGCAACGCCGCGGTGAAGAATCCGCTCGGTAGCCGCAGGTAGGGCAACGGATCGTCGCCGAACGTGGTGACGTACAGGTAGGCGAACCAGGCCAGGTGCAGCAGCACCGCCGCGGTGAGGAGATCGGTGGCCAGCCGCAGCCACACCTGCGTTCGGACACTCAGCCTGCCGACGAACGCGCGGATGGCGATCGATTCCCGGCGTCGCACCCCGAGCGTGAAGCCCAGCATGGTCAGCCACAGCATCAGCCCGGTCACCAGTTCCTCGGTCCAGCCCAACGGTGAGTTGAACGCGAACCGCAGCACCGCATTGGCGAACAGGATCAAGGTGATCCCGGCAAGGGCCGAGGCGGCGAGCATTTCGAGCACGCGGTCGATCAGCGTGTGGGTGCCCGGGACCGGATCCACGCCCACTGTCGAGTCGAATTGCTTGGCGACGTCCTCGGTCCCGGCGATGGGGTGGTGCGCCTCGGCCGCGGCGGTCATGCCGGGTCTCCGATGGCGGCGGGGTCGAGCCGGCTGTCCATCAGCATGCCGAACCCCGGCCGCGCCGCGTGCACGCCGGCGATCTCCAGCGCGTACCAGAACGACGCCTGCACCGCGCTGATCACGGGCTTGCCCAGTGCGGACTCCAGCGCGGCGATGGCCCCGACGCTGGCGAAGTTGGTGCAGCTGATGAACACCGCACTGGACTCGCTGGTGTCGGTTTCCAGGGCGAGGTCGTAGATCTGCTCCAGCGGCACCTGGGCCAGTTCCCAGTCGCTGGTGATCCCGAGCCCGACGCTGGCCACCACCGGATGGCCGTTTTCCCCGAAGAACCGGGTCGCGCGGTCGATCACCTCCTGCCGGTACGGGGTGACCAGGCTGATCGGGCCGGCGCCGACGGCCTTGAGCGCGGCGATGCTGGCGGTGGACGTGGTCGTGCACTTGCCGGCCAGTCCGCTCCATTCCTCAAAATGGTTGACCAGCATGCGATCCCACTCGGTGCCGTGCAGGAACGACGCACTGGTGCCGCCGAAGACGAGGACGTCGAGCGGGGCCTGGGCCACCAGTTCCACGGCGGTGCGCAGCTCCGGTGAGCGCATCATCGCGTCGATACCCTCCACGGTGACGCTGGGCAGCGTCACCCGGCTGGTGTGGATGGTGGCTGCCGGCGTGGCCATCGCGTACATCTCGGCCTCCATGAGCGTGCTGGAGGCCATGTACACCAATCCGATGCGGGTGGCGGTGTTCAGTGCACCCAGCGGCAGCCGGGGCCGCTGCTGTGCGGCGCTCACTGGCGGTACTCCGCGAGGACGCGGTCGGCGAAGTCACCGGGGATCTGGCCGGCGATCTGTTCGCGCACCTCGACGACAGCCTCGCTGAGCTGCGTCACGTCGGCGTCGTTGACCTCGACGCCGGCAGCTTCGAACTTGGCCAGCAGTTGCTGGTCGGCTTCGGCACCGGAATTGCGGCTGGTCTCCGCCGCGGCGGCAGCGGCCTTCTCCAGACCCTGCTGGATCTCCGGCGACAGTCCCTGCCAGGTGTCCTCGTTGATCGTCAGGTACACCGGGCTGTAGATGTGTGAGGTCAGCGACAGGTAGCGCTGCTTCTCGTAGAAGGAGAACGCGTCGATGACCTTGAGCGGGTTCTCCTGTCCGTCGAGCACGCCCTGGTCCAGCGCCAGGTAGGCCTCGCCGATGTCGATCTGGGTGGGGGCGGCGCCGAGGGCCTCGAACAGCGCGACACGCGCCGGGTTTCCGGGCACCCGGATCTTCAGCCCCGCCAGGTCTTCCGAGGTGACGATGGGCCGCTTGTTGTTGGTGATGTGGCGGAATCCGTTCTCGCCGAACCCGAGGACCCGCGCGC
The DNA here is from genome assembly GCF_001552715.1 of Mycolicibacterium vaccae NBRC 14118 = CIP 105934. Lineage (GTDB taxonomy): Bacteria > Actinomycetota > Actinomycetes > Mycobacteriales > Mycobacteriaceae > Mycobacterium > Mycobacterium vaccae. Next base: position 5,737 of record NZ_BCRS01000100.1, on the reverse strand, counting down.
CCACGGATTCCACCAGCGAGTCGCTGAGCTCGTCACCGTAGGGCCCGTCGAGGAACTCCACGACCTTGTCGCGATCGGTGAACACGAACGGCATGTCCATGATGCTGAAGGTCGGGTCCAGGTTCGCCACCGACCCGCTCACCGCGGCGACGTCGATCGCGCCGGCCCGCAGACCCTGCAGCACCGCCTCCTCGTCGCCGATGGCGCCACCGGTCTGCACCGTGAGCGACACCGAGTCGCCGAGCTCGTTCTGCACTTCGTCGGCGAAGGCAAGCAGCATGTCCGCCAGCGGATCTCCGGCACTGGTCTCCACGGCCAACATCAGTTCAGTTGCACCAGAGGAATTCTCGTTGTTGCTTGAGCACGCGGACAGGGTCAGCGATGCGGCCAGACCGCACATCGCGATCACCTTCGGTAATGACTTCATAAAAATCCTTCCACGCGAACGACTTTCGGCGGGTGCTCGACATCGGGTCCGGCTTCGTCGCCGGCGCGATCGGTCAAGATTCCGAGGTGAGGCTAGACCGCGTCAAGCAGTCAAAAGCGACCGCTTGCATCTGTCAAACTGATGCCACGTAACATGAAATTAACTGCAGCAGTGGACACTTCGTTGTTACATGACGGAAACGATGCCACGGTTTACTTCAGGTTTTGCCTGGCGGCCGGGCAGCCGGATAAGCCGTGGTGACAACCCCGGCGCAGGACCCGATGGCCACCGTGGACGAGGACGCGCATCGCGATGTGAGCAGCGACACCCCGGCCCGCGGCACCGGCGGTGTGGCCAACGCCATGCCGATCACAGGCAACAAAAAAGGGCCGCCGAAGCGGCCCTCTCTGCAGAGACAGTTAACCGATCTTGCGGTCCCGGGTCTTGCGCCGCGACGCGAGCTCATCCTCGGGCGCGGAGATCGACTCCCCGCCGTCGGCGCGCTCGCCGGGAAAGTCCGCGATTGCGCCGGTGAGTTCGCGCATCGCCCCGGACACCGCGATGCCGAACACGCCCTGGCCGCCTTGGAGCAGGTCGACCACTTCCTCGGCCGAGGTGCACTCGTAGACCGTGGTGCCGTCGGAGAACAGCGTGATGTTGGCCAGATCCTGCACGCCGCGCTGACGCAGGTGGTCGACCGCGACGCGGATGTTGTGCAGCGAGATGCCGGTGTCGAGAAGTCGCTTGACGATCTTGAGGACCAGGATGTCCTTGAACGAGTACAGCCGCTGACTGCCCGAGCCCGCGGCGCCTCGGATGGACGGCACCACCAGCGAGGTGCGCGCCCAGTAGTCGAGCTGACGGTAGGTGATGCCGGCGATCTGGCAGGCGCTGGGCCCGCGGTAGCCCACCAACTCGTCAGGTACCGAGTCGTCGGGGAACAACCCGCCCTGGACGGGCTCGGTCGACACACGGGGGCCGTCCGCCTGTGGGGAGCCGGTGGTGAGGTCCAGTTGCTCCTGGCGTGGCCTGTCTCCCACTTGCGAATCCTCTCGCCGATCTTGACTCTGACCTGCGTGGGCGCAGTCAACCCCTGCTTACACCCTGCCCGAGCCTCGCTCGAGCATACGCTTGACGGCGTCCGGTGACTGCCCGTCGGCCCCAAGTATGGCTGCCCGATTCAGGGTTTCAGAAAACCCGACCCGCGTGTCGAACCCGACGAGACGGATCCGTGACCAAGATCAGCGACCGGTCAGGTCGCCTTGAAATCGTCCGGGGAGACGCTGTCGAGGAATTCCTTGAACTTCTCCACCTCGTCCTCGCGGACCGGGCCGGACTCCTCGTCGCCCTCGTCGGGGATCAGCAGCCCGGCCTCGGCGAGCACGGACTCCTCGACGTAGATCGGCACACCGACGCGCAGCGCGATCGCCACCGAGTCGGACGGACGCGCCGAGACCTTGATGTCCCGATCGAAGACCAGGTCGGCGTAGAAGGTGCCTTCCTGCAGATCGACGATGCGCACCTCTTTGAGTGAATGACCGAGCGCGGCAATGACATCTCGGAACAGGTCGTGGGTCATGGGCCGCAACGGCTCCACGCCCTGCTGTTCGAGGGCGATGGCGGCGGCCTCGGACTGGCCGATCCAGATCGGGAGGTAACGGTCGCCGTTGGACTCCCGCAGCAACAGCACGGGCTGGTTCTGGGGCGGCTCAACGCGAATGCCGATCACACGAACCTCACCCATGTGTGCCTACCCTCCGCACGCCGACGAACCCGTCCCTCGAGTCTAGTCCTCAGCGATCCAGAACGTCGCGTACGGCCGACTTGATCAAAGACGTGTGCAACGTGATCGCCAGCGCGGCCACTTCGCGGGCCAGATCGTCGGCGCGGTCGCGGGCTCCGGCCTTGCCGCCCTTGCCGACCGGGCCGGCGATCTGGGCGATCAGGTCGGATTGGCGGTCGGCCGCAGACCGGAACGCCCGCAGGTGACGGGGTTCGACGCCGTAGTCGCCGAGGGCGCGCGCGCACTGGGCGATCACCACGGAGTGCTCGTCGTAGAAGGTGGTGCCCGCACCTTTGAAGATGGGGGTGATGATGCCGGCTTTCACCAGCGCGGCCAGCAGGTCCTCACCGACGCCGGAGCGTTCCAGCAGGTCCTCGCGGGTCAGCCGGGCCTGGGTGGGTGCCGCCATGGTGGCCGCTGTGGCGGAGGGGTCCGCCGCGTCCCCGCCCACCGACACGAGGCGCGGCGAGGCGTACGCCGAACCCGTCTGCGGCAGTTCACCATCGGGTTGGGCGTCCAGTTGTGCCTTGATCACCTTCAGCGGCAGATAGTGATCGCGCTGCGCGGTGAGGATGAACCGCAGGCGGGCACAGTCGTAGGCGGTGAAGCGCCGGTAACCCGACGCGGTGCGCTCGGGCGTGACGAGCCCCTCGGCCTCCAGGAAACGGATCTTGGAGATGGTGACGTCGGGGAACTCGTCGCGCAGCAGATCCAGGACGACGCCGATCGACATCCCGCGAAGTGACGGTGTGTCGGGTTGCGTCATCGCTGCTTACCGGGCGGAGTCACTCATTCGGACGCCCCGCCGTCGGCGCCCTTGGGCCCGGTGAGGAACACCAGGCGGAACTTGCCGATCTGCACCTCGTCGCCGTTGACCAGCACGGCCGAGTCGACCGGCTCGCGGTTGACGTAGGTGCCGTTCAGGCTGCCGACGTCCACGACCTGGAACTCGCCACCCTCCAGCCGGAACTCCGCGTGCCTGCGGCTGACGGTGACGTCGTCGAGGAAGATGTCGCTGTCGGGGTGGCGGCCCGCCGAGGTGGTCGGCTGGTCGAGCAAGAACCGCGACCCGGCGTTCGGGCCGCGCTTGACGACCAGCAGCGCCGAACCGACCGGAAGGCCCTCGACCCCCGAGACCGCGCTGTCGCCGCCCGCTGCGGGCGGCGCGTCGAGCTCGTTGAGGAAGTCGGCGCGGAAGACCGAAGTGGTCTCCACGGTGACCTCGTCAGAGTCGGCCCCGGCGTTGAAGTCCTTGTCCGTCACCCGCTGCTCCTTACTGGCTGCTTGGCGATACCCGGCCGGACCTCCAGCCCGATGCGCCGCTGGTGTCGACCGTACCGCGCATACGACCGCGTTGTGCCATCCACTGCCGGATCCGCACGTCGCGTCCCGGTCTGTCTGAACGACCCTAACAAGACCTCAGTCGGTCGCGTGGGTGCGGTAGCCCTCCGCGTCGAGCAGACCGTCCAGGCTTCCCTGCAGCGAGCCGGCCTCGGCCTGCAGTTCCACCAGCCATCCTTCGCCGTACGGGTCGGAGTTGACCAGCTGCGGGTTGCTGTCCAATTCCCCGTTGACGGCAACCACTTTCGCGGTGATCGGGGCGTAGAGGTCTGACACCGACTTGGTGGACTCGACCTCACCGAAGGACTCCCCCGCCGTCAGCTCGGCGCCCACGTCGGGCAGTTGCACGAACACGACGTCGCCCAGCGCGGACTGCGCGTAGTCGGTGATGCCGACACGCACCGTGTCGTCGCCGGTCTGCTGCACCCACTCGTGTTCGGCGGTGTAGGACAAGTCGGCGGGAATCTCGCTCACGGCGCTCCTTGATCGGTGTGGGTCATTTGACGGGCTGAGCGTATTGGCGGGGTTTCGGTTGCCGCAAGGCGGTGACGTCGACCCGTTCGGATTGCTCGACCACCATCGTGCCGCCGACGCGTTCGACGCTGTCCATCGCGCCGCCCGGAATGTTCATCGCGGCAGCCAGTGTCGGCGGGTCGCCGATCGCGACCACGGTGTAGGCCGGACCCATGGTGACCGAGTCCACGACCAGCGCCCCGGGCCTGCCGACGATCCAGGTGGACACCCCGACCCGCACCGACACCGGCCGGCCGTCCTGCTGCCCGCGGATCTCCATCGCCTCGGCGCCGGCGGCCCGCAGCTCGTTGATCACGTCGAGCATGGTCTCCGAGCCCACCCCCTGCGCCGGGTCGGCGATGGTCAGCGTCACTCCCGGACCCGTGGCGGCGACGGTGCCGTTCAGGATCGACAGGGCGGCCAGCCGGGCCCGGGCGTTCTCGATGGCGGCCTGGTCGTCGCTTCCGGAGGTCTGCAACTCGCTCAGCGTCTGCTGCAGGTCGGCGATCTCGGTGTTCAGGGCCGCTTCACGCTGCTGCAACGAGTCCAGCAGCACCACCAGGTCCGCCGGGCGGGCGGTCTCCAGCGAATCGCCGGAATCGGTCTGCTGGACCTGGGTGGCGATCCCCACCCCGAGCAACAGGCACAGCAACACGGCCAGTACCCCGAACACGGCCTGCGAGCGGGCGCCCCTGCCCTGGGCGGGGTCCTCGTCGGGCGGCAGTTCGTGGCGGCCGTGTTCACTCATGCTCAGGCCCCGAACAGCCGCCGCCGAAGTGCCGCGGCGTTGCCGAAGATCCGGATGCCGAGCACCACGATGATCGCCGTGGACAGCTGCGTGCCGACCCCGAGCTGGTCACCGACGTAGACGATCAGCGCCGCCACGAGCACGTTGAAGACGAACGACACGACGAACACCTTCGAGTCGAAGATGCCTTCGAGGTAGGCCCGCAGCCCGCCGAACACCGCGTCCAGCGCGGCGACCACCGCGATCGGCAGGTAGGGCTGCACGAACTCGGGGACGTCGGGATGGAACACCACCCCGAGCACGATGCCCACGACGAGAGCGACGATGCCGATCAATTGAGCCCAATCTGTTTGGCGAAGTTGATGTCCCGGACCGACCCGGCGGGCAGCACCAGTCCGTCACCGCCGGTGACGTTGACGCCGACGCCGTAGGACGTCTCCAGCAGTCGCAGCCGCTGTAGGCCCGTACTGCGGTCGAAGCCGTCCTGCATGGCCCGCGGGGGTCCCACGGCGAGGATCGCATACGGGCTGGATACCGGCTGGTTGTCGACGAGGATGCCGCCGCCGGCCTGGCGGATCGTCACGTTCGGGCCGATGCGCACCCCGCCGACCGAGATGGCCTCGGCGCCGTTGGCCCACAGGGAGTTCACCACCAGCTGCAGGTCCCGGTCCAGGATGACCTGCTGGCTTCCTTCCACGCGCTGTTTGGACACGTCGGTCAGATTGCGCGACATCCCCGGGTCGGTGACGGTGACGGTCAGCCCCGGCCCGATGACCGGCGTGACGGCGGCCTCGCCGTCGGCGACGTCGAGCTCGCCGAGCAGCCGCCGCCCGGTCGCGTCGCCCTCCAGCCGGCTGCGCCGTTCGGCGTCGACCCGGTCGGTCAGTTCCCCACGGCGGACCGCGGCCGCGTCGGTGGCCGCCTC
>NZ_BCRS01000099.1 GCF_001552715.1 Mycolicibacterium vaccae NBRC 14118 = CIP 105934 | reverse complement strand
CCGCTTGATCGTCATCCGACGCATCCCCACTGTCGGACTCCTCAACGCGGCTCGTCCCTCACCGCTTGATCGTCATCCGACGGGGGCCCGCTCTCCAGCAGCCGACGGAAGCCGTCCTCGTCGAGCACCGGCACCCCCAGTTCGAGGGCCTTGTCGTACTTGGACCCGGGCGCGTCACCGGCCACCACGTAGGCGGTCTTCTTCGACACCGAGCCGACCGCCTTGCCGCCGCGGGCGATGATCGCCTCCTTGGCCTCGTCCCGGCTGTAGTTCGCCAGCGAGCCCGTCACCACGATCGACAGCCCCTCCAGCGTGCGCTCGATGCTGGCGTCGCGCTCGTCGGCCATCCGCACCCCGGCCGCGCGCCATTTGTCGACGATCGCGCGGTGCCAGTCGACGGTGAACCATTCGGTGACCGCCGCCGCGATCGTCGGCCCGACCCCCTCGGTCGCGGCCAACTGCTCCTCGGAGGCGGCGACGATCGCGTCCAGGCTGCCGAACTCGGTGGCCAGGGCGCGGGCTGCGGTGGGCCCGACGTGCCTGATCGACAGCGCGACGAGCACCCGCCACAGCGGCTGGGACTTGGCCTTGCCGAGATTGGCCAGCAGCCGCTTGCCGTTGGCCGAGAGCTCACCGGCCTTGGTGGTGAACAACTCGGTGCGCAGCAGGTCCTCGGCGGTCAGGTCGAACAGGTCGCCCTCGTCGGTGATCGACCCCGCCTGCAGCAGCGCGGTCGCGGCTTCGTAGCCGAGGCCCTCGATGTCGAACGCGCCGCGGCCGGCGACGTGAAAAACGCGCTCCCGCAACTGCGCCGGGCAGGTCCGCGAGTTGGGGCAGCGGATGTCGGCGTCGCCCTCCTTGGCCGGGGCCAGCGCGGTCCCGCACTCCGGGCAATGGGTGGGCATCTGGAACTCGCGTTCGGTGCCGTCGCGCAGGTCGACGACCGGACCGAGCACCTCCGGGATGACGTCGCCGGCCTTGCGGATCACCACGGTGTCGCCGATCAGCACACCTTTGCGTTTGACCTCCGACCCGTTGTGCAGCGTCGCCAGCCCGACGGTGGACCCGGCGATCTTGACCGGCTCCATGTACGCGAACGGCGTCACCCGGCCGGTGCGGCCGACGTTGACCCGGATGTCGAGCAGCTTGGTCTGCGCTTCCTCGGGCGGGTACTTGTAGGCCACCGCCCACCGCGGCGCACGCGAGGTGGCCCCGAGCCGCCGCTGCAGCGCCACGTCGTCGACCTTGACCACCAGGCCGTCGATCTCGTGCTCGACGTCGTGCCGGTGCTCGCCCCAGTACGCGATGCGCTCGGTGACCGCGTCGAGGCCCTTGACCTGGGCGGTGTGGGTGGACACCGGCAGGCCCCACGCCTGCAGCGCGCGGTAGGCGTCGTGCAGGGTCTTGAACGGGTATCCCCCGGAGCTCTCGATGTGGCCCAGCCCGTGGCAGATCATCCGCAGCCGGCGCCGGGCGGTCACCGCCGGGTTCTTCTGCCGCAGCGAGCCGGCCGCACTGTTGCGCGGGTTGGCGAACGGCGGTTTGCCCTCGGCGACCAGGCCTGCGTTGAGGTCCTCGAAGTCGGCCACCCGGAAGAACACCTCGCCGCGCACTTCGAGGACCTTGGGGACCGGGAATTCGCCTGTGCCGGTGAGCTTTTCGGGAATGTCGTCGATGGTGCGGGCATTGAGGGTGACGTCCTCGCCGGTACGCCCGTCGCCGCGGGTGGCCGCACGCACCAGCCGACCGTCCCGGTAGACCAGGGCCAGCGCCACCCCGTCGATCTTCAACTCGCACAGGTACTGCGCGTCCGTACCGATCTCGCTCTTGATCCTGGCGGCCCATGCGGCCAGTTCGTCCGGCGTGAACACGTTGTCCAGGCTGAGCATGCGCTCGAGATGCTCGGCGGCGGTGAAGTCGGTGGCGAAGCCGGCGCCGCCGACGAGCTGGGTCGGCGAGTCCGGGGTGCGCAACTCGGGGTGGTCGTCCTCCAGCGTCTGCAGCCGGCGCAGCATCTCGTCGAACTCCGCGTCGCTGACGATCGGGGCATCCCGGACGTAGTAGCGGAACTGATGCTCGCGGACCTGGTCGGCGAGCTCCTGCCACTGGCGGCGCAGAGCGGCTTCGGGCGCGTCGTCGGACTGCTCGGCCAGCACTGCCTCGGGATCCGGGCTCACCTCGGGACTCACCCTGGCAGGCTATCGAAGACCGCCGACACCGATCCGCTGCGTAGGCTGCACCCATGCCGCACCCGCTGATGTTCGGCGACGACGACCCCGGTCTGCGCGAGCTCAGGGACATCGCCCTCGGATTTCCCGGGGCCTTCGAGAAGATCTCCTGGGGCAGGCCGGTGTTCTGCGTGCCGAAGATGTTCGCCATGTACGGCGGAAGCGTCAAGACCCCCACCAAGGGCCGGTACCTGCAGTACCCGCACTCGGTGCTGGTGAAGGTCGACGAGAGCGACCGGCGCGCCCTCGAACAGGACGCCAGGTTCTTCTTCCCCGCCTACCTGGGCCCCTTCGGCTGGCTCGGGCTCGACCTCGACGCCGCGCCGGTGGACTGGGCCGAGGTCACCGAACTGCTCGACGCGTCCTTCCGGATGACCGCGGCCAAGAAATTGATCAGACAGCTCGACGAAGCCTGACCCGGACGCCACCCCGGCATGATTCGATCGGAGACACCATGACCTTTTCAAGCCCCTTCCCCGAAGTCGACATCCCCACGGCCAGCGTCTACGACTATCTGTTCTCCGGGTTCTCCGGGCCGGCGGACCCCGACTTGGACCGGGTCGCGCTGATCGATGCGAAGACCGGCCGCAAGACCAGCTACCGCGAAATGCTCGACCGGGTCGACTCGTTCGCCGGCGCGCTGGCGGCGCGCGGCATCGGCGTCGGCGACGTCGTCGGCCTGCTCGCCCCCAACAGCTCGGCGTTCGCCGTCGCCTTCCACGGCATCCTGCGGGCCGGCGCGACGGCGACGACGATCAACGCGCTGTTCACCGCCAAGGACATCGCCAAGCAGCTCACCGACTCCAAGGCGACCACGCTGATCACGGTGACGCCGCTGGCGGCCCAGGCGAAGGAGGCCGCCGCCGCGGTCGGGCTCGCCGACGAGGACCTCGTGATACTCGACGGCGCGGGCCGCGACGCGGACGGCCATCCGAACGCGGCCGACCTGCTGGCATCGGGAGGCCCTGCGCCCCAAGTGAATTTCGCGCCGTCGTCACATCTGGCGGTGCTGCCGTACAGCTCTGGGACGACAGGCAATCCCAAGGGGGTGATGCTGACCCACCGCAACCTGGTCGCCAACGTCGCGCAGATCCGTCCGCTGCACGGCATGCAGTCCCACGACGTGGTGCTGGCCGTGCTGCCGTTCTTCCACATCTACGGGATGACCGTGCTGCTCAACGCGGCCCTGCACGCACGCGCCACCCTGGTGATCATGCCCAGCTTCGACCTCGGCGAGTTCCTGGGCAACATCGCCGAACACCGGTGCACCATCGCGTTCATCGCGCCGCCGGTGGCGGTGGCACTGGCCAAGCACCCGCTCGTCGACGACCACGATCTGTCCTCGCTGAACGTGGTGATGTCCGGGGCGGCGCCACTGGACGCCGACCTCGGCCACGCAGTCGCGAAACGGTTGGACTGCAAGGTCGTTCAGGGTTACGGCATGAGCGAGCTCAGCCCGGTCAGCCACATCACCCCGTTCGACGGCGGCCTGGCCGACATGCACGAGGAAGCGCCGCTGAGCTCGGTCGGGTGGACGGTGTCCAACGCGGCCTCCAAGCTCGTCGACCCCGAAACCGGCGAGGAGATCGCCGTTCCTGCAGAGGGTTTGAGCAGGACCGGCGAGCTCTGGTTCAAGGGCCCGAACGTGATGGCCGGCTATCTGAACAACGACGAGGCCACCAGGTCGACCGTCGACGACGACGGCTGGCTGCACACCGGCGATCTCGCCCAGGTCGACGCGCGGGGCCTGGTGTACATCGTCGACCGGCTCAAGGAACTGATCAAGTACAAGGGCTACCAGGTGCCGCCGGCCGAGCTGGAGGCGGTGCTGCTGTCCCACCCCGACATCGCCGACGCGGCGGTGGTCGGGGCGCTCGACGCCGACGGCGAGGAAGTGCCGAAAGCGTTCGTGGTCAAGCAGGCCGGTGCGGATCTCACCGAGGCCGAGGTCATCGAGTTCGTCGCCGAACACGTCGCGCCGTACAAGAAGGTCAGAATGGTCGCGTTCATCGACGCCGTGCCGAAATCGGCCTCGGGCAAGATCCTTCGCAAGGATCTGCGTACCGGCGGCTAGACCGGGCTACCGCCGCCACAGCTGGTCACGGCCCCGGCGCTTGGCCTCATAGAGCGCCCGGTCGGCGCGGGCGACCGTGTCGCCCAACGTGTCCCCCGGCCGGTGGGCGGTGTAGCCGATCGAGCAGGTCTGCCCGAAGGGCACGCAGCGGCGCAACCGGTTCAGGATCGACTCGGCCTGCTCCGGTGTGGTGGCGGGCAGCGCCACGATGAATTCTTCGCCGCCCCAGCGCGCGAAGATGTCGTCGCTGCGGACCACCGCGGTCGCGGCGGCGGCGAAATGCTGCAGCAGCGCATCGCCGACGGTGTGGCCGCGGGTGTCGTTGAACGCCTTGAAGTTGTCCAGATCGATCACCGCCACCGTCACCGGGGCGGCGTCGGCACCGGCGAGCAACCCCGCGACCCGGACGTCCCAGGCGCGCCGGTTCAGCGCGCCGGTCAGCGGGTCGGTGGAGGCGGAGTGTTTCAGCGCCGCGTGCGCGGCCGCGACGGCGGACACGTCGCGGACCTCGAGCTGCACGCTGAGCTCGCCGGCCTGATCGATCGCCGTGCAGTTGAACTCGACGATGATCTCGGTGCCGTCCATCCGCAGCAGCGCCCCGCGTTGGGCACGTCCAAGGTTGCCGCCGGCGACGATCTCGTCGAGCATCGACTGGGCGATCGAGCGGAAGCGTTCCGGCACGAACGCCAGGCCGGGCCTGGCCGTGATCTGCTCGGCGTTGTGCCCGCCGAGCAGCGTGACGGCTTCGCCGTTGACGTAGGCCAGGTTGCCCCCGTCGTCGATGACGACGACCGCGGCGGGTGACTGCTCGACCAGTGCGCGCCACCGCTGTTCGGCGGCCGCGTGCGCGGCACGGGCGGTGGCCAGCTCCGTCACGTCGGTGGACACCCCTCCGATCCCGATCACCTCGCCCCGGTCGTCGAACAGCGGGAACTTCGTCGAGCGGTAGATGTGCGCGGATCCGTCCGGGTGCACAACCTCCTCGGTGAACACCCGCCACTCCCTGCTCGCCATGATCTGCAGGTCGTTGCGCTGGTAGTCGTCGGCGATCTCGGTGTCGAAGAAGTCGTGATCGGTGCCGCCGATCAGCGGCCCCCCGGTCCGGGTGACCAGCTCGAGCGCGCGGTTGGCCATCACGAACCTGCCGTCGACGTCCTTGGCGTAGACCAGCACATCGGTGTGCTGCAGCACCGCCGCCAGCATCGGCTGCTGATCGTGCAGCACCGCGCCGGCCGCAGGCGCGCGGACGAACTCGGGGGTGCGCCGGCGGGGCCGTAGCAGGCGCACCACCTGATCCGCCAGGGTCTGAAGATGATCACGCTGCGCGGCGGACAGGACCCGGGGCTCGAGGTCCATCACGGACAGGGTGCCCAGCGCGTGCCCGTCCTCGGTGATCAGGGGCGTCCCGGCGTAGAACCGTGGCTGCAGTCCCCCGATCACGAGCGGGGGCCCGGCGAAGCGCGGGTCGAGATGTGTGTCAGTGATTTCCATCAGCGTCGTGCCGGCGACGGCGTGGGTGCAGAACGACCGCTCGCGGGGGATCTCGGTGATGTCGAGGCCGTGCCCGGACTTGACCCACAGCCGGGTGGCGTCGACGAAGCCGATGAACGCGATCGGCGCGTCGCACACGTACGCCGCGAGCGCGGCCAACCGGTCGAACGCCTCCTCGGCGGCGGTGTCGAGGATCTCGTAGGAGTCCAGTGCTCGGAGACGCGGGACCTCGCCGGGGAGATGACTCCCGGACCCGCGCCGGCTCGAGAGCATTTCCGACAACTAGACCATCCCCGCGTCTTCGGCGCCTCCCCCTTGGCCGAGCTTGACCGGCGCGCCTTCCCGAGAGTAGACGAGATCGGGGCGGGGGTCGCGGCTTTCAGACCGCCTCGGGGTCCTCGGCCAGTCCGTCGGCTGCCCGCTGCGCCAACTCGATCGCGCTGCGGGCCCAGGCCTGAGTGGCGCCGGCGAGCCCGCAACCGGGCGTGACGCCGATGCGGCGGCGCAAGACGTCCCGGCTGAACCCGAGCCGGTCGGTCACCGCGGCCACCGAGGCGGCGACCTGTTCTGCCGACGGGCGCGCATCGGGGGCGACGGTGGGGACGGCGCCGAGCAGCACCGTGCGGTCGGACTCGACGAACTCCCCGATACCGTCCAGATCGGCCGGGGTGAGCACCCCGATGTCCACCGACACTGCGCCGATTGCACTGCGCTGCAAGATCTTCCACGGCACATCGGCTTCGCAACAGTGCAGCGCGACTTCGCCGCCGACCACCTCGACGCACTCGTCGAGCAGAGCGGTGACCACGGCTTCGTCGACCGGATGCACCGGGTTCAGGCTGCTCACCCCGGTGAGCCGGCCGGCCAGCGCGGCCGGCAGCGACGGCTCGTCGAACTGGACCACCACCGGGCTCCCCAGTCGGCGGGCCAGTGCCGCCCGGTGCACGGCCACCCCTTCGGCCAGCGACGCGGTCAGGTCGCGGACCGCACCCCGATCGGTGATCGCCCGGTGTCCCCCGCCGAGTTCCAGATTCGCGGCCAGCGTGACCGGTCCCGGCGCCTGGATCTTCACCACCCGGTCCCCACCGCGCAACCCGGCCTTCTCCCAGGCCTCCTCCAGCGCATCGAGGTCCTCGTCGAGCAGGCTGATCGCCCGCCTGGTGGCCGAGCGGCGGCCCTGGGCGATGCGGTAGCCGCGCGGCACGGTGTCGAGCGCGATGTCGACGAGGAACGCCGCGGCCCGGCCGATCAGGTCGGCGCCGACGCCGCGGGCGGGAAGTTCGACCAGATGCGGCAGGCGGTGTAGTTCACCGACGACCACCTCGGCCGCTTCCCTTGCCGAGGTGCCCGGCCAGGATCCGATACCGGTCGCGGTCGCGAAGTCAGTCACTCGCCTGACGATATTCGACCGTTTACAGTCAGGTCATGACGGGCCGCGCGTCGGCGCTGCTGTGGTGTGCGATGGCGATCGTGTCGGCCGGGTGCACCCACCAGGTCGGTGGCACGGCGCTGCGCACCGCGCCCGGTGTCGACGAGGACTCCCTGTCTCCGGTCGACGTGGACACCGTGCTGCTCGATCGCGAGCAGATGCAGGCGGTGACCGGTTCCGGGCGGCAGCTGACTGCGATCCCGGGCACCGACAGCAAGGTTCCCGTCGACATCGACTTTTTGACCGAAACCGTTCCGGCGCACTGTGAATGGATCTACGCCGAGACCCAGGTGTTCGGACCCGAGGTCGAGGAGTTCCACAAGCTGACCTACCAGAACCCGACGCGCGGCGCGCTGATCTCCCAGGCCGCGGCCGGGTACCGCGACACCCCGACGGCCCGGCGGGCCTTCGAGTCGGTCATCGGGCGGATCGACGGATGCGCAGGCATCGCTGCGGGACGGGTGCTGGTCGGCGAGGTGTCCACGACCGCCGATTCGGTGCACACCGAATCGGGCGACTGCGGCCGCGACTACCGGGTGAAGTCCGCGGTCCTGGTCGAGGTCACCTACTGCGCGTTCCCCGAGTCGGTGCCGGATATCGTGATGACCAACATCCTGGCCAATGTGCCGGGCTGAGCCGACGATCAGTGGGCGGCGCGGATGGTCGCGCTGCCGAGCACTTCGTCGCCGTCGGGGTCGGGCCGGTACAACACCAGGGTCTGCCCTGGCGCCACCCCTCGCAGCGGTTTGCGCAGACTGACCGACAGCGTGCCGTCGCGGAATTCGGCGACCGCGCCCACGACCCCGCCGTGCGCGCGGACCTGCACCTCGCACTCGACCGGCCCCGAGGGCTCGACGCCGGAGGTGAACACCGGCGCATCGCCGACCAGAGCGGTGACCTCGAGGTCGGCCAGGTCACCGACGCTGACGGTGCCGGTCGCCGCGTCGATCGCGGTGACGTAACGCGGCCTGCCGTCCGGCCCCGGTCCCGGGATTCCGAGACCTTTGCGCTGTCCGATGGTGAAGCCGTGCACACCGTCGTGCTCTGCCAGGACGGTCCCGGCGGCGTCGACGACACTGCCGGGGCGCACGCCGATGCGGGCGCCGAGGAAGGCCTTGGTGTCACCGGACGGGATGAAACAGATGTCGTAGCTGTCGGCCTTGTCGGCGACCGCGAGGCCGCGCCGGGCGGCTTCCTGCCGGATCTCCGACTTCGGGGTGTCGCCGATCGGGAAGAGCGCGTGCCGCAGTTGCTCGGCGGTCAGCACCGCCAGCACGTAGGACTGGTCCTTGTCCTGGTCGACCGCGCGGCGCAACCGACCGTCGGACAGCCGCGCGTAGTGTCCGGTCGCCAGCGCGTCGAAGCCCAGCGCCAGCGCGCGGTCGGCCAGCGCGGAGAACTTGACCCGCTCGTTGCAGCGCACGCACGGGTTGGGGGTCTCGCCGCGGGCATAGGACTCGACGAAGTCGTCGATCACGTCTTCTTTGAAGCGGTCAGCGAAATCCCAGACGTAGAACGGGATTTCGAGCATGTCGGCCACCCGTCGCGCGTCGCCGGCGTCCTCTTTGGAGCAGCAGCCGCGGGATCCGGTGCGCAGTGTGCCCGGCGCCGAGGACAGCGCCAGATGCACGCCGACCACGTCGTGTCCGGCGTCGACCATCCTGGCGGCGGCCACCGAGGAGTCCACACCGCCGCTCATCGCGACCAGTACCCGCACGACTTACCGCCGTCCCGCACTGGCCAGCGCGGCCTGCCGTGCGCGCTCCACCGCGGCCGGCAGCACCGCCAGCGCGGCGTCGACGTCGGCGTCGGTGCTGGTGTGCCCCAGCGACAGTCGCAGCGATCCCCGTGCGCTGGCCGGATCGGCGCCCATCGCGGTGAGCACGTGCGAGGGCTGCGCCACACCCGCGGTGCACGCCGAACCGGTCGAGCACTCGATTCCCTTGGCGTCCAACAGCATCAGCAACGAATCTCCTTCGCAGCCACGGAACGTGAAGTGCGCGTTGCCCGGTAGCCTGTGCGCGCGCGGCGCACCGTTGACGTCGACGTCGTCGATGGCCTCGAGCACCCCGTCGATCAGGCGGTCGCGCAGCGCGCGCACCCGCTCGGCGGCGGAGTCCATGGTCTCGACGGCGTCTCGCGCGGCCGCCGCCATCCCCATCACCCCGGCGACATCCTGGGTTCCGGAACGCACATCGCGTTCCTGTCCGCCGCCGTGCAGCAGCGGCACACATGCGGTCTCGCGCCGCAGAATCAACGCGCCGACGCCGGTCGGTCCGCCGAACTTGTGGGCGGTGACGCTCATCGCCGACAGGCCGCTGGCCGTGAAGTCCACCGGGAGCTGGCCCGCCACCTGGACGGCATCACTGTGCATAGGAATTTCGAATTCATTTGCTGCAGCGGCAAGTTCGGGGATCGGCAGCACCGTGCCCACTTCGTTGTTGGCCCACATCACCGAAATCAGCGCGACGTCGGCCGGGTCCCCGACGGCGGTGCGCAGCTCGGCGGGGTCGACGGCGCCGTACCGGTCGACCGGCAACCAGGTCACCTCGGCGTCCTCGTGGTCGACCAGCCACTGCACGGCGTCGAGCACCGCGTGGTGCTCGACAGGGGTGGTGACGATGCGGCGCCGTTGCGGCGACGCGCCGCGCCGGGCCCAGTAGATACCCTTGATCGCCAGGTTGTCGCTCTCGGTGCCGCCGGCGGTGAAGATCACCTCGGACGGGCGGGCGCCCAGCAGGTGGGCCATGGTCTCGCGGGACTCTTCCAGCCTGCGCCGGGCCAGCCGGCCGGACCCGTGCAGCGAGGCGGCGTTGCCGACGGTGGCCATCGCAGCGGTCATGGCCTCGACGGCGACGGGGCGCATCGGGGTGGTCGCGGCGTGGTCGAGGTACACCGGCTGGGAAGAGGGCACCGACGAAGACATAACCGTTCAAGGATAGCCGTCGTGCGGCCCCTGCCCGGTATCGCGCTCAGGCCACCAGCGCGTGACCCTCGTCGCGGCGCGTCCCGGCTGGGCCGGCCGCGCGCGTGACGCCCCGGACCGCGGCCTCACAGCGGGCTGCCAGCTCACGCCGGTCGGCACCGGGCAACTGCAGGGAATCCACGTGCACGTGTACGACGGTGCGCCGGGCGGTGACCAACCGGCGGATCGAGGTCAGCAGCGAGTCGTCGCCGATGTAGGCCGCTGTGGTGGATCGGCTGCCGTCGCGGTGGTGGTAGCTCAGCCGCAGCGGCTGCACCGGACGGCCGGCGTCGATCGCCGCCTGGAACATCGCCGGGCGGAAGGGCCCGTAGCCGAGTCCGCACCACGTGGTGCCCTCCGGGAAGGCGACCACCGTGCGTCCGGCGCGAAGCCGGTCGGCCACCGCGGCCACCACCTCGGGCAGCCTGCGCAGGTTGTCGCGTTCGATCGGGATGACCTTGAGCATCCGCGCCAGGGTGCCCAGCCCCCGCCAGCCGACCATCTCGGCCTTGGCGACGAACGCCCCCGGCATCACCGCACCGATCGCGAAGATGTCCACCCAGGACACGTGGCCGCTGACCACCAGGACGCCCGGCACGTTGCGAACCGGGCCGCCGGACACCGCGATTCGGAGGCCCAGGCACCGCAGCACGACGCGACAGTAGCTGCGCTGCACGCGTGTCCGTCCGGGCAGCGGGACCGCCAGCAGCGGCAACGTCGGCAGCAGCAGCACCGTCAGGCTGGCGCGCAGTGCGATCCGGGCACCGACCGCCAGACGCCCGCCCGGCGACAGGGCGCCGGCACCGAGGCAATCCGCCCCGCAGGTGGCCGCGGGCAGCCACGCATTACCGGCCCGGCTCACGGCCTGGTCCCGCCGGTGAGCGCGGTGGCCGCACCGACCGAGCGCAGCCGGTGCAGGTAGCGGGTGTCGGCGCGCCGTTTGTCCAGCAGCGCCGGGAAGTCGCCGACGCCGAACTGCGGGTCGTGCGCGGGCTCGCCGCACACCTGCGCGCCGAGACGCAGGTAGCCGCGCAGCAGCGCGGGAACCGTGACCCGGGCCGGCGGTGCGATGTCGTCGAGGCTGCGGCCGGCGACGGTCACCGGCCGGTAGGGGCGCACGGTGTAGTCGGCGGGTGCGGCGTGCCGCCGGGTGACGAAGTCACGGACCCCGCGCAGCGCGCTGCCCGGCGCCGACACCCCGGCGGGGTCGGTCACCGGCACCGACACGCATCCGGTGACGTAGTCGTAGCCGCTGCGGTCGAGATAGGCCAGGATGCCGGCCCACATCAGCAGCACCACCGCCCCGTTGCGGTGCTCGCGACGGACCACGGCGCGGCCCATCTCGACCAGCGACGGCCGCAGCGGGTCCAGCGCGCTGATGTCGAATTCGGTTGCGGTATAGAGCCCTCCGGCGGCGATCGCGGCCGGAGGTGGCAGCATCCGGTAGCACCCGACGAGCTCGCCGGTGCGGTCGTCGCGCACGAGCAGGTGGTCGCAGAACCCGTCGAACCGGTCGGCGTCCCGGCCGTCCGGACCGGCGTCGACGTCGAGGGTGAAACCCGGCTCGGTGGTGAACACGTCAAGGCGCAACCGCTGGGCGGCCTCGATGTCGTCGGTGTCGGTGCTCAGCAGCATCGAGTACCGCGGATGCGTGGTCGGATCGTCGGTGACCGCGCGCAGGCCCGGTCTGTCGCTGGCGATGAGTACAGAGGCAGTGCTCATAGCTGCACGGTCGCCGAGCCGTCCGGCGGGCCGGCAAGCGCTGCGTGACGTGTTCGTGAGCGCTGGGTGACGGTTGGGGTGGCCGGACAGGCGAAAGGCCCCCATCCCGTGCCGGGAATGGGGGCCTTTCTGACGAACGTGAGCCGGGATCAGCCCTTGCGAGCCTTGACCGCTTCGGTCAGCTGCGGCGTCACCTTGAACAGGTCACCGACGATGCCGAGATCGGCGATCTCGAAGATCGGCGCTTCCTCGTCCTTGTTGACCGCGACGATCGTCTTCGACGTCTGCATGCCGGCGCGGTGCTGGATCGCCCCGGAGATACCGAGTGCGATGTAGAGCTGCGGCGACACGGTCTTGCCCGTCTGGCCCACCTGGAACTGGCCCGGGTAGTAGCCGGAGTCGACCGCGGCGCGGGAAGCGCCCACGGCGCCGCCCAGCGAATCGGCGAGCTCTTCGACGATGTTGAAGTTCTCGGCGCTGCCGACACCGCGTCCGCCCGCGACGACGACGGTCGCCTCGGTCAGTTCCGGACGGTCACCGGCCACGGCCGGCTCGCGCGAGATGATCTTGGTGGCGTTCTCGGCCGGGGCGGGCACCTCGACGTTGACGACCTCGCCGGCGCCCGCGGCGGGCTCGGCCTCGATCGCGCCGGGACGCACGGTGATCACCGGGGTGTCGCCGACGGCCTCGGCCTCGACGGTGAACGCACCACCGAAGATCGAGTGGATGCCCTTGCCACCCTCACGGACCTCGACGACATCGCTCAGGATGCCCGCGCCGATCCGGGCGGCCAGCCGACCTGCGATCTCCTTGCCGTCCGCGCTCGACGCCAGCAGCACGGCGGCAGGCGACGCGGACTCGGCCAGCGAGGCCAGCACGTCCACGTACGGGGTGATCAGGTACTTCTCGGCGTCGTCGGACTCGGCGACGTAGATCTTCGCCGCGCCGGCCGACTTCAGGCCCTCGATGAGGCCTTCGGCGGTGCCGGGCTTGCCGACCACGACGGCGGACGGCTCGCCCAGCGCGCGGGCGGCGGTGATCAGTTCGCTGGTGACCTTCTTCAGCGCACCTTCAGCGTGCTCGGTGAGCACAAGTACTTCAGCCATGGGTTCTGTTTGCCTCTATGTCTGTCGGTCGATGGGAAGTTCTAGATGATCTTCTGGGAAACCAGGTACTCGGCGATCTTCGTGCCGCCGTCGCCCTCGTCGGTGACCTTCTCGCCCGCGGTCTTGGGGGGCTTCGGGGTCGAGGACAGCACCTTCGACCCGGCGTTGGCCACGCCGACCTCGTCGCTCTCCACGCCGATCTCGGCGAGGGTCAGCTTGGTGACTTCCTTCTTCTTCGCGGCCATGATGCCCTTGAAGGACGGGAAGCGGGGCTCGTTGATCTTCTCGTTGACGCTCACCACGGCGGGCAGCGAGGCCTCCAGGGTGAAGACACCGTCGTCGGTCTCACGCTCGGCGGTGACCTTGCCGTTCTCGACGGTCAGCTTGCGCACGTGCGTCAGCTGCGGCAGACCGAGGTACTCGGCGATGATCGCCGGCACGGCGCCACCGGTTCCGTCGGTGGCCTCGTTGCCGGCGATGACCAGCTCGGTGCCCTCGATGGCGCCCAGCGCGCGGGCCAGCGCCCACCCCGTCTGCACCATGTCGGAGCCGTGCAGGCCCTCGTCCACCAGGTGGACGGCCTTGTCGGCACCCATCGACAGCGCCTTGCGGATCGCCTCGGTGGCGCGCTCGGGACCGGCGGTCAGCACGGTCACGGTGCTGTCGCCGCCCTCACGCTCCTTGATCAGCAGCGCTTCCTCGACGGCACGCTCGTTGATCTCGTCGAGCACGGCGTCGGCGGCTTCCCGGTCCAGGGTGTAGTCGCTTTCGGACAGTTTCCGCTCAGACCATGTGTCAGGGACCTGTTTGATCAGGACCACGATGTTCGTCATGACTCTGGTTCGTCCTCCTCGAAAGGGGCCGGTGGTCGACCCGCCATACCACGTTTCACGCAGGCACCACGATGTTACCAGCCGGTAACTTGGAGTGCGTCGCACGAACACCATAGCCGGTCGAAGTTTGCGATCTGTCGGCACGGCGACCGGATGGCGCTCACGAAGAGTTCGCCATCGGCCGGTTAGGGGTTAGCCTGCCTTGCAATGAGCGCATCTGTTACCGACGGTCCCGCCGGCGATCCCGCACCCATGGCGTTGACCGGTGAGCGGACCGTCCCCGGCGTGGCCGAGGAGAACTACTGGTTCCGTCGCCACGAGGTGGTGTACCGCAAGCTGGTCGAGCGATGCCGTGACCGCGATGTACTGGAGGCGGGTTGCGGCGAGGGCTACGGCGCCGATCTGATCGCCGACGTCGCCCGGTCCGTGGTCGGGCTGGACTACGACGAGTCCGCGGTGGCGCACGTGCGGGCACGGTATCCCCGCGTCGACATGCGGCACGGCAACCTGGCCGAGCTTCCGCTCGCGGACGGTGCCGTCGATGTGGTGGTCAACTTCCAGGTGATCGAGCACCTGTGGGATCAGGGCCAGTTCGCCGCGGAGTGCGCCCGGGTGCTTCGCCCCGGCGGGGTGCTGCTGATGTCGACGCCCAACCGCATCACCTTCTCCCCCGGCCGCGACACACCGGTCAACCCGTTCCACACCCGCGAGCTCAACGCTGCCGAGCTGACCGAACTGCTGGAGACGGCCGGGTTCGCGATGGAGTCGATGCTGGGCGTCTACCACGGCGCGCGCCTGGCCGAGATCGACGCCCGGCACGGCGGATCGGTCATCGACGCCCAGATCGAGCGGGCCCTGGCCGACGCGCCGTGGTCCGCCGACCTGCTGGCCGACATCGAGTCGGTCACCATCGACGACTTCGACCTGGTGCCGGGTTCGGCCGACGTGCCCGGCCGGCACATCGACGACAGCCTGGATCTGGTGGCGATCGCGGTGCGTCCGTGAGCGGAGCGAACAGAGCACCGGAGAGCGGAGCGAACAGAGCACCGGAGAGCGGAGCGAACAGAGCACCGGAGGGGGACTCGCCTGAGCCTGTCCCCGGGCTGTTCACCCTGGTGCTGCACACCCACCTGCCGTGGCTGGCCCACCACGGCCGTTGGCCGGTCGGCGAGGAATGGCTCTACCAGTCGTGGTCGGCGTGCTACCTGCCACTTGTGCGGGTGCTGCGCACGCTGGCCGCCGAGAACCGCAGCCATCTGCTCACCCTCGGCATCACCCCGGTGGTGGCCGCCCAGCTCGACGACCCGTACTGCCTGCAGGGGCTGCAGCACTGGCTGGCCAACTGGCAGCTGCGTGCACTGGAAGCCGCGACCACCCGCACCGCGACCGGCCCCTGCCCGGCATCGCAACCGGATGCGTTGCGCCGCTTCGGTTCCCGCGAGTACATCGAAGCGCAACGGGAGCTCGACGAGTTCGACACGCTGTGGCGTCACGGCGCCGCGCCGGTGCTGCGCGAGCTTCTCGACGGCGAGATCGTCGAACTGCTCGGCGGGCCACTGGCCCACCCGTTCCAGCCGCTGCTGAACCCGCGCCTGCGCGAGTTCGCGCTGCGCGAGGGCCTGGCCGACGCCGCGCACCGGTTCGGCCATGCGCCGAAAGGCATCTGGGCGCCCGAATGCGCCTACGCACCCGGCATGGAGGCGGGCTACGCCGCAGCCGGGGTCAGCCACTTCATGGTGGACGGCCCGTCGCTGCGCGGCGACACCGCGCTGGGCAGGCCGGTCGGAGATTCGGACGTGGTCGCGTTCGGCCGCGACCTCCAGGTCAGCTACCGCG
The DNA here is from genome assembly GCF_001552715.1 of Mycolicibacterium vaccae NBRC 14118 = CIP 105934. Lineage (GTDB taxonomy): Bacteria > Actinomycetota > Actinomycetes > Mycobacteriales > Mycobacteriaceae > Mycobacterium > Mycobacterium vaccae. Next base: position 7,570 of record NZ_BCRS01000099.1, on the reverse strand, counting down.
TCTGGTCGCCGAAGTCGGGCTATCCCGGCCATGCCGCCTACCGGGACTTCCACACCTACGACCACGCCACCGGTCTCAAGCCGGCGCGGGTCACCGGACGCAACGTGCCGTCGGAGGACAAGGCGCCCTACGACCCGGAGCGCGCGGACGCCGCGGTGGACCTCCACGTCGCCGATTTCGTCGCGACGGTGCGCCGGCGCCTGCGCGACGAAAGCGAGCGCATCGGCCGGCCCGCGCACGTCGTCGCCGCGTTCGACACCGAACTGTTCGGCCACTGGTGGTACGAGGGTCCGGTCTGGCTGGAGCGGGTGCTACGGGCCCTGCCCGCCGCCGGGGTGCGGGTCGGCACCCTCTCGGACGCGGTCGGCCAGGGCTACGTCGGCGCGCCGGTCGAATTACCGCCCAGCTCCTGGGGTTCGGGCAAGGACTGGCAGGTGTGGTCGGGTGAGAAGGTGGCCGACCTGGTCCAGCTCAACAACGAGGTCGTCGACACCGCGCTGAGCGCCGTCGACAAGGCGCTGGCCCACCCGGCGTCGGTGAACGCCGCTGCGCCGAGGGATTTCGTCGCCGACCAGATCCTGCGCGAGACACTGCTGACGGTCTCCAGCGACTGGCCGTTCATGGTCAGCAAGGATTCGGCCGCCGAGTACGCACGCTACCGGGCTCATCTGCACGCGCACGCGACGCGTGAGATCTCGGCGGCGGTGGCCTCCGGTCGCCGCGAGCAGGCGCAGAAACTGGCCGAGAGCTGGAACCGCGCCGACGGACTGTTCGGGGCACTGGACGCACGGAGGTTGCCCGCCGGATGAAGATGAAGATCCTGCTGGTGTCGTGGGAGTACCCGCCGGTGGTGATCGGCGGGTTGGGCAGGCATGTGCACCATCTGGCCACCGAACTCGTCCTGGCCGGTCACGAGGTCGTCGTGCTCAGCCGCCGCCCGACCGGCACCGACCCGCAGACGCATCCGACCACCGACGAGGTCCGCGAAGGCGTGCGGGTGATCGCGGCCGCCGAGGATCCGCACGAGTTCACCTTCGGCACCGACATGATGGCCTGGACCCTGGCCATGGGGCACGCGATGGTCCGCGCCGGCCTGGTGCTGGCCGACTGGCGACCCGACATCGTGCACGCGCACGACTGGCTGGTCGCCCAGCCCGCCGTCGCGCTCGCCCAGTTCTTCGACGTCCCACTGGTTTCCACCATCCACGCCACCGAGGCCGGCCGGCACTCCGGCTGGGTCTCGGGCACCGTCAGCCGCCAGGTGCACGCGCTGGAGTCGTGGCTGGTGCGGGATTCGGACTCGCTGATCACGTGTTCGGCATCGATGCGCGAGGAGATCACCACGCTGTTCGGGCCCGAGATCGCCGAGATCGCGGTGATCCCGAACGGGATCGACACCGACGGTTGGCCGTTCGCGGCGCGGCGCCCGCGCATCGGGCCGCCCGAGCTGCTGTACTTCGGCCGCCTGGAGTACGAGAAGGGCGTGCACGACGCCATCGCCGCGCTGCCGCGCATCCGCCGCAGCCACCCCGGGACCACGCTGACGATCGCCGGCGACGGCACCCAACTGAACTTCCTGACCGCGCAGGCACGCAAGCACAAGGTGCTCAAGGCGACGAATTTCATCGGCCGCGTTGATCATTCAGAGCTGCTGCAGTTGTTGCACCGGGCCGACGCGGCGGTCCTGCCCTCCCATTACGAACCGTTCGGGATCGTGGCGCTCGAAGCCGCCGCCACCGGCACCCCGCTGGTGACCTCGACCGCCGGCGGGCTCGGCGAGGCGGTCATCGACGGCGTGACGGGGCTGTCTTATCCGGCCGGCGACGTGCCGGCGCTGGCGGCCGCGGTGCGCGCGCTGCTCGACGACCCGGCCGGCGCGCAGAACCGCGCGGTGGCCGCGCGCGAGCGTCTGACATCGGATTTCGCGTGGCACACGGTGGCCGCAGACACCGCGCAGGTGTACCTGGCCGCCAAACGCGCCGAGCGCAGGCCCCAGCCGCGACGGCCGATCGTGGAACGGCCGCTGCCCGACCGGTGACCCGCGCCTCCCCCTCCGCCGAACGTGCATTCCATGCGGCCGAACGCCGGAAACGGCCGCGTGGAATGCGGTTTCGGCGAGGCGAGGCGAGGCGAGGCGAGCTAGCGGGACGCTTTCTTGCGTTCGATGTCGGCCAGCGCCGCGGCCAGTTGGGCGCGCTCGGCCGCCGACGTCTCCCACGAGAGTTTGCGGTTCTTGACGACCTTGCCCGGGGCGCCCACCACGATCGAGTAGTCCGGGATCTCCCCCTTGACCACAGCGTGGGCGCCCAGCACGCAGCCGCGGCCGATGGTGGTGCCGCGCAGCACGGTGACCTTGGCGGCGACCCAGGTGTCCGGCCCGATCCGCACCGGGCTCTTGACGATGCCCTGATCCTTGATCGGCAGCTCGATGCTGTCCATCTTGTGGTCGAAATCGCAGACGTAGCACCAGTCGGCCATCAGCACGGAGTCGCCGAGCTCGATGTCCAGGTAGGTGTTGATGACGTTGTCCCGGCCCAGCACCACCTTGTCGCCGATACGCAGCGAACCTTCGTGGCAGCGGATCGTGTTCTTGTCGCCGATGTGCACCCAGCGGCCGATCTCCATCTGGGCCAGCTCAGGGGTCGCCTGGATCTCCACGTTCTTGCCGAGGAAGACCATGCCGCGGGTGATCACGTGCGGGTTGGCCAGCTTGAATTTCAGCAACCGCCAATACCGCACCAGGTACCAGGGGGTGTAGGCACGGTTGGCCAGCACCCATTTCAGCGAGGCGAGGGTGAGGAAGTCGGCCTGGCGAGGGTCCCGCAGACGCGATCCTCGCCAGCGTTTGTGCAGCGGCGCTCCCCACATCGTTGTCATGGCCGGACAGCCTACGCGCCCGCCCGAGACATTCCCGGGGTCGCTCCGCTCCTCCCCTCCCGAAGTGCCAACGGTTACCCTCACCTGGGCTCGACGTACACCGCGACCAGAAGGGATCCCGTGCTCCGGCGAATCTTCGCATTGGCCTCGACGGCGTTGGTCGCAGGTGCGCTGACCGGCTGCGGCAACACCGATTCCTGGGTCCAAGCCCACGCGGCGACCGGCTGGTCGGCCCAGTACGCCGACGCCGCCAACAGCAGCTCGTCCCCGGTCACGGGGGCCGACGCGCTGCGCCTGGAGTGGACGCGGTCGGTCAAGGGCGAACTCGGCGCGCAGGTGGCCCTCGGGTCCGGCAACTATCTGGCGGTCAACGGTCAGACCGAGGCGGGCTGTTCGCTGATGGTGTGGGAGACCGACAACCGGGGCAGGCAGCGCTGGTGCACCCGACTGGTGCAGGGCGGTGGGATGGCCAGCCCGTTGTTCGACGGGTTCGACAATCTCTACATCGGCCAGCCGGGCACGATCCTGTCCTTCCCGTCCACCCAGTGGATCCGCTGGCGCAAGCCGGTGATCGGGATGCCGATGACCGCGCGGATCCTCAATCCCGGGCGGCTGCTGGTGCTCACCCACCTGGGGCAGGTGCTGGTGTTCGACGCCCATCGCGGCACCGTGACCGGCAGCGCGCTCGACCTGGTCGCAGGTGTCGACCCGACCGATTCCGAACGCGGTCTCGACGACTGCCGGGCGGCGGGTCCGCGCTGCCCGGTGGCTGCTGCGCCCGCGTACTCCGAGGCCACCGGCATGATCGTGGTGCCCCTGTGGGAGCCCGACACGGAGCAACCGGTGTTGGTCGGGCTGCGGTATCAACCCGGGCAGACCCCCCAGCTCACTCGCGAATGGACCAGCGACGCCGTCGGCGGCGGCCCGCTGGCCAGCCCCGTGGTCTCGGCGGACGGGTCGACGGTCTACGTCAACGGCCGCGACGAGAGCCTCTGGGCGATCAACGTCGACGACGGCAGCGCGAAGTGGTCGGTGCCGCTGAACTACCTGGCCCAGACTCCTCCGTCGGTGACGCCCGGCGGGCTGGTCGTGGCCGGCGGCGGGCCCGGAGCCCGGCTGACGGCGGTCCGCGACACCGCCGAGGAGGGCGAGGTGCTGTGGACGCGCGAGGACGTCGAGTCGTTGACCACCGCCAGCCTGGCCGGGGTCGGCTACACCGTCGCGCGCGACGGCGAGGGTGAGGACCCGGACAGGTTGGCGTTGCAGGTCTTCAGCCTCGGCGACGGGGCCACGCTGAGCACCCACCCGTTGCCGAACGCGGCCGGCTGGCCGGTCGGGGTGTCCATCGGCCACGACCGGCGGGTGGTGGCCGCGACCAGCGCCGGACAGGTCTACGGATTCGTTCCCGCTTGACCCTGCTGCTTTCCCGCCGACCACGAGATCGGAAGCGACACCTGGCTTCTCGTGATCGAACGACCGCACGGCCATCGCGGCAGGGACTGCCAAAATGCGGACTCGGCCAGTCCGTGCGAGCATTTGACCCGCAGATGAACCGGACATACCGACAAACTGAACGAGGGGAAACGAGTGTCGGAGTTTCTTGGTGCCGTCAATGACCTGGTGTGGCACGAAAGCCTGGTGTATCTCTGCCTGGCGGCGGGGGTCTACTTCTCCGTCAGGTCCCGTTTCGTGCAGGTGCGCCAGGTTCCGGAGATGGTGCGACTGATGCTGCGGGGCGAGAAGTCGCCCTCCGGTGTCTCCAGCTTCCAGGCGTTGACGATGTCGCTGGCCGGCCGGGTCGGCACCGGCAACATCGCCGGCGTGGCCACCGCCATCGCGTTCGGCGGGCCCGGCGCCCTCTTCTGGATGTGGATGGTCGCGTTTCTCGGCGCGTCGACGTCGTTCGTCGAATGCACGCTCGGCCAGATCTACAAGGGCCGCGACAAACTCACCGGTGAGTACCGCGGCGGCCCGGCCTACTACTTGAGCACCGCGTTGTCCCACACCGCGGCGGCCGGGGCAATGAAGGTGTACGGCTACATCTTCGCCGCGGTCACCCTGCTGGCGATGGGCCTGCTGCTGCCCGGCGTGCAGTCCAACTCGATGGCCTCGGCGATGAACTCCGCGTGGGGCTTCTCGAAGTGGTGGGTGGCCGTCGGCATCGTGATCGTGCTCGCCTTCGTCATCATCGGCGGCGTGAAGCGGATCGCGACCTTCGCCTCGATCGTGGTGCCGTTCATGGCCGTGGCCTACATCGCGCTGGCCCTGGTCGTCGTGTTGATGAACGCCGCCGAGATCCCCGCGATCCTGTCGCTGATCTTCTCCAGCGCCCTCGGCGTCGACGCGGCGTTCGGCGCGATCATCGGCGCGGCCGTGATGTGGGGCGTCAAACGCGGCATCTACTCGAACGAGGCGGGCCAGGGCACCGGACCGCACGCCGCGGCCGCGGCCGAGGTGTCCCACCCCGCCAAGCAGGGCCTCGTGCAGGCATTCGCGGTGTACGTCGACACCCTGTTCGTCTGTTCGGCGACCGGCTTCCTGATCCTGTCCACGGGCGCCTACCGGGTCTTCGAGGGAGAGAGCGCCGACGGTGCGGTCATCCACGAAGGCGGCAGCATTCTGGCCACCGGCGCCGAGGTCGGCCCGGCGTTCGCGCAGGCAGGCTTCGACACCTTGTGGAGCGGGGCCGGATCCAGCTTCATCGCCATCTCGCTGGCGTTCTTCTGCGGCACCACGATCATCGCCTACTACTACATGGCCGAGACCAACCTGCGCTTCCTGCTGGGCCGGGCCGCCACCATCGACATCCCATTCATCCGAGGCACCGTCGGCGGGAGCGCCACCATGCTGCTGCAGGCGCTGATCCTGGTGTCGGTGACCATGGGAGCGGTGTCGACGGCATCCGACGCCTGGGTGCTCGGTGACATCGGCGTCGGCCTGATGGCGTGGCTGAACATCATCGGCATCCTGATCCTGCAGCAGCCGGCGTACAAGGCGCTGTGGGATTACGAGAGGCAGAAGAAGCAGGGACTGGACCCGGTGTTCGACCCGTTCGCCCTCGACATCAAGAACGCCACGTTCTGGGAGACCTACAAGCGCGCCACCGACGAGGACAAGCAGCCGACGACCGCTACCTGACCGTCAGTCCCTCGGCGAGCATGCCCGCGACCGCCGACAGCGGCACGGTGGCCTGCAGCGCCCCGCCGGCGCCGGGCATGATCTCGCCCTGACCGAAGTAGAAGATCAGCGAGTCGTCGGTCAGCGCGAACTCCTGGTACTTGGCCGGATCGAGGCCGTCGGCCGCCGAGATCGGGGCGTCGACACCGAGCTGCCGGGAGATCTCGGACTGCACGATCGGGAAGATGACGTCCAGCGGCCGGGTGTCCGGCTTGAACAGCGTCTCGAAGGTGAGCGGCGCCTTCTCGGCCACATCCCAGTTGAACGACTTGAACCAGGTCTGGGGGTGTGCGCCGCCGACGTTCTCGTAGACCTCGAACACCACGCTGCGGGTGCCCCCGTCGTCGGGACCGGTCCGGTAGCCGGTGCCCTTGGCGTCGAGGACGTAGGGCAGGTTCCAGGAGCCCGGCATCTCCGAAACGTTGACGAACCCGTCACGGGTCTGGGTCAGGTAGTCGGTCAGCGCCTGCTGGTCGGGATAGTCGGCGGGAAACGCGTAATCCAGCCGGTAGGCGGGTTTCTCGGCGTGGACGTGGCAGATCTGGTCGGCATCGACCGTGCCGCCCAGAGCCGCACAGGCCGACTGGGCTGCGGCCCCGGGTGCGGCCAGCAGGCCCACCGAGACACCGACAGCCGTCACAGCAGCAGCGAAGATGCGCATCGTTGGGACGTCCTCGTGGTCGGCGCCTCGCGGGTACGGCGCAATGGTCGATACAGGTCGAACAGGTACGGACAGGGTACGTGAGCGATCAGCGTGACGGACGACATATGAATGCCGTTGCCCGGCTTGCCACCCCGGAACCCAGCCGGGTTATGACGACCGTCACCTGCGCGGCCCCGCGCAACCGCAGCCGGCCGCGCAGCGCATCGGGATCGACGTCGACACCGCGGACCAGGATCTCGAGGGCCCCGGCGTCGTGGCGCGAAAGCGCCTGCCGAAGCTGTTTTTCGTTGAATGCCACCTGCTCCAGGACCTCGAAGCCACGCCGGCCGTCGGGCAAGCGGTCGCCGGACAGGTACGCGATGTCGGGATCGAGCTGCCACAGCCCGTGCCGTGCGGCGTAGTGGCGCACCAGACCGGCACGCACCACCGCACCGTCGGGGTCGACGATCCACCGGCCCGCGGGAGCGACCGCGCACTCGCCGGGGTCGCGGTCGGTGAGCTGCTCACCGGTGTCGAGGACGGTCGCGCGGCGGCGCACCCCGTCGGTGAGTCCGCGCGACCACAGGCACGCCTCGCGGACGCTTCCGCCCAGCGAGGTCACCTCGACCTCGCCGTCGAAGCCGAGGTCGGCGAGCACCGCGAAATCGATTCCGGGAGCGCACTTCACGACGTGGTCGCGGTCGCGCAGCACGTCGAGCAACTCGTCCAGCGGTGGCAGGTAGGCGCGCGGGTCGAACCGGCGCCGGGACCCGCTGCGGCGCGCCGGGTCGACGACGACCACCGCGCCGGTGGTGACCGGCGCGAGCGCGTCGGCGCGGCACAGCGGCACCGTCGGGCCGAGGTTGTGGCGGG
>NZ_BCRS01000098.1 GCF_001552715.1 Mycolicibacterium vaccae NBRC 14118 = CIP 105934 | reverse complement strand
GACCGGTTGGCCCGGGTGCGCCTGCTGCGCGCGGCGGTCGAGATCGCGCTGAGCCGGGATGCGCTCGACGAGGCCGAGAGTTACTGCCGGGAGCTGGAGGCCGACGCCGAGGCGTTCGGCACGCCGGGCTTCCGGGCCTGGGCCGCGCACGCTCGCGGTGCCGTCGCGGTGCGCCGCGGCGACTTCGAACCCGCAGTGCGGTCCCTGCAGACCGCGTTGCGGGAGTACCGGATTCAGCAATCCCGGTACGAGACGGCCGAAGCCTACGAGTGGTTGGCGCTGGCGAGGCGGGGCCTCGCCGATCAGCACGGTGCGGCCGCCGACGCGGCGACCGCCGACGCGATCTACGCCCAGCTGGGCGTCGAACCCGCAGGCATCTGCGGAGCGCCGACACCCGGCGGACTGACCCGCCGCGAACTCGATGTGCTGACCCGAATCGCCCGCGGCGCCACCAACCGGCAGGTGGCCGACCAACTGCACCTGTCCGACAAGACGGTGGGCCGGCACCTGGCCAACATCTACGCCAAACTCGGAGTGTCCACCCGCACCGCGGCTGCGAACTGGGCTTTCCAGCACGGCGTGCTGCCCGACGACCACTGATCTGCATCATTTGCACCAACGGCTCGCCCGTGCAGACACATCAATTGCCCGATGACCGAACCCGCCGCGCCGCCTAGCGTTCCGGGCATGACCACAGTGAACGAGACCAGCGAGGATTTCGCCGGACGCGTCGTCGAAACCATCGACGCCGCCAGCATCGCGATCCTGTTGTCGATCGGTCACCAGACCGGGCTGTTCGACACCATGGTTCAACTGCCGCCGGCCACCAGCACACAGATCGCCGACGCGGCAGGGCTCAACGAACGCTACGTCCGGGAGTGGCTCGGCGGCGCGGTGTCCGGCAGCATCGTCGACTACGACGCGGCCGGGCAGACGTATTCGCTTCCGGCGCACCGGGCCGCGCTGCTGACCCGTGCCGCGGGTCCGGACAATCTCGCCCGCGTCGCGCAGTTCATCCCGTTGCTCGCCGAGGTCGAGCAGAAGGTGATCGACTGCTTCCGCGGCGGGGGCGGCCTGTCCTACGCCGAGTATCCGCGGTTCCACACCCTGATGGCCGAACAGAGCGGCGAGGTCTTCGATGCCGCACTCCTGGACACGATCCTGCCGATGGCCGACGGGTTGCCCGACCGGCTGCGCGCCGGCGTCGACGTCGCCGACTTCGGTTGCGGCAGCGGGCACGCCGTCAACGTGATGGCGCAGGCATTCCCGGCCGGCCGGTTCGTCGGCATCGACTTCTCCGACGAAGGGTTGGCCGCCGGTGCCGCGGAGGCGAACAGGCGAGGACTGACCAACGCGACGTTCGTGGCCGCCGACGTCGCAGAATACGACCGGCCCGACGCCTTCGACGTCATCACCGCATTCGACTCGATCCACGATCAGGCCCACCCGGCGCGGGTGCTGGCCAACGTCTACCGCGCGTTGCGCCCGGGCGGGACCTTCCTGATGGTCGACATCAAGTCGTCGAGCCGCGTGGAGGACAACGTCGGCGTGCCATTCGCGGCCTACCTGTACACCGTGTCGACGATGCACTGCATGAGTGTGTCGCTCGGGCTCGACGGTGACGGGCTGGGCACCTGCTGGGGTCGCGAGCTCGCGAGCGAGATGCTCGCCGAGGCGGGGTTCGCCGATGTGCAGGTGCACGAGATCGATTCGGACCCGATCAACTATTACTACGTCGCGCAGAAATAGTTCGGCTGCCCGTGCTCGCTACGCTCGGCACGGTGACCGCACTCGACGTTCTCGACGACTGGCCTGTCCCGACCGCCGCCGCCGCGGTGGTGGGTCCTTCGGGCGTGCTGGCCCGGCACGGCGACACCGGACACCGGTTCGCGCTGGCCTCGGTGACCAAGCTGCTGGTCGCCCGCGCCGCGCAGGTCGCCGCCGAGGAGGGCGCCGTCGAACTGGACGCCGACGCCGGACCGCCCGGCGCCACCGTGCGTCACCTGCTGGCCCACGCCGCCGGGTACGACATGACCTCGGCGAAGGTGATCGCGCGACCGGGCACCCGGCGGGTGTACTCCAATTACGGCTTCACGGTGCTCGCCGAGACGATGGAGGCGCAGTCGTCGATCCCGTTCGGCACCTACCTGGCCGAGGCGGTGCTGGAACCGCTGCGGATGGGTGACACCACTCTGGACGGCGGCACCGAGGCGGCCGGGTACGGCGTGACGTCCACGGTCGACGACCTGGTGTCCTTCGCGGGCGATCTGCTGGCCCCGGCCCTGGTGTCCGAGCAGATGCACCGCGACGCGGCGGGCGTCCAGTTCCCGGGGCTGGACGGGGTGCTGCCCGGGTTCGGCGTGCAGCGGCCCAACGACTGGGGGCTGGGTTTCGAGATCCGCGGGGAGAAGTCGCCGCACTGGACCGGGGCGGCGAATTCGACCCGCACGTTCGGCCATTTCGGCCAGTCCGGGACCTTCCTCTGGGTCGACCCGCAGGCGGCTCTGGCGCTGGTCGTGCTGACCGACCGCAAATTCGGCGAGTGGGCGCATCCGGTGATGCCCGCCCTGTCTGATGAAGTCCTAAGAGAGTTTGGGGCCGACTAGCGCAACACCTGCCTCAGAAGGCACAATAGACACGCAAGCCACAATTTCATTTCGGCATCATCTTGAGCTGTTCGGAAACCACCAGGTCGTTGGGGAAGACGTCCCTCGTGGAACCGAAGGAGCAACAGATGCGTGCAGCGAACCAATTCGCCGACGCGACGACGGGCGTGGTGTACATCCACGCGTCGCCCGCGGCGGTGTGCCCGCATGTCGAGTGGGCGTTGTCGTCGACCCTCAATTCGAGGGCGAATCTGAAGTGGACCCCGCAGCCGGCCATGCCCGGTCAGCTGCGCGCCGTCACCAACTGGGTCGGACCCGTCGGTACCGGCGCTGCGCTGGCGAACGCGCTGCGCTCGTGGTCGGTGCTGCGCTTCGAGGTGACCGAGGACCCCAGCCACGGTGTCGACGGGCACCGCTGGTGCCACACCCCGCAGCTGGGCCTGTGGAGTGGCCCGATGAGTGCCAACGGCGACGTCATGGTCGGCGAGATGAGGCTGCGCGCCCTGATGGCTGCGGGCGCCGACGTGCTGGCCGCCGAACTGGACTCCGTGCTGGGCACCGCGTGGGACGACGCGCTGGAGGCCTACCGCGACGGTGGCGAAGGCGCCGAGGTCAGCTGGCTGAGCCGGGGCGTCGGCTAGGCCGGCCGCAGCAGCTTCAACGCCGCAGGCACCGCCGTCACCTCGACGGGCAGCGGACACACGTACTCGCCGTCGGCGTAGGCGGTGATCTCCGGATTCTCCGGACAGTCGACCGTGATGGTGCGGGCTCGTTCGGTGCGCACGGCGTCGAGGTTCACGTGCGTGCCTTTGAACACCGTCGGGAACAACCGGACCAGCCGACTCCGCGATTCCGAGGCCACCATCGTCACGTCGAGCACGCCGTCGCGAGGGTCGGCGTCCGGGCAGATCTTCATCCCGCCGCCGTAACTGCGGGTGTTGCCGAACGCGGCGAGCGTGAGTTCGGTGTCGAGACCGCGGCCGTCGAACGACAACCGGAACGGCAGCAGCCGCAGCTTGGACAGCTCGGCGAGCATCGCGATGTTGTAGCGCATCCGACCGTGCGGCCAGCGCATACGGTTGGTGCGGTCGGTGACCAGGGAGTCGAAGCCCGCCGCCATCACCGTGCCGAACCAACGCCGGGTGCCGTCGACACCCTGGATCAGCCCCAGGTCCACGGTGTCGGTGATGCCGTCGACAATCACGTCCGCCGCGGCCTCGGGGTCCCTGGTCGGGATGCCGAACTCGCGGGCGTGGTCGTTGCCGGTGCCGGCGGGCACGATGCCCAGCGGGATGTCGGTCTGGGCGAGCACCTGCAGAGCCAGCGAGATGATGCCGTCTCCGCCGACCACCACGAGGGCGTCCATTCCGCGGTCGAGGGCACCCTCGACGAGTTGGCGCGCGTGCACGGCGTCGCGGCCGGCGATCGCGACGACGTCGACCCCGTGATGGTGCAGTCGGGTGATCGCGCGCTCGGCGGCGTGCGACCCGTTGCCGTGTCCCGACGCCGGGTTGGTCAGCACCGTCACGCGCGCGGGCCTGCTCATGGAATCAGCTTGCCGGGGTTGAGGATTCCCGCCGGATCGAGCGCGGACTTGACTGCGCGCAGCACCGTGACGCCGAGGTCGCCGACCTCGTCGCGCATCCACGGCCGGTGGTCGGCGCCCACGGCGTGGTGGTGGGTGATGGTCGCACCCGTGCGGACCATGGCGTCGGACGCTGCGGCTTTGGCCTTGCGCCACTGGTCTATCGGATTTCCGCGCTGGGCGGCCACCACCGTGAAGTACAGCGACGCCCCGGTGGGATACACGTGCGAGATGTGGCACAACACCAGCGCGGGTGTGCCGGTCTCGGCCAGCGACGTCGTCAGCGCGTCGGTGACGGCGGCCTTCACCGCCGCCACGTTGGACCAGGTGGTCGCGGTCTCCAGTGTCTCGCACAGCGCCCCGGCCGACAGCAGTGCGTCCCGCAGGTAGGGGGCGTTGAACCGGCCGTGCTCCCAGGCCTGCGCCGGACCCTCGCCCAGTGACGTACCGCCCTTGGCGGCCAACAGGTCCCGGGTCTCTGCGTGCCTGCTCGCGACGTGGGCGTCGGTGCCCTCGAACGCGGTGATCGCCAGACAACCGCCGGTGATCTGCTGTTCGCCGATGTTGTCCGCGGTGGCCAGATTGACCCCGGTCTCGGCCTCGTCGGACAGCCGGATCACGGTGGGCCCGGTGCCCGTCTGCACGACCGCGCGCAGCGCGTCGGCGCCGGTGGCGAAGTCGGGGAACGACCACGCCTCGAACCGGGTGGTCTCCGGGACGGGATGGACGCGAAGCCGGACCCGGGTGATGATCCCGAAAGCGCCCTCCGAGCCGAGCAGCAGCTGACGCAGATCCGGCCCGGCCGCCGACGCCGGTGCCCGGCCCAGGTCCAGAACACCAACGGGGGTCACCGCGCGCAGTCCGCGCACCATGTCGTCGAAACGTCCGTACCCCGCCGAATCCTGGCCCGAGGAGCGGGTCGCGGCGAACCCGCCGATGGTGGCGAAGCAGAAGCTCTGCGGAAAGTGGCCCAGCGAGAACCCGCGTTCGCCGAGCAGTCGCTCGGCCTCGGGGCCGGTCAGGCCGGCGCCCAGTTCGGCTTCCCAGGCCACCTCGTCGAGCCGGTGCAGCGCGTCGAGTCGGCGCAGGTCCAGCGCCACCACCGCGCGGAAGTCACCGCGGACCGGATCCAGGCCGCCGACCACGCTGGTTCCGCCACCGAAGGGCACCACCGCGATGCCGTGCTCGACGCAGAACCGCAGCAGTTCGGCGATCTCGTCCTCACCGGCGGGCAGTAGCACTGCGTCCGGCGCGTCCTGCTCGCCGAAGTCTCTGCGCCGCAAGAGGTCCAATGTCGACTTGCCGCCGGCGTGCAGCAGCCGGGACCGGTCGTCGGCGGCCGCGTGGTCTGCGCCGACGATTGCGGTCAGGCCATTCAGGTCCGCCGCGGACAGCGCCGACGGGCGCAGCCGTACCTGCTCGAGGGTCGGTTCCTTGCCGGGTTCGCCGTCGATGCCGAGCGCCTGGCGCAGCAGGGACCGGATTCCGGCTGACAACGGTTTGGCCGCCGCGGGGTCGCCCCACGCGTTCCACTGCATCATGAGTTACAGTATTACAGATGATGTCAATCCGTAACGCAGAAGCGGGCGTGGAGCGTCGAATCCTCGACGCCGCCGCGGAGTGCATCCTCGCCTTCGGCGTCGAGCGGACCACCATGACCGAGATCGCCCGCCGCGCGCGGGTGAGCCGACCGACGATCTACCGCCGCTGGCCCGACATCCGCTGGGTCATCGCCGAGTTGCTCACCGAGCGCATCGCCGGGGTGCTGGACGATGTGCCGGACCGCGGTGTCGCGCGTGAGGCCATGGTGGAGCGCGTCGTGGCGGTCGCCGACCATCTGCGCGCCGACGAGATCGTGCAGGCGGTGATCCGCAACGCGCCGGGCCTGGCGATGACCTACATCGCCGACCGGCTGGGCACCAGCCAGCAGATCCTCATCGACGCGCTCGCCGAGGCGATCCGCGGCGGCCAGGAGGAAGGCAGCATCCGGGCCGGCGACCCGCGCGGGATGGCCGCGATGTGCCTGCTGATCACCCAGTCGACGATCCAGTCCGCCCAGATGGTGGCCGACCTGCTGGACAACGACGCGCTCAACACCGAGCTGAGTATTTCGCTGAACGGATATCTGAAACCATGAGCGGCGCAGCGGCGTTGAATGCGGTGCGGCGCTCGGCCGAACTCACGAAGCTGGGCGACGGCGCGGCCGTGGACCTGGTGGTGATCGGTGGCGGTATCACCGGGGCCGGCATCGCGCTCGACGCCGCGGCACGCGGGCTGTCGGTGGTGCTGGCCGAGAAACACGATCTCGCTTTCGGCACCAGCCGGTGGAGTTCGAAGCTGGTGCACGGCGGCCTGCGGTATCTGGCCACCGGCAACGTCGGCATCGCCAGGCGCAGTGCCGTCGAGCGTGGAATCATGATGACCCGCAACGCACCTCACCTGGTGCGGGCGATGCCGCAGCTGGTGCCGCTGCTGCCGTCCATGAGCGCCGCGTCGCGGTCGCTGGTCCGCGTGGGGTTCGCCGCGGGCGACGGCCTGCGCAAGCTCGCAGGCACCCCCGCGGCCACGCTACCCAGGTCTCGGCGTATCGACGCCCGGCGGGCCGCGGCCCTGGCGCCGACGGTGCGCCGGGACGGTCTCGACGGCGCGCTGCTGGCCTACGACGGACAGCTGATCGACGACGCCCGACTCGTCACCGCGGTCGCGCGGACCGCGGCCCAACACGGCGCGCGGGTGCTGACCCGGACGGCGGCCTCGGATGCGATGCGGGACGCGGTCACGCTGACCGACACGGTGACCGGGGAGTCGCTGCGGGTGTCTGCCCGCGCGGTCGTCAACGCCTCCGGTGTGTGGGCGGGGGAGATCGACGACTCGATCCGGTTGCGGCCCAGTCGCGGCACACATCTGGTGTTCGATGCCGCGACGTTCGGCAATCCGGTTGCGGCGCTGACGGTTCCGATTCCTGGCGAGATCAACCGGTTCGTCTTCGCGATGCCCGAGCAACTGGGCAGGGTATACCTGGGCCTGACCGACGAGGACGCACCGGGCGCGATTCCCGACGTGCCGGAACCCACTCCGGGGGAGGTGCGGTTCCTGCTGGACACGGTCAACACCGCGCTGCAGACGGCGCTGACCGAGGCCGACGTGATCGGCGCCTACGCCGGCCTGCGTCCGTTGATCGACACGGGGGCCGCGGACGCGAGGAGCAACAAGGGCCAGAGCAGGACCGCCGACATCTCGCGCGAGCATGCGGTCACCGAGTCGCCGTCCGGGGTCATCACCGTGATCGGCGGCAAGCTCACCGAGTACCGGTACATGGCCGAGGACGTCGTCGACCGGGCTGTGGCGCTGCGCGGGCTGCCCGCGGGCCGGTGCCGGACCCGCAATCTGCCGCTGGTCGGGGCGCCGGCCAATCCCGTTGCGGCACAGCGGTCGTCGACCGAGCTGCCGGGCTCACTGGTCGCGCGGTACGGCGCCGAGGCGCCGAACGTGATCGCGCGTGCCACCTGCGCACGGCCCACCGACCGGGTCGCCGACGGTATCGACGTGATCAGGGCGGAGTTCGAGTACGCGGTCACCCACGAGGGTGCGCTGACCGTCGACGACATCCTCGACCGTCGTACCCGTATCGGTCTGGTGGCCGAAGACCGCCGGCGCGCAATCGCCGCCGCCGAGGAGATGCTGGCGAATTCGGCGCGCTGAAGCACCCCAGGGGTGCCTCAGCGCGCCCGATTCGCGGGGTTACAGCGGGATGTTCTTGTGGCGGCCGCGGCGCATCGGCGCCTCGGCCAGCGCCTGGGTCACCTTCGAGCGGGTGTGGGCGGGGTCGATCTTCTCGTCGACGACGCCGATCTCGATCGCCGAATCGACACCGCCGGCGATCTTCTCGTGCTCGATGGCCAGCGCCTCGTGCAGCGACTCGCGATCCTCGGGGGCGGCGGCGGCCAGCTTCTTCTTGTGCAGGATGCCGACCGCGGCCTTGGCGCCCATCACGGCGACCTCGGCCTCGGGCCAGGCGAACACCTTGGTGGCGTTCAGCGACCGCGAGTTCATCGCGATGTAGGCGCCGCCGTAGATCTTGCGGGTGACCAGCGTGACGCGCGGGACCGACGACTCGCCGAACGCGTGCAGCAGCTTGGCGCCGCGACGGACCACGCCGCCCCACTCCTGATCCACGCCGGGCAGGTAGCCGGGGACGTCGACGAGGACGACCAGCGGGATGCCGAACGCGTCGCACAGGCGCACGAAACGCGCTGACTTCTCGGCACTTTCAGAGTTCAGGCAGCCGCCCAGGCGCAGCGGGTTGTTCGCGATGACACCGACGGTGCGACCGGCCAACCGGCCGAGACCCACGACGATCGACGGCGCCCAACGGGACTGGAACTCCTCGAACGGCACACCCTCGTCGAGCAACGCCTCGATCAGCGGGTGCACGTCGTAGGCGCGCCGGGCGGACTCGGGGAGCAGCGCCTTGAGGTCGGTGTCGCCGGCCTCGGCCTTGCTGCGGTCGAAGTGGCCCTGCTGGCAGAACAGTCCGACCAGGCGGCGGCCCCGCTCGTAGGCGTCGAGCTCGTCGGTGGCCACGATGTGGCACACGCCGGACTTCTTGTGGTGGGCCTCGGGTCCACCGAGGGAGACCATGTCGACGTCCTCGCCGGTGACGCTGCGCACCACGTCGGGGCCGGTGACGAAAACCTTGCTGTCGGGCGCCATCACGATGACGTCGGTCAGCGCGGGACCGTAGGCGGCGCCGCCGGCGGCGAAGCCGACGACCACCGAGATCTGCGGGATGTAGCCCGACGCGCGGATCATCGCCTCGAAGACCAGGCCGACCGCGTGCAGCGCCTTGACGCCCTCGGCCAGCCGCGCGCCGCCGGAGTGCCAGATGCCGATGATCGGGCTCTGCTCCTCGATCGCCACGTCGTACGCGTCGACGATGTGCTTGCAGCCGTCCACGCCCATGGCGCCGCCCATCACGGTGCCGTCGGTGCAGAACGCGATGGTGCGCACGCCGTTGACGGTGCCCGCCGCGGCCAGCACGCCGGACTTGTCCCGCTCGTGCAGCAGCTCGACGGTGCCGTCGTCGAAGAAGGTCGAAAGGCGCAACAGTGGGTCGCGCGGATCAAGGGACTCGTTCACAGACTCGGGGGCCGGCGGGTTCTCGATTGTCGTCATGGTGTCTCCTGCGTTCCGTCAGTTCAGTACTTGCCGAAGGCGAGTGCGACATTGTGCCCGCCGAATCCGAACGAATTGTTGATGGCGTACTCGTAGTTTCCTGGTCGGGGTCCACCCGCGACCACGTCGAGATCGATCTCGGGATCAAGGTTCTTCAGGTTCAGCGTCGGCGGGATGATCCCGTCCCGCAACGCCTGCACGGTCAGGATCGACTCGACCGCGCCGACCGCGCCGACCGAGTGGCCCAGCGCGGATTTCGGTGCGTAGACGGCCGGTTGATGGCCGCCCATCGCGTTGTTGATGGCTTTGCCCTCAGCCACGTCACCGACGCTGGTGCCCGTGGCGTGCGCGTTGACGTGGTCGATGTCGGTGGGCTTGAGGCCGGCGAGCTCGATGGCCCGCGTCATCGCATAACCGGCCCGTTCGCCGTTCGGGTCGGGCGCCACCATGTGGTAGCCGTCGGAGGTGACGCTCGCGCCCATCAGCCGGGCCAGGATCCGCGCGCCCCGGGCCTTGGCGTGCTCCTCGGTCTCGATCACCATCATCGCGCCGGCCTCGCCGAACACGAACCCGTCGCGGTCCTTGTCGAAGGGCCGGCACGCGCCTGCGGGGTCGTCGTTGTTGGTCGACATCACGATGCGCATCTGAGCGAAGCCGGCGATCGGCACCGCTTCGATGCGCTGCTCGACGCCGCCGCAGATCGCGATGTCGGCCTCGCCCAGGATGATGTTGCGCCACGCCTGGGCGATGCCCTCGGAGCCGGACGCGCACGCCGAAACCGGCGTTACCACACCGGCTTTGGCGCCACGTTCCAGTCCGACCGCGGCCGAAGGGCCGTTGGGCATGTACATCTGCACGGCCAGCGGGGACACCGCGCTCAGGCCGCTCTCCCGCATGCCGTCATAGGCGAACACCAGCGCCTCGGCGCCGCCGAGGCCGGTGCCGATCGACACCAGCAACCGCTCGGTGTCGACCTCGGGATTGCCCGCGTTCTCCCATACCCGCCGACCGAGCACGGTCGCCATCCGCTGCGGATAGGACATCCGCCGCTTTTCGACCTTGCTCAGCTCGGACTCGAAGTCCTCCAACAGGTGACCACCGATGCGGACCGGAAGGTCGAACTCCTCGACGAACGGATCCTCGAGCCTGCGGATTCCGCTCTGACCGTCGAGAAGCGCCTTCCAGGTCCCCTCGGCGTCGGTGGAGACGCTCGTGGACATCGCGATACCGGTGACGACGACGTCGGGCAGCCCGTTACCTGTTGTCGGCGAAACCATGCTGTGCCGCGAGTCCTTTCTGGCTATCTAGTACCGGCCGAAGGCCAGAGCCACATTGTGACCGCCGAAACCGAACGAGTTGTTGATGGCGTACTGGTAGTCGCCATATCGAGGCTCGCCCGCGACGACATCGAGATCGATCTCGGGGTCGGGCGTCTCGTAGTTCAGTGTCGGCGGGATGACTCCGTCCCGCAGGGCCAGCACCGTCAGCGCAGACTCGAGGGCGCCGACGGCGCCGATCGAGTGGCCCAGCGCCGACTTCGGCGCGTACACCGCGGCGTGTTCCACACCGGCGACGCGGATGGCGTTGGCCTCCGCGGTGTCACCGATCGGGGTGGCGGTGGCGTGCGCGTTGACGTGCGAGATGTCCTTGGGGGACAGCCCGGCGGTCTCCATCGCCCGCTTCATCGCCTGGCCGGCACGCAGGCCGTCCGCGGCGGGAGCCACCATGTGGAACGCATCCGAGGTGATGCCAGCACCCATGAGCCGGGCCAGCGGCTTGGCGCCACGGGCCTTGGCGTGCTCCTCGGTCTCGATGATCATCAGCACGCCGGCCTCGCCGAACACGAAGCCGTCGCGGTTCTTGTCGAACGGCCGCGACGCTCCGGTGGGGTCGTCGTTGCGGGTCGACATCGCACGCATCATCGAGAACGCCGCGATCGGCAGCGCTTCGATTCCGCCCTCGACGCCACCGCAGACGGCGAAGTCTGCGTCACCCATGACGATCTGCCGCCAGGCGTGGGCGATGGCCTCGGAGCCGGATGAGCACGCCGACACCGGGGTGATGACCCCGGCGCGGGCGCCCAGTTCCAGTCCCGCGACCGCTGCCGCGCCGTTGGGCATGATCATCTGGACCGCGAGCGGGGACACCTTGCGGGGCCCGCCCTCGTTCATCGCGTCGTAGGTTTCGACGATCTTCTCGCCGCCGCCGAGACCGGTGCCGACGACGACCGAGAAGCGGTCCGGATCCACCTCGGGGGTGCCCGCGTTGTCCCACAGCCGGCGCGCCAGCAGCTTCGACATGCGCTGCACGTACGACATGCGGCGCATCTCGATACGCGTCATGTGGCTGTCGATGTTGTCGACGAGGTGGCCACCGATACGTACCGGCAGATCCCACTTGTCGACGAAATCGTCCTCCAGGATCCGGATGCCGCTCTCGCCCGCGAGCAGACCCTTCCACGTGCTTTCGATGTCCGCAGCGAGCGCCGTGGTGGCCTCGATGGCGGTCACCACGACGTTAGGAAAACCGCCGTTAGCAGTGGAAGGACGGGTCACTTGTCACCCGTGATCTGGGCCCGGATGGCCGCGGCGGCCTCGGGATTCTCTTCCTCGAGCTTCTGGATGTAGGCGACGACGTCGCCGACGGTGCGCAGGCCGGCGAGATCCTCGTCGGGGATTTTCACGCCGTACTTGTCCTCGGTCTGCACGGCGATCTCGACCATCGACAGCGAGTCGATGTCCAGGTCGTCGACGAAGCTCTTCTCGGGGGTCACCTCAGAGGGCTCGATACCGGTGACCTCTTCGATGATCTCCGCGAGACCCGAGATGATTTCTTCCTGGCTGGCGCCCACTATGGCTCCTTCTATTTATTGGGTGTGACTTGAAACGGATTGAAATGTGTTCTGTATTTCGTACAACTGGTCGGCGACGCGCAGAAGCTAGCGTGCCGCTGCGAGTGCGTCCAGGTCAGCGGGGGATTTGACGGCGTGCGTCGGAACCCCCCGAAGTTCGCGTTTGGCGATTCCGGTCAGGGCTCCCGCAGGCGGGAACTCGACGATCGCGGTGACACCGAGTTCCTTCATGGACGCGGTGCACAGGTCCCAGCGCACGGGCCGGGTCAGCTGGGCGACGATCTTGGCCATCGCGTCGGCACCAGAGGACACCGGCCGGCCGTCTGCGTTGGACAGCAGCGTCACGCGGGGCTCGGCCGGGTTGATCCGGTCGGCGACGGCGGTGTACTCCGCGAGCGCGGAGCTCATGTAGTGGGTGTGGAACGCGCCGGCGGTGGCCAGCGGACGGACCCGGGCGCGCGCCGGGGGATCCTCGGCGAGCTTCTCCAGTGCGGCGCGCGCGCCGGCAGCCACGATCTGGCCGGCAGCGTTGCGGTTGGCCGGCACCAGATCCAGCGCCTCCAGCCGGGCCAGCACCTCGTCCTCGTCGCCGCCGAGCAGCGCCGACATCCCGGTGGGCTCCAGTGCGCAGGCCTTGGCCATCTCCTTGCCGCGGGTCGCCGCGAGCGCGACGGCCTCGTCGGAGGTGATGACGCCGGCGATGGCGTAGGCGGCGATCTCACCGACCGAGTGGCCGGCGGCGACGACCTCGACGTCGCCGTCCAGTCCGTACGACTCGCCGCGCTTGCTCAGCTCCTCGTAGGCCAGCAGGGTGGTGGCGACGACGAGCGGCTGGGTGACCGCGGTGTCGGTGATCTCTTCGGCCGTCGCGGTGGTGCCCAGGGTCGCCAGGTCGAGCCCGCTGATCTCCGACCATGCGTCGATCCGCTCGGCGGCACCGGGCAGCTGCAGCCACTCGGCGAGCATGCCGGGCGTCTGCGAACCCTGTCCGGGCGCGAGGAATGCGAGCACAGTCTTCTGAGGCACGTCTCTAAGAGAACATTGTGAAGTCGGATTTGAACGGTGTAAGAGATTATGAACCTCGTCTTAGGTTTTTGTAGGTATCCCACAAAACCGCATGTGATGGGACTGCATCGAGATCTGCCCGCAACGTGTGCTCCCTAAGAAACGGGCTTAATTGTGACGGAGCCAACACCAGTGACCTGCCCTGATCCGGGCATCTGCCCGGCTGCCATGTGTGCCTGGCGGTTCAACCGGCCCACCGACGAGGCCACGCGCAGTACGTAGGCATCGCGCGGAACCGTCGGGTCACGGCCGGTGAAGTCGGCGATCCGCTTCAACCGGTAGCGCACCGTATTTGGATGAACGAACAATTTGCGCGCGCAAGCTTCGATAGCGCCGCCGGAGTCGAGATAGGCGTCGAGGGTCTCCACCAGCGCCGGACCGGCGTCCGACAGCGGCCGCATCACCTCGGCTTCCAGCGCGGCCGCCGCCGTCGCGTCCCCGAGCAGCGTGCGCTCGGGCAGCAGTTCGCGGGCGGCCACCGGGCGCGGCGCGGCGGCCCACCCGGCGACGGCGTTCATCCCGGCGATCGCCTCCGTGGCGCTGCGGTGCGCCGCGCCCAGCGTCGGGACGGTCGGGCCGATCACCACGGGGCCGTCGGCGAAGACCTTCATCAGTTCGGCGAGGAACCGGTCGGTCGGCGTCAGCGGCCCCGAGATGACCGCCACCAGCCAGGTGCCGTGGATGTCCGACAGCGCCGCGCGCTCGCCGCGCCGGGCCACCTCGCGGACGTCGTCCCCGGCGAACTCGATCCGGTCCGGTCGCGGCAGGCCCACGATGACGGTCGCAGGCGCGGTCGCGTCCCAGTTCAGCGCCGCGGCCTGCGACTGCAACGCCGGTCCGGTGCCGCCGCGGACCACCGCGTCGACGAGGTTGGCCTCCATCCGGGTGTCCCACGCGCCGCGCGCCTCGGCCTGATCCGCGTACGCGGTCGCCGCCGCGAACGCCAGGTCCCGGCTGTAGCGCAGGATGCCGGCCGTCAGCGCGCTCAGCTGTTCCTCCGAGCGCGCCAGCAGCGGCACCACCTCTTCGAAGAACTCCATGGTCACCCGGACCATCTCCACGGACTGGCGCAGCGCGATCCGCCTGCGCAGGTCCTGCGGCACCACCTCGAAGGCCTGCGCGGTGTAGCTGACGTCGCTGTCCGGGTTGCGCATCCACTCCACGAAGTTGACCACCGCGGTCTGCACGACCAGCTGGACGCTGGCGCGCTGGGACGCCTCCAGCGCGGCGAAGAACGGCAGCCGTTCTTCCATCACGTGCACGGCCTCGGTGGCCAACCGGCCCGAGTACTGCTTGAGCCGGCGCAGTGCAGACTCCGGGACGCTCTCCAGCACCTCGACGGTCGAGCGCGGCGGGACGAACCGGTTGTTGTCGACCATTCCTAAAATCTACGCCGAGCTTTAGGGAAAACCTCCAACAACTAGGCCACGCCCGGGTCCGAGGTCTGCTCCGGTGCCGCCATCACGTCGTCGATCTCGTACTTCTTCGCCGCTTCCGCGGCCACCGAGATGTCGACGTTGCCATCCCGCGCCAACCCTTCCAGCACCCCGACCACGATCGACTCGGCATCGGTGTTGTAGAAGCGCCGCGCGGCCGGGCGGGTGTCAGAGAAGCCGAACCCGTCCGTGCCCAGAGTGACGTAGGTGCCCGGCACCCACGGCCGGATCTGCTCGGGCACCGCCCGCATCCAGTCCGACACCGCGACCACCGGTCCGGTGGCCTCGGCCAGTGCCTGGGTGACGTACGGCGTGGCGGTGGGCCGGCCCGGGTGGCGCAGCTTCTCCTTCTCGATGGCCACCCCGTCGCGGTTGAGCTCGCCCCAGCTGGTCACCGACCACACGTCGGCGGCGACGTCCCATTCCTGGGCCAGCAGCTCGGCGGCCTTGAGCGCCGACGGCATCGCCACCCCGGAGACCAGGATCTGGGCGGTGTTGGTGCGCTTCTCCGGCGCGGCCTGGTAGCGGTACATCCCGCGCAGAAGACCCTCGACGTCGATGCCCTCCGGCTCGGCGGGCTGCACGTAGGGCTCGTTGTAGATCGTCATGTAGAAGTAGACGTTCTCCGGGTCCTCGCCGTACATGCGGCTCAGGCCGCTCTCGATGATGTAGGCGATCTCGTAGGCGAACGCCGGGTCGTAGGCCACCACCGCGGGATTGGTGGAGGCCAGCAGCAGCGAGTGGCCGTCGGCGTGCTGCAGACCCTCACCGACGAGCGTGGTGCGCCCGGCGGTGGCGCCGAGCACGAAGCCCCGCGCCATCTGGTCGGCGGCGGCCCACAGGCCGTCGCCGGTGCGCTGGAACCCGAACATCGAATAGAAGATGTAGATCGGGATCATCGGCTCGTTGTGCGTCGCATACGAGGTGCCCACCGCGGTGAACGACGCCGTCGACCCCGCCTCGTTGATGCCCTCGTGCAGGATCTGGCCGATCTCGCTCTCCTTGTAGGCGAGCATCAGCTCCGCGTCCACGGCCGTGTACAGCTGGCCGTTGCGGTTGTAGATCTTCAGGCTCGGGAACCACGAGTCCATCCCGAAGGTGCGCGCCTCGTCAGGGATGATCGGCACGATGCGCGGGCCGATGTTCTTGTCCCGCAACAGTTCCTTGAACGTGCGCACCGTCGCCATGGTGGTGGCGACCTCCTGCTTGCCCGACCCCTTCTTCAGGGCCTTGTACGTGTCGCGGCCGGGCAGCGGCAGTGCCTTGCTCTTGGTGCGCCGCTCGGGCAGGAAACCGCCGAGGGCACGGCGCCGGTCCAGCATGTAGCGGATCTCGGGTGCCTCCGGACCGGGGTGGTAGTACGGCGGCAGGTACGGGTCCTCTTCGAGCTGGGCGTCCGAGACCGGGATGCGCTGGACGTCGCGGAAATCCTTGAGGTCTTGCAGCGCAAGCTTCTTCATCTGGTGCGTGGCGTTGCGGCCTTCGAAGTGCTTACCGAGTGTGTAGCCCTTGATGGTCTTGGCCAGGATCACCGTCGGCTGGCCCTTGTGCTCCATCGCGGCGTGGTAGGCCGCATAGACCTTGCGGTAGTCGTGTCCGCCGCGTTTGAGATTCCAGATCTCGGCGTCGGTCATCGGTTCCACCAGCGCCTTGGTGCGGGGGTCGCGGCCGAAGAAGTGGTCGCGTACGTAGCTGCCGTCGTTGGCCTTGTAGGTCTGGTAGTCCCCGTCCGGGGTGGTGTTCATCAGGTTGACCAGAGCGCCGTCGCGGTCGGCGTGCAGCAGCGCGTCCCACTCACGGCCCCAGACCACCTTGATGACGTTCCAGCCGGCGCCACGGAAGAACGACTCCAGCTCCTGGATGATCTTGCCGTTGCCGCGGACCGGGCCGTCGAGGCGCTGCAGGTTGCAGTTCACCACGAAGGTCAGGTTGTCCAGGCCTTCGAGCGCGGCGACGTGCGTCAGGCCGCGGCTTTCCGGCTCGTCCATCTCGCCGTCGCCGAGGAATGCCCACACGTGCTGCTTGGAGGTGTCCTTGATGCCCCGGTCGTGCAGATAGTGGTTGAACCGTGCCTGGTAGATCGCGTTCATCGGGCCCAGGCCCATCGACACCGTCGGGAACTCCCAGAAATCGGGCATCAGACGGGGGTGCGGATAGGACGGGATGCCGCCGCCGGGATGGCTGTGCTCCTGACGGAAACCGTCGAGTTGGTCGGCGGTCAGCCGGCCTTCGAGGTACGCGCGGGCGTAGATGCCGGGGGAGGCGTGGCCCTGGATGAAGATCTGGTCGCCGCCACCGGGGTGGCTCTTGCCGCGGAAGAAGTGGTTGAACCCCACCTCGTACAGCGCGGCCGATGATGCGTAGGTCGAAATATGGCCACCCACACCGACTCCGGGCCGCTGGGCGCGGTGCACCATGATCGCGGCGTTCCACCGGATCCAGGCTCGGTAGCGGCGCTCGACGTCCTCGTCGCCGGGAAACCACGGTTCCAGCTCGGTCGGGATCGTGTTGACGTAGTCGGTGGACGTCAGCGCCGGGAGTGCGACGCGCTGCTCGCCGGCGCGTTCCAGCATCCGCAGCAACAGGTAGCGGGCCCGGGCGGGGCCGGAGCGGTCGAGCAGGTCGTCGAACGACTCAAGCCATTCGACGGTCTCTTCGGGGTCGATGTCCGGCAGATACGAGGCGACGCCTTCTCTGATCACGCGAACCCGATCGGGTTCTGCTGTGCTGCCGGAGTTTTGGGCCAGGTCCTGGCGCACGAACTCGGTGGTCAACTTCCGCTCCTTGTTAGGCGCTTCAAACACGTGCACTTCGGCTCGGTGGGTTACCTGGCGTCCCGCGCACGTGGCTCTTCCATCCTTGTCTAATCCTGCGCGATACGCACTAGCGGGTGGGCAGCCGTCACCAACCGGGGAAAGTGCCGGGTGCACCGGCAGGAGACCCGGTAACGTCTGCAGACCGTGCTGATCGGTCGGTGGGGCGTCCGCAGCGTGCGGCTCGCCGCATCGGTGACCGGCGCGTTCGCCGTGCTGGCGATGATCGTGGTCGGGTGCACCAGCGTCACCGGCGGCGACGCCTCGGTGGCCGAGGGGGAGGCGCCGCTGTACCGGGCTTCGGTGTCGGCGTCCCGCGAGGAGGCCGCGGCCAGCTCCAGCGCCCGCGAATCCGAACGCCAGGCCTCGATGACCGTCGAGGCCGTCCGCACCTCGTGCGAGGCGATGAGCTCCAGCAGCGCCGAGGCGGTCGGTGCGGTCAACACCTATGTCGAGGCCTTCAACAACGCCGCCGACATCGGGCGCACCGCCGGGCCCGCCGTCGATGCCCTCAACCACAGCGCCGACCTGGTGGCGGGCAGCATGTCCGACCCGCTGACTCCGGAACTTCGCGACGCTCTCACCAGCTGGGTCGATGCGGCGCGGGGGGTGGCCACAGCGATCGCAGGCAACTATCCGACCGCCGAATTCAACACCGCGATCGAGCGCTTGAACGACTCCAAGACCACCGCCCTGGACCGCTGCGACGCGGCATATCGGTGAAACCTGCCGCTAGATGGCTTGCTGTCTGCGCTGGGCATGCGACGATAGGACTCCGAAGTGATCGAGCGCACGTGCGCGAATACGGCTGAAGGAGGACCGACCGTGGTGTCGGCGGGTGACCCCCCGAACTACGCCCGAAAGCTGGGCATCCAAAAAGACCAGGTTGTGCAGGAGTTGGGCTGGGACGAAGACGCCGACGACGACATCCGTGCCGACATCGAGGACGAGAGCGGCGGTGACCTGCTCGACGAGGACTCCGACGAAGTCGTGGACGTGGTGCTGCTGTGGTGGCGCGACGGCGACGGCGACCTCGTCGACACGCTGATGGACGCCATCACCCCGCTCGCCGAGGACGGCGTCATCTGGGTCGTCACCCCGAAGACGGGCAAGCCGGGGCACGTACAGCCCGCGGAGATCGCCGAGTCGGCGCCGACCGCAGGGCTGATGCAGACGTCGTCGGCGAATCTGGGCGACTGGATCGCCAGTCGTCTGGTCCAGCCGAAGGCCAAGGCCATCACGAAGCAGCGGTAGGCAGGATAAGTGCTGTCCGTCGGCGAGCCTGCGCCGGATTTCACGCTCAAGGACCAGAACAATCAGCCGGTGACGCTGAGCGGGTTCCGCGGCGCCAAGAACGTGGTGCTGGTGTTCTTCCCGCTGGCGTTCACCGGTGTCTGTCAGCGTGAGCTCGACGAGATCCGGGACAAGATCGGCGATTTCGTCAACGACGAGACCGCGACGCTGACCGTGTCGGTGGGTCCGTCGCCGACACACAAGGTGTGGGCGAAAGACCGCGGTTATACGTTCCCGGTGCTGTCGGACTTCTGGCCGCACGGCGCGGTCAGCCAGGCCTATGGGGTGTTCAACGACGCGTCCGGGTTCCCGAACCGGGGCACGTTCGTCATCGACCGCGACGGCATCATCCGGTTCGCCGAGTGCAAGGAGCCGGGTGAGGCCAGGGATCAGGCGGCATGGACGCAGGCGCTGGCCGCGTTGAGAACCGGTTAGACGAATTTCCGGTCGGGCCGCACTGCCGTGTAGCCTGCCCGGGATCGGGCGCGTAGCTCAGTGGTAGAGCTCTGGTTTTACACACCAGCGGTCGGCGGTTCGATACCGTCCGCGCCCACCACACTTCTGGTTTGTCGGATGCCCGCTCGGGTAGCCGCCCACTATGACTCTGAGTAGCGAGATTTTGGCCGGGATCGGCGCGGGCATTCTTGTCTGCGCCGTTGCCGGATGTGGGCAGGGCGGGAACGCGCCGGCCGAGTCGACGGTCACCGAGACGACAGTGACCGAGACGACGGTGACCGGCACGACCTCCGCGCCGGCCACGACCCCGGCGAGCCCGGCGAGCCCGACCGGGGCCTCGGGACTTCCGCCGACCCCGGCCGGCCCCGGGCTTCCGGTGCCGGCCGCACAGGAGGCGTTGCGGGCATCGGGCGCGGCAGTGCCGAACGGGCGTCCCTACGACATGCAGGTCGAGACGCGCGACGGCCAGCGGGTGTTCGAGGTGACGGTGGCGTCCAACGGCGCACCGTTCGACGTTGTCGTCGACGCGGCCGGATCGCGGGTCATCTCGTCGAATCCGTCGGACGGTACCGACGACGACGCGCGACGGGCAGAAGCGGCAGCAGTGGACGCGGCGCGCGCGCTGCAGACCGCGGTCGAGCGGGCGCCCGACACGATGCTCGACGAGCTCGAGATCGACAGCGACGGCGCCCAGGTGGTGTGGAAGATCGATCTGGTGCACGCCGACGGATCGCCCGTCGAGGTCCGGGTCGACGCGCAGGACGGCAGTATCCGCTGACCTCAGTCCAGATCGGCCAGAGCCCTGCGCGCGGCTTCCAATTCGGCTTCGAGGGCAAGCACCCTGGCGGCCTGCTGCGAGCGGGCCTCTTCGATGATCGCGTCGATCGGGGTGGACAGGTCCTCGTGCAGTTCCCTGGCCGCGCGGGACACGGCGGCAGCGGCGACGGCGACGTCGCGGACCAGGAAGGTGCTGCCCTGTTTGAGCTCCGCGCGCCATTCGCCGTCGGCGGTGCCGGTGACCGTGATGGTCAGTTCCAGGGACTTGGTCTTCCTGCCCGGGCCCCTCTTGGCGGGGGTCTTGCGGGGCTTCTCCTCGACAGCGGCTTCCACGGCAACGGCCTCGGACGGCGCTTCGGGCGGCAGTGTGTCTACGGTCATCGGTGCGGCGCTCTCCTCCGTCAGCGGCCCCCGGTCGGAGGCTCGGTCACCGATTAGAACACACGTTCGACGCACGGCCAACTCGCCGCGCGCACAATGTCATCCGGGTCAGCCGGCCGCTGCGGACGTGCTCACCTCGACTGCGACCTCGTTGCGGCGGCGGAACGGCAGCGTCCACGGCGGGTCGTAGAACCACGCCACCGGGTCGCCCTGCGGGGTGTACCCGCTGCCGCGCAGGCCGTCGAGTAGTTCGTCGCTCCTGGCCGCGACGGCCTGTGGACTGCGGTCGCCGGTGAAGCGCAGCACCGCGTACGTCTCACCCGGGACCTCGACCAACTCGACGCGTTCGTCGTCGGGTTGGGGCAGAAGATCCATCGACCACTTCGACGGCATGAAGAACCGGATCACCGACTGGCCGTCGGCATCGCGGGTCTGCGCGACCGGGGCCGTCATCGCGATCTTGTCGTTCTGCTGGGCCACCGGCGCGGTCATCGCGATCTCGGTCTTGCGGTGGTTGCCGCCGAAGATGTACCCGGCGAGCCGACGGAAACCGGCGCTGCGGGCCATCTCCTCGTCGCCGACGACGGTGGTCTGCGCCGCGATGCGCGGCCCGTAGCGTCGGATCTCGATGGCGCCGACGGTCGCTTCCCGCACGTACATCGGCTCTTCGGTGCCGGCGCGGACGCCGACGAGGGCGCCGAGCCCCTCGACGACCTGGGTTGCGGTGGAGGTGATCTTGGCCAACATGACCGCAGAAGTACCCGGGCAGGGCCCCGCCGTAATCTGACGGATTTCTTTCAGCAGCAGGCCTTGGTGTCCCGCTGGGCCAGATGCGCGTGCCCGCTGTTGTCGGCACCGCCCACCGCGGCGAGGAACTCGCCGAGATCGATCCGTCGACCGCCCAGCCAGGTCCCCGTCACCTGCACGGCGTCGATCAACGCGTGCGGGTCGACGGTCCACGGGTCGGCGCTGAGCTCGACGAAGTCAGCCAGCTTGCCGACCTCGATCGATCCGACGAGATGGTCCCGGCCCAAGGTGCGGGCGGCGTCGAGGGTCTGCGCGCGCCACGCCTGATCCAGCGTGATCGCCTGGTCGGGCCGATGCACACCGCCGTTGCGCGTGCGCCGGGTGACCGCGGTGGCGACGTTGACCACCGGCGTCGGCGGCGACACCGACCCGTCGTTGTGCAGCGACACGCACGCCCCGGAAGCGACCGCGTCGCCGAACGCCGCCCACCGCGCCCCGTGCGCGGACTCGAACATCGCGCCGTCGAGCAGATCCCCCCAGTAGTAGTACTGGAACGGCGCCAGGGACACGTGCACGCCGAGTCGGGCCGCCCGGTCGAAATGCGCGCGGGTGCCCGCCCCGCAGTGCTCCAACCGCCAGCGGTGGTCGGTGCCCAGCAGCTGATGCCGGTTCAGTGCGTCCTCGTACGCGTCCAGCGCGAGATCGAGCGCCAGGTCGCCGTTGGCGTGGAAGGCCATCTGCCACCCCGCCGGCGCGGCGCGGTCCAGGATCGCGTCGAGCTGCGCGCGGCTGTAGTTCATCGAGCCCGCACCGCCCGCGGTCGCCGGGTCGATCCCGGCGGTGCGGGTGGTCTCGGTGTCCAGGTACGGGAACGAGATCGCGATGTTGCCGACCCATGGCGAGCCGTCGGTCCAGAGCTTGACACCGGCTTTCGTCAGCCAGGATTCGCCGGCCTCGAACTCGGCAGGCTGCCAGTAGCTGTCGGTGGTCGACACCTCCCACATGCTGATCCGCAGCGGGCACGACGGCGCCGCGGCGAGCGCCTCGTACCCGGCGGCGAACTTCGGGTCGTAGGTCATGTCCGAGGTCGAGGTGTAGCCGCCGCGCGCCATCAGCGCGAAGTAGTTCGCCGCCGACACCAGCGGATCGCCCATCTTCGCGATCAGCGGCATCGTCACCGCGGTCACCACCGGCAGCTCGAACCCCTGACCGTTCAGCGAGCCGTCCGGCCGGCGGCCGAAGTGCGAGGCGACCGGGTCTGCGGGTGGCTCGGCGTCCCAGCCGTAGCTGCGGATGAGCGCCGAGTTGAAGTACACGCCGTGCCCGGAGTTGTCGGTGACGACGGCGATGCGGTCCCCGAAGATCCGGTCGAGTTCGTCGGCGTCGGGCGCCGGATGACCGTGCAGCAGCGCGTCGTAACCGGCGAACCACAGCGGGGTGTCGGGGTCGCCGGTGGCCAGCGCGTCGGCGAACACCCGCTGCACGTCGGCCCAGCTGGGGCAGTCCCACGGCGCCACCGAACGCGCGGGTGCCTGCGTGGCGACGCCACTGATCAGCGGATGGCCGTGCGGCTCAACGAATCCCGGGGCCAGCACCGCCGCGCCGGTGTCGACGACGTCGGCGTCGGGCAGCGCGCGGCGGCAGTCGTCGACACTGCCGACCGCGACGATGCGGTCCCCGGACACGGCGACCGCCTGCGCGCGCGGAGCGCTGTCGTGCATCGTGACGATGGTCCCTGCGGTCAAGATCAGGTCGGTCATCGCCACAGTGTGTCATTGCGGTGGCGCGAAGAACTCCAGGGTGATGCCGTCGGGGTCGCGGAAGCTGAGTCCGGACCCGTAGTGCGCGTCGACGATGCCGCCGTGCGTGATCGACAGCGCGTCCAGACGTTCGGCCCAGGTCTGCAGTTCCTCGCGCGCCGCACAGCCGAACGCGACATGGTCGAGTCCGGCGCAGAACTCCGAGAAGCTCCCGGCCGGGGCCGGTGTCGTGTGCTGGTGGATGCCGAACAGCGTCGCTGCGCCGAGTTCCCACACCACGTGGTGGAACCCGCCGTCGGTGTCCTCGTCGAGCACCGGATCGGCCTGGAACAGCGCGCGGTACCAGGGCGTGCTGACGGCGAGATCGGTGACGGTTACCGCAACGTGAGTCAGCCCCGGGAAAGTCATCTGTTCACTGTGCACCCGCGGGGGTGGTCCGCGGAAGTGTGAGACGCTGCCGTCATGTTTGCTCGTGGTATCGGCCTGGTCGCCGGAGTCATGGCCGATGCGGTGTTCGGTGATCCCCGCCGCGGTCACCCGGTGGCGCTGTTCGGAAGCGGTGCAGCGGCTTTGGAGCGTCGCACCTACGCCGACGACCGCGGCGCCGGCGTGCTGCACACCGCCGCGCTGCTGGTGGCCGCAGGCGCAGGCGGCGCCGCGGTGGAACGCC
>NZ_BCRS01000097.1 GCF_001552715.1 Mycolicibacterium vaccae NBRC 14118 = CIP 105934 | reverse complement strand
GGCCCGGCAGGTGGACGCCGCGGCCGCCGACCTCACCGACGAGACGGCCGCCACCGCGTCGATCGCGGTGGCGGTCGCGAAGGTGGCTGCGGCCCGCGCGGCCCTGACGGCGGCCGACGTGTTGTTCGAACTCGGCGGCACCAGGAGCGCGTCGGCGGCCGGGAACCTGTCGCGGTACTGGCGCGACGCACGGACGCACACGCTGCACGATCCGACCCGGTGGAAGCTTCAGCACATCGGCAGGTACACCCTGTCAGGGGTGAGGCCGCCCCGACACGGGCAGCTCTGAGGCGCCCCTCAGCAGGCGACGCCGGCGAACACCGCGCCGGTCACCAGTGCGATCACCAGCGCGATCGTCGGCATGCCGCTGAACAGCGCGACCACCACGCCCGCGGTCGCCGCGATCAACAGCAGCACCATGAGCAGCACGAGCGCCCAGTTGACCGAACCGGACGCATGCGCAACGCGGTGCGACTCGACAGCCTGCGGGACCATTGCGCCCTCGCCGATACCGACCATGTCCGCCCCTTCTGTGATGACGCACACAATATAGCCCACCGATGACGCATGTCACAGCAATGACGCCGATCTTGTGACCTGCCCGTCAATTCCAAAGCTCAACTAACAGAACTGATTAGCGCCACTAACGGCAGGCGCGGCTGCGGTACGTTGGTCCGCGGTGAGGTGTGCAGGGCTGGCCGCGCTGGCGGTCGCGACAGCGGTACTGGTGCAGTGCGCGCCGGCGGACGACGCCCCCACCCCGTCGCCGCAGACTTCTTCCCCGCGTCCCCCGGCTGCCGCGCCGCTGCCTGCGGAGACCGTCCGCACCGTCACCCCGGCAGCGCCCCGGCTACGCCCGGCCGAGGTGCACGCGGTCACCGCCGCCGACCTGGGGGCGACGTGGCGGCCGGGCTGCCCACTGGAGCCCGACGCGTTGCGCCGAATCGAGCTGGACTACTGGGGTTTCGACGGTCAGACTCACCGCGGCCGGCTCGTCGTGCACCGCGATCTGACCGACGAGGTCATCGAGGTCTTCGCCGAGCTGCACCGGCAGCGGTACCCGATCGAGAAGATGGACACCGCCGACCGCTATCCCGGCGCCGACGACGAACTGTCGATGCGCGACAACAACACCTCGGCCTTCAACTGCCGCGACATCCCCGGTACCGGCAGCTGGTCGCTGCACGCCTACGGCCGCGCCGTCGACGTGAACCCGCGGCTCAACCCGTACATCGACCGGCGCGGCGAGTTCCAGCCCGCCAACGCCGGACCGTGGGTGGACCGTGTCCGCACCGACCCCGGGATGCTGCACGACGGCGACCCGGCCGTGCGCGCGTTCACCGACCGGGGATGGCGCTGGGGCGGGCACTGGCGCACCCCGCTCGACTACCAGCACTTCGAAATCGGCTGACCCTCCGGCCGCGGACCGGCCTATGCAATACGTGAACCCTCGCCGCGCGTATTACGTGTCGTAGGTCAGTTCGTAGGTCGCCGTAGGTCAGTTCATAGGTCGCCGTAGGTCAGTTCATAGGTCGAGGCACCCCTCGTGGTTGGAGACTCAGCTGCTTCCCAGAATCGCCTCTCTGGCGCTCGCCGCACCGCGACGCGTGCTGCTCGCCGCGGCGTTGCTGACCGCCGTCCTGGCGGTCTTCGGACTGCCGGTCGCCAAAAGCCTGTCGCCGAGTGGCTTCTCCGATCCCGGATCCCAATCTGCCCACGCCTCAGCACTTCTCACCGACAAGTTCGGTCAGGGCGACGTCCAGATGCTCATCGTGGTGTCCTCTCCGGCCGGGGTGGACAGCCCACAGGTCCGCGCCGCCGGGCTGGACGTCGTGCGGCGGCTCGACACCGATCCCCACGTGACCGATGTGTCCTCGCCGTGGACGTCCCCGCCGGCGGCCGCTGCCGACCTGGTCAGCCGGGACCGGACCGCCGGGCTGGTGGTCGCGGGCCTCAACGGCGACGAGACCGAACAGCAGACCTACGCCGCGCAGTTGTCGAAGGACCTCACCCGCGACCGGGACGGCCCCGACGACATCTCCGTCACCACCGGCGGCGCCGCGATGGTCAACCTCCAGATCACCGAGCACTCCCAGCGTGACCTGCTGGTCATGGAGTCGCTGGCGATCCCGCTGAGCTTCCTGGTACTGGTCTGGGTGTTCGGCGGGCTACTGGCCGCCGCGCTGCCCGTGGCCATCGGCGGCATGGCGATCATCGGCGCACTGGCCGTGCTGCGACTGGTCACGTTCGCCACCGACGTGTCGATCTTCGCGCTGAACCTGGCCACCGCGCTGGGCCTGGCGCTGGCGATCGACTACACCCTGCTGATCCTGTCGCGCTACCGCGACGAGCTCGCCACCGGCGCCGAGCGCCCCGAAGCGATCCGGCGCACCGTCACCGCCGCCGGGCGCACCGTGCTGTTCTCGGCGACGACGGTCGCGTTGTCGATGGCGGTGATGGTGCTGTTCCCGATGCACTTCCTGAAGTCGTTCGCCTACGCCGGGGTCGCCACCGTCGCGTTCGCCGCGACAGCGGCCGTCGTTGTGACGCCGGCGGCGCTGATGCTGCTCGGAGACCGGGTCGACGCGCTGGACGTCCGCAAGCTGGCGCGACGGCTGCTTCACCGGCCCGACCCGCCACCGGTGCCCGTCGAGCAGCGCTTCTGGTACCGCTGCGCGAAGGCGGTGATGCGCCGCGCACTGCCGCTGGGGCTGGCGGTCGTCGCGCTGCTGCTGGCGCTCGGCACGCCGTTCCTCGGGGTCCGGTGGGGGTTCCCCGACGAGCGGGTGCTGCCGCCGTCCGCGTCCGCCCATCAGGTCGGCGACCAGTTGCGGAGCGAGTTCGCCGGCACCGCAGGCAACGTGGACACGGCGGTGACGGTGGTGCTGCCCGACAGCGCGGGGCTGAGCGCGGCCGACCTGTCGGCCTACGCCGCCGAGCTGTCGCGGGTGCCCGACGTGCCCGCGGTCTCCGCGCCGACCGGCACGTTCGTCGACGGGACCAGGGCCGGTCCGCCGTCGGCACCGGCCGGCGAACGCGACGGCAGCATCTTCCTGACCGTGGCCAGCGACGCGCCGCTGTTCTCCGACGCCTCCGAGGCCCAGCTGGACCGGCTGCACGCGGTGGCCGGCCCGGACGGGCGCGAGGTGCAGATGACCGGCACCGCGCAGATCAACCGCGACAGTGTGGCGGCGATCATCTCCACACTGCCGGTGGTCCTCGGGCTGATCGCGGTCATCATGTTCGTCCTGCTGTTCCTGCTCACCGGCAGCGTGGTCGTGCCCCTCAAAGCCCTTGTGCTGAACACTCTCTCGCTCTCCGCCGCATTCGGCGCGCTGGTGTGGATCTTCCAGGACGGGCACCTGTCCGGCCTGGGCACCACCCCGACGGGCACGCTGGTGGCGAACATGCCGGTGCTGCTGTTCTGCATCGCGTTCGGGCTGTCGATGGACTACGAGGTCTTCCTCGTCGCGCGCATCCGCGAGTTCTGGCTCAGAACAGGCGATTCCGATGAGTCCGTGGCACTGGGCATCGCCCACACCGGACGCACCATCACCGCGGCCGCACTGATCATGTCCATCTCGTTCGCCGCGCTGATCGCCGCCAGCGTGTCGTTCATGCGGATGTTCGGGCTGGGGCTGACCCTGGCCGTCCTGGTCGACGCCACCCTGGTGCGGATGGTGCTCGTCCCGGCGTTCATGCGCCTGATGGGCGGACGCAACTGGTGGGCGCCTCGGTGGCTCACCCGCGTGCACGCACGTCTCGGCTTCGCCGAGGCACCCCTTCCCGAACCCGAAGTCCCCCACCCTGAACGGATCACCTCATGAACAGCCAGACCAGCGTCATCGCCGCTGTGCAGGGCGCGCTGCCGCCCCACCGCTACTCCCAGGCCGAGATCACCGACCAGTTCGTCGGGCTCCCGGCGTTCGCCCAGTCGGAGAAGGTGGTGCGCGCACTGCACGAGCACGCCAAGGTCGACACCCGCCACTTCGTGCTCCCGCTGGAGCGCTACCCGGAGCTGGCCGACTTCGGCGAGGCCAACGACCTGTACCTGGAGCACGCCCTCACCCTCGGGTGTGCGGCACTGACCGCCGCGCTCGACGAGTCCGGGCTCCAGCCCACCGATCTCGACATGATCATGACGACCACGGTCACCGGGGTGGCCGTGCCGTCGCTGGATGCCCGCATCGCCGAACAACTGGGCCTGCGCGCCGACGTGCGGCGGGTGCCGCTGTTCGGGCTGGGCTGTGTGGCCGGGGCGGCGGGCATCGCGCGCATGCACGACTACCTGCGCGGCGCACCTGACCACATCGCCGCGCTGGTCTCGGTGGAGCTGTGCTCGTTGACCTACCCGGCGATCGGGCCGACCATGGCCGGCCTGGTCGGCAGCGCACTGTTCGGCGACGGGGCCGCCGCGGTCATCGCCGCCGGCGCCGACCGGGCCCGGGAGATCGGTGCCGCCGGACCCGAGGTGCTCGACTCACGCAGCCGCATGTACCCCGACTCGCTGGACACGATGGGCTGGCGGGTCGGCAGTTCGGGTTTCGAACTGATCCTGTCGCCGGACCTGCCCGCGCTGATCGAGGATTACCTCGAGGGCGACGTCGCCGACTTCCTCGGCGACCACGACCTGACCGTCGACGACATCGCCGCGTGGGTGTCGCACCCCGGCGGCCCGAAGGTCATGGAGGCCGTCACCGACACGCTGCACCTGCCGGTCGGCGCACTGGAGCTGTCCTGGCGGTCGCTGGCCGAGGTCGGCAACCTGTCCTCGTCGTCGGTGCTGCACGTGCTGCGCGACACCAGGGCCAAGGAGCCGCCCGCGGGCAGCACCGGGCTGCTGATGGCGATGGGGCCGGGCTTCTGCGCCGAGCTCGTGCTGCTGCGGTGGAACTGACGACATGCTCGCCTACACCGTGCTGATCGCCGCCGTCGCCTTCGAACGCGTCGCGGAACTGGTTGTCTCACAACGAAACCTGCAGTGGAGCCGGGAACGCGGCGGGGTCGAGTTCGGCGCGTCCCATTATCCGCTGATGGTGGCGCTGCACACCGGGCTGCTGGCGGCCTGCCTGTTCGAGGCCGCGCACCGGGAGTTCGTCCCGGTCCTGGGCTGGTCGATGTTCGCGCTCGTGCTGGCTGCCCAGGGGCTGCGCTGGTGGTGCATCACCACGCTCGGCCATCAGTGGAACACCCGGGTTGTGGTGGTGCCGGGCGCCGGGCGCGTCACCGGCGGGCCGTACCGCTTCCTGACCCACCCCAACTACGTGGCGGTGGTCGTCGAGGGCATCGCGCTGCCGCTGGTGCACAGCGCCTGGATCACCACGCTGGTGTTCACCGCGCTCAACGCGGCCCTGCTGCGGTCCCGGATCACTGTGGAGGACAAGGCCTTACAGTCCCTCGCGCGATCGCAGTCGGCATGATCGACCTGCTCGTCGCCGGTGGCGGGCCGGCAGGCCTGGCCACCGCGATCCACGCCGCGCGCTCGGGTCTGGACACCGTGGTGGTCGAGAAGCGCGCCGGCCCGATCGACAAGGCCTGCGGCGAGGGCCTGATGCCGCACGCGGTGCGCCACCTGGGGCGGCTCGGCGCGACGCCCGCGGGCAAGCCGTTTCACGGGGTCACCTACTTCGACCACCGCCGCTGTGTCACCGCACGTTTCGGGTCCGGCGCCGGGCTCGGGGTGCGCCGCACCGCGCTGCACGCCGCGCTGTTGCAGGCCGCGGCCGACGCCGGGGTGACCCTGGTGCACGACAAGGTCGGCGCGCTGAGTCAGGATGCGGACTCCGTCACCGTGAACGGGATCCGGGCCCGCTACCTGGCGGCCGCCGACGGTCTGCACTCCCCGATCCGTGCCGCGCTCGGCCTGGGTCAGCCTGCGGGACGGGACCGGCGCTGGGGCCTCAAGCGTCATGTCACCGTCGCGCCGTGGAGCGACCGCGTCGAGGTGTACTGGTCGCGTGACCCCGGGACCGGGGAGGCGTATGTGACGCCGGTGGCCGACGACTGCGTGGGGATCGCGATTCTGACGTCCCGGCAGGGCGGTTTCGAGAGTCACCTTGAGGCGTTTCCGGCGCTGCGGGAACGCCTCGAGGGTCTGCCGCACGAGCCCGACCGGGCTGCCGGACCGCTGCGTCAGCGGGTGCGCAACCGGGTCGCGGGCCGGGTGCTGCTGGTCGGCGACGCGGCCGGCTACGTCGATGCGCTCACCGGCGAAGGTCTGGGGTTGGCGTTCGCCGCGGCCCGGTTACTGGTGGACAGCGTGCTCGCCGACCGGCCCGCCGGCTACGAACATCAGTGGCGGCACGCCACCCGCCGCTACCGGCTGCTCACCGCCGGGGTGCTGCGGGCCGGGACCTCACCGATGCGCTCACTCATCGTGCCCGCCGCCGGCGGTCTTCCGCGGGTGTTCACCGGTGTGGTGAACATGCTCGCCGACTAGCAGCGCGTCGTCGTGGGCCACCGAGATCGCGTTGCGGCCCTGTGATTTCGCCGCGTAGAGCGCCTTGTCTGCGCGGTCGAGCAACTCGCTGACCGCGGCGTCGGCGTCGGCCCCGCCGAAGCGGACCTCGTCGCGCGGCGCGACCGTCGCGACCCCGATGCTGACGGTGACCACCCCCGACGGTGAGCCCGGGTGGGTGATCGCCAGCGCGCGGATCGCCGCGGCCAGGCCGGTCGCGAACGTGTACGGATCGTCGCACCCGGCCAGCACCACCGCGAACTCCTCGCCGCCGTAGCGGGTCGCCACGCAGGTCCTGGGATCGGCGAGATGGGCGAGCACCTCGCCGACCTCGCGCAGGCACACGTCACCGGCCTGATGCCCGAAGTGGTCGTTGTAGGCCTTGAAGTGGTCGACGTCGATGAACAGTGCGGTCAGCGGTTCGTCGAATTCCAGCGCGTGCAGCCAGATCTCGCGGGCCCGCCGGGTCAGGCCGCGCCGGTTGGCCAGCCCGGTCAGCGGGTCGGAGTTCGCCATGTCGGTCAGCGACTCCTGGGCCTCGCGCTCCAGGGTGACGTCGCGCAGCACGGCCGCAGAAAGCCCTTTGCTGGCGCGCCGTGTATGCATCACGAACCAGCACCACGATCCGTCGCGGGCCTTGATCCGGAACGGCTGCGACGCGCCGGTGCCCGGGGACAGCCAGTGTTCGGCGAGGAGGTGCAGGTCGTCGGGGTGCACCTCGTTCTGCCACCGGTGCCGGCTGATGCGCCCGGCAGGCAGGTTGAGATTGCTGTGTCCGGTGAACGCGTGGTGCAGCACGTCACCGCGGGGGTCGACGACGATGACCAGGTCGCCGGTGAGGTCGGCGACCATGTCGTAGACCTCGTGGCTGGCGTGATCCAGCGCGGTCAGCCGGTTGCGTTCCTCCAGCGCCGCGGCCACCAGCACCACCATCGCGTATCCGGTGAGCAGGAACACCTGGGTGTGGATCATCGCCTCGGTCGGGTCGGCGGCCGTGACGGCGAACGGCCCCATCCCGGCGAACGTGGTGCTCAGCAGGATCACCGCGCCGACGGCCATCTGCCAGAACGCCGCCGCGATCCCGAACTCGATCAGCACCAGCAGCGCGGGCACCGCGGTCAGGAACATCAGCACGAAGTTCGCCTCGTAGGCGGCGACCGTGCCCAGCGCCACCATCAGCAGCGTGAAGCCGCCCGTCATGAAGACCTGGCGGAAGGTGTGCCTGCGCCAGTACCGCTGCCACCGCAGCAGCACCGGCGCCAGGAATGCGATGCCGACCGCCTCGGCGAGGTACCAGATCAGCGCGACGATGCACAGCGACTTCGGGTCGGTGCGTCCCTGCTGGTGCACCAGCACACTGAATGCCCCGATGGTGCCGGCGAACGCAGGCGCGACGATCACCGCGTAGAGCACGAACCGGCGCCAGCTGCGCAGCGAGTCGGTGCGGCCGTGGATCCAGTCCTGGTCGGAGTGCAGCATCGCCGCGGCGAACACCACGGTGCTCAGCGTGGACAGCGCGGCCAGCTCCGGCTGCCGGTCCAGCAGGACCCAGGCCGGCACGTACTGGAAGAACGCGAACGTCAGCAGGTAGGCGGGCCAGTGCCTGCGGTGCGCCAGCAGCAGCGCGACCAGCTGCGGGGCGGCGGCCAGCCACACCACCGTGAAGGTCCGGCCGTCCACCGAGGCCAGCCAGCGGACCAGAGAGGACGCCAGAACCACGGCGGCGGTCCAGCCGACCAGACTCCAAAAAGGGGGCAGCAGGTCGGCCGCGCGCAGGCGCGCACCCCAGTGCTGCAGGCGGGTTGTCCCGCCCGTCAGCGGCACTGCAAGCCCTTCGACATTCAAACAGTCAACCCCGTCAATAATGTCTCGGCAATCCTTTGCCGAAAACGGGGGCGAACGTGTCGTTCACATCCCGGACCCGGATAGGAAATGCGCACGCGACACAATGACGGGTCCGCACCCCCGAGTCTGCGACCCCAGGAGAGCTAGTGACTGATGTCGTGAATCCCGTCCCGGACACGTCCGCGGAGATCAACGGCGCCCCGATGGGGCCGACCGGGCAGACCCGCTCCGGCCTGACCGCCGACGCGCTGCGCGCCGCGGTCAAAGACCACCTGATGTACTCGATCGCCCGGCCCGCCGCCGTGCTGACCCCCGAGCACTACTACCAGGCGCTGTCGCTGGCCGTGCGGGACCGGATGCAGAAGCGCTGGATGAGCACCACACAGAACTGGCTGGACCTGTCGGCGAAGGTCACCTGCTATCTGTCGGCGGAGTTCCTGATGGGCCCGCAGCTGGGCAACAACCTGCTCAACCTCGGCATCGAGGACGCGGCCCGCGAAGCGCTGGCCGACCTCGGCCAGGACCTCGACGTGATCCTGGCCTGCGAGGGCGAGCCGGGGCTGGGCAACGGCGGCCTGGGCCGGCTGGCCGCGTGCTACCTGGACTCGCTGGCCACCCTCGAGCGCCCGTCGATCGGCTACGGCATCCGCTACGAGTTCGGCATCTTCACCCAGGAGATCGTCGACGGCTGGCAGGTCGAGAAGACCGACAACTGGCTGGTGCACGGCAATCCGTGGGAGATCGACAAACCGGACGCCAGCTACATCGTCAACTGGGGCGGGCACACCGAGACCTATGAGGACGTCACGGGCCGGCTGCGGGTGCGCTGGGTGCCCCAGCGGGTGCTCAAGGGCGTCTCCCACGACACCCCGGTGCAGGGCTACGGCGTCAACACCTGCAACACGCTGACGCTGTGGAGCGCGCGGGCGGTCGAGTCTTTCGCGCTGGAGGCGTTCAACACCGGCGACTTCTACAAGGCGGTCGACGAGGAGGTCATCTCCGAGACCGTGTCCAAGGTGCTCTACCCCAACGACGAACCGGAGGCCGGCAAGCGGCTGCGGTTGCTGCAGCAGTACTTCTTCGTCACGTGCTCGCTGCAGGACATCCTGAACATCCATCTGCAGCGGGCGCACCTGCCGCTGCACACGCTGCCCGACAAGTGGGCCATCCAGCTCAACGACACCCACCCGTCGATCGCGGTGGCGGAGCTGATGCGGCTGCTCATCGACGAGCATCAGCTCGGCTGGGACGAAGCCTGGGACCTGACGGTGCGCACGTTCGGCTACACCAACCACACGCTGTTGCCCGAGGCGCTGGAGACCTGGCCGCTGCACATCTTCGGCGAGGCGCTGCCCCGCCATCTGGAGCTGATCTACCAGATCAACGAACGTTTCCTCGACGAGGTGCGGGCCCGTTTCCCCGGCGACGAGGAGCGGGTGCGCCGGATGTCGTTGATCGGCGAGGACGGCGGAAAAAGCGTGCGGATGGCGCACCTGGCCACCGTCGGCAGCCACGCCGTCAACGGGGTCGCGGCGCTGCATTCGGAGCTGCTCAAGGCCAGCGTCCTCAAGGACTTCTACGAGATGTGGCCGGAGCGCTTCGGCAACGTCACCAACGGGGTGACGCCGCGACGGTTCCTGGCGCTGTCCAA
The DNA here is from genome assembly GCF_001552715.1 of Mycolicibacterium vaccae NBRC 14118 = CIP 105934. Taxonomy (GTDB): domain Bacteria; phylum Actinomycetota; class Actinomycetes; order Mycobacteriales; family Mycobacteriaceae; genus Mycobacterium; species Mycobacterium vaccae. Next base: position 13,712 of record NZ_BCRS01000097.1, on the reverse strand, counting down.
CCCGGGGCTGCGCGCGCTGCTCGACGACACCATCGGGCCCGGCTGGCTGACCGACCTGGGCCGCCTGCGCGGCCTCGAGTCGTTCGTCGACGACCCGGCGTTCCGGGCCCGTTGGCGGGAGGTCAAGCGCGCCAACAAGTCCCGGCTGGCCGAGCATGTGCACTCGATCACCGGCATCGAGCTCGATCCGTCCTGGATGTTCGACGTGCAGGTCAAGCGGATCCACGAGTACAAGCGCCAGCACCTGATGGTGTTGCACATCATCGCGCTGTACCACCGGCTCAAGGCCAACCCCGGGCTGGCGATCCCGCCGCGGGTGTTCATCTTCGGCGGCAAGGCCGCGCCCGGCTATTTCATGGCCAAGCGGATCATCAAGCTGATCACCGCCGTCGGCGACACGGTCAACGCCGACCCGCAGGTGAACCGGTTCCTGAAGGTGGTGTTCCTGCCGAACTTCAACGTCAAGACCGCGCATCTGGTGTATCCGGCGGCCAACCTGAGCGAGCAGATCTCGACGGCGGGCAAGGAGGCCTCGGGCACCGGGAACATGAAGTTCATGATCAACGGCGCGCTGACGATCGGGACGCTCGACGGCGCCAACGTCGAGATCCGGCAGGAGGCAGGGTCGGAGAACTTCTTCCTGTTCGGGCTGACGGAGAGCCAGGTCGAGAGGGTCAAGGCCGACGGCTACCACCCGATGGCCCATGTGGAGTCCGATCCGGAGTTGGCGGCGGTGCTGGAGCTGATCGCCCGCGGTGAGTTCACCCAGGGCGACACCGAGGTGCTGCGCCCGATCGTGGACAACCTGCTGCACCACGACCCGTTCCTGGTGCTGGCCGACTACCGCGCCTACGTGGATTGCCAGGACGAGGTCAGCCGGGTGTGGCTGGACCGGGACGCGTGGTCGCGGATGTCGATCCGCAACACCGCGCGCAGCGGCAAGTTCTCCTCCGACCGCGCGATCCGGCAGTACTGCGACGAGATCTGGGGTGTCGGCCCGATGTCGGTCGGCCTGGACTGACCTCCGCCGAAACCGCATTCCACGCGCGTCAAGTCCGGAAATTCGCGCGCTGAATGCAATCTCGGCGGGGGAAAACCCTTGGCGCGCAATCCGGGGGCTGTGCCACTGTGACCGCATGGTCGATGCCGCTGCGTTCGCCGCCGACGGGTTCGTCAAGCTCGACGGCGCCGCGCCGAGGGAACTCGCCGACGCGGCCCGCGCGCTGCTGTGGCGCGGGCTGGCGGCGTCCCCGGACGACCCGTCGACATGGACTCGACCGGTGCTGTGGACGGCGGATCTGACCGGGGAAGGCCCCCTCGGGCAGATCGCGCGCAGCGCGGTGCTGACGGAGGCGCTCGACGAACTCTGCGGGGCCGGTGGCTGGGTGCCGCGCGGCGCGCTGGGCAACATCCCCGTCCGATTCCCGGTGACGCCGCCCGCCGACGACCGCGGTTGGCACGTCGACCTGAACACCGAGCTTCCCGACGGGACATGGGTGGTCACCGGCCGCCCCCAGACCCTGCTGGTGTTGACGCTGCTGTCGGAGGTGACGGCCGACGACGCACCGACGCGCATCCGGGTGGGCTCCCACCGCGACGCCGCCGCCGCACTCGGCGACCAGAACCTGGACGCGGCGACCGCCGGCGCGCTCGTCGACGCGGCCAGTGCGCACCGCCCCGTCCGGCATGCGACCGGACACCCCGGCGACATGTACCTGCTGCACGCCCTGACCGTGCACGCCGCCGACGAACACCGGGGCACCACACCGCGATTCATGGCCCAGTCCCCCGTGCTGCTCACCCGCCGAAACCGCATTCCACGCGCCCCCTCGGGCTGAAAGCGCACGCTGGGTGCAATCTCGGCGGGGTCATGAGTCGATAACAAGGCGGTCACCTCCCCTGCGCGCCCGTGTCTCCCGTCCACCGAGCGCTGTTAACTTCGCGCGCGTGATGTTCTTCGCGCGCCTCGCCGTCGCGCTGCTGCTTGCCGCCGGCTTGCTGACGGTGAGCAACCCGCCGGCGGCCCAGGCGTTCTCCCGGCCCGGACTGCCGATCGAACAACTCGACATCCCGTCTCCGTCGATGGGACGGACCATCCGCGTCGAATTCCAGGGCGGCGGGCCCCATTCGGTGCTGCTGCTCGACGGCCTGCGCGCCCAGGACGACTTCAACGGCTGGGACATCAACACCGCGGCGTTCGAGTGGTTCCACGAGTCCGGGGTGTCGGTGATCATGCCGGTCGGCGGGCAGTCCAGCTTCTACGCCGACTGGTACCGGCCCGCCAAGAACCACGCCGGCACGCTCACCTACAAATGGGAGACCTTCCTGACCAACGAGATGCCGACGTGGCTGGCCGCCCACCGGGGCCAGGATCCGTTCGGCAATGCGGTTGTCGGGCTGTCGATGTCGGGCAGTGCGGCGTTGACGATGGCGGCCTGGCATCCCCGCCAGTACAAGTTCGCCGCGTCGCTGTCGGGGTATCTGGCGCCGTCACAGAAGCTGTGGCCGCCGCTGATCGACATCGCGATGCAGGACGCCGGCGGCTTCGACTCGTTCGACATGTGGGGCAAGCCCGGCTCGCCGGCCTGGCTGCGGGCGGACCCGATGCTGAACATCAACCGGCTCGTCGCCAACCGCACCGCGCTGTGGATCTACTGCGGCAACGGGGTGACGTCCGACCTGGACTCCGGCGGTGACTTCGGCAGGAGTGTCAGTGCCGGCTCCCTCGAGACCATCACGCTGAGCACCAACAAGGAGTTCCGCGACAAGTACCTCGCCGCCGGCGGGCGCAACGCGGTGTTCAACTTCCCGCCGAACGGCACCCACAGCTGGGGGTACTGGGGTGCTCAGTTGCAGGCAATGAAGGCCGACATCGTGCGACTGCTCGCACCGCCGCCCCCACCCCCGCCGCCTCCGGCGCCCGCGCCGCCACCACCGGCACCGGCGGGCTGACCGCGGCTACTTGAAGTGCGGCTCCAGCAGCGTCGCCCAGGCGTTCTGCAGCTGCGTCCATTCGTCGGAGCAGCCGTCGGCCCGCTGCTGGGGAAGCTCGGCGCCGACCAGGTCGGCATTGGACTCCGGGTCGGCGCCGTAGATCCAGCACTGCAGGTTGATATTGCGGGTCTCATCCAGCGAGTGGACATCGGCGAAGTCGTCGTTGCCGAGTTCGGTGCGCGCGTCGCCGGCCGCACCGAACGTGCGGGCGTAGTCCTTGACGGCCTGCACCGACACGGGATCGATGGTGCCGTCCTCCCCCTCGGCGAGCAGGACGTAGGCGGCGAGCTGGTCGGCCACGTCCTCTTCGCGGCCGGTGACCGGCAGGTTGTACAGGCTGATCACCATGTGACCGACCTCGTGGTAGAACGTCGCATACTCCGAATTGACCGCTGACGCTATCGGATCCGGGTCGCCGGCCTCGGCGAAGACGTACTCGGCCAGGTCGGCGTTCTCGTAGCAGATCGTGATGCTGGAGGCGTCGCGATCCCAATACGCATTGGCCTCATCGCACTGGGCGCCGATCAGCGCGACGTCGTGGGGCAACGCCAGCGACAGGTTGATGTCGTCGGCGAGGTCTTCGAGCACCGTGTTGTCCTGCAACAGCGCGCGACCGTTCTCGGCCTCGGGGGTGCCCGCGTCTTCGTAGGTGACGATCATCCGGCCGTTGCCGCCGGCCTCGGCGCGCTCCCCGGAGTCGGCGGACACCTTCGCCGACGGTTGATCGGAGGGGGCCGACTGCTGGGCTCCGCCGCACCCTGCCACGAGCAGCGCGGCGACCACGACGGAAACTGCTTGCGAATGCACGATGAGACGTTCTCAGATCGAACGTCCGTGCGGGACCTACTTCGAGTAATCCGTGCTCAGCCAGTGTTGCGGACGCATCCGGATGACGATCGAGGTCGGCGTCAGGTTCTCGTCGGCGAACTGTCCCCCGGCCTGCTCCCCGAGGTAGCGCACCGCGAGCGCCCGCACCTCGGCGTCCTGAGCGGGACCGATGCCGGTCACGTCGCCCTCGGCGGTGACGTACTTGTAGGGCGGCTGCTCGTCCTGGACGGTGATGGCGAATCGGCCCGCATCCCGAATCAGCTTGTGTTTGACCGTGTCCGCGTCCGTCCACAGGAGCACTTCACCGCCGGGCCGGTAGTCGTACCAGATGGGCACCGACAGCGGGGCGCGGCTCGGCCGCTCGACCGCGATCACCCCGATGTGCACGCCGGCGAGGTACTGCTCACGCTCGTCCTCGGTCATCTTCGCCATGTCTGATCCCCACTCTTTCGGGCCCTCTGGTCGCCCATGTCGTCGATCGTATGGCGGCCGGGCCGTCGCCGGGCCAGGATGGTCGGCATGGACCACGTCACCTTCGTCCCGACCGCCGATCAGTTCAGCTTCACCTTCGGCGGCGCGGAACCGGTGCGACGGATCCGCCCGGGCACGGTGCTGACGTTGTGGACCGAGGACGCCTACGGCGGCCGCATCACCAGCGCCGACGACGTCGCGTCGACGGCACTGGGCACCGAGGACCTCAACCCGCAGACCGGCCCGTTCTGGATCGAGGGCGCCGAACCCGGCGACACGCTGGCGGTGCACCTGGTCGACCTGACCCCGGCGCGCACCTGGGGCGCGTCCACTCTGATCCCGTTCTTCGGCGGCCTGACCAGCATCCCGGTCAACCCGACGCTGCAGGAGCCGCTGCCCGAGCGTACCTGGATATACGAATACGACTCGGCGGCAAAGACATTGGCGTTCGACGCCAAGGGCAGCGACTTCAGCGTGGCGCTGCCGTCGAACCCCATGCTGGGCACGGTCGGGGTGGCGCCGGCGCGCCGTGAGGTGCGCACGTCGCTGGTGCCCGACGCATTCGGCGGCAACATGGACACCCCCGAGATGACGACGGGTGCGACGTGCTTTCTGCGGGTCAACGTCCCCGGTGCGTTGTTCTCGCTCGGCGACGGGCACTACCGCCAGGGTGAGGGCGAGTCGTGCGGGACCGCGGTGGAGGGCGCCATGCACGTCACCGCGATCGTCGACCTGGTCAAGGGCGGCGGGCCGGCGTGGCCGCGGCTGGAGACCGACACCCATCTGATGTGTGTCGGGTCGGGCCGGCCGCTGGAGGAGGCGTGGCGGGCCGGACAGGTGGAGATGATCACCTGGCTGGGCGAGCTCTACGGCCTGGACCGCCTGGACGCCTACCAGCTGCTCACCCAGATCTCGCTCGCGCCGATCGCCAACGTCGTCGACACCAACTACAGCTCAGTCACCAAGATCGACAAGCGGTTGCTGCCGGCAGCATCCGCATACGGCGGTATCCACACCGAACTGCGTTCGGCAGCAAGGTCATTGGGCACCGTCAACTACTAGGAGGACTGCATGGATCTCGGACTCTCAGGTAAGCGTTTCGTCGTCACGGGCGGCACCCGCGGCATCGGCCGCGCAGTGGTCGAGGGCCTGCTCGCCGAAGGCGCCTCGGTCGCCTTCTGCGCGCGCACCGCCGACGCGGTGGCCGACGCGCAGGCCGAGCTGACCGCGGACGGCGCGACCGCGGTGGGCGCCGCGATCGACGTCGCCGACGGCGCGGCCGTCGAGGCGTGGGTGAACGCGACCGCGGACCGGTTCTCCGGGCTCGACGGCGTGGTGGCCAACGTCAGCGCGCTCGCGATCCCGGAGTCACCGCAGAACTGGCGCGCCTCGTTCGAGGTCGACCTGATGGGCACGGTGGGTCTGGTCGACGCGGCGCTTCCGTATCTGCTGGAGTCCGACGCCGCGTCGATCGTAACGATCTCCAGCGTGTCGGGCCGCGAGATCGATTTCGCCGCGGGCCCGTACGGCACGATGAAGGCCGCGATCATCCACTACACCCAGGGCCTGGCTTATCAACTGGCCGGAAAAGGCGTGCGCGCCAACACCGTCAGCCCCGGCAACACCTATTTTCCCGGTGGCGTCTGGCCGTCGATCGAGGAGAACGATCCGGAACTGTTCGCCGCGGCACTGGCGCTGAACCCGACCGGACGGATGGCCACCCCGCAGGAGGTGGCCAACGCGGTGGTGTTCCTGTCCAGCCAGGCGGCCGGTTTCATCACCGGAACCAACCTGCTCGTCGACGGCGCACTCACCCGCGGCGTGCAGCTGTGATCTGACTAGTCGAAGTACTCGCGGTCGGCGGAGTTGACCGCTGCCCGCACCGCCGCGGCGAGGTCGTCCACCCGCTCACGGTCCTCCGGCAGCTGTAGCACCGAGAACCGCAGCAGCGGTTCGCCGGTGGTGACGAACGACTTGGCGCCCGCCGCCGCGACGATCCCCTGTCGGGCGAGGTTGATCAATGCCGACGTCTCGTCGGGCACCCGGACCCACACGACGAAGCCGTCGGGGCTCGCCGACGCGTGCAGGCCGGCCGCGGTGAACGCGGCCAACGCCCCATGCCGCCGCAGCCGGTAGCGGCTGCGGGCCCGCGTCATCGCGAGTTCGGTGTCGGGGTCGACGATCAGATGCGCCAGCGCGTTCTGCAGCACCCGGCTGTTGGAGGCCATCCCGAAGCTGCGCAGCCGCACCGTGCGTTCGATCAGCTCGGCGCTGCCACCCAGCACCGCGGAGCGCAGATCGATCCCGAACGCCTTGCAGTAGCTACGGATCCGCAGCACCCGGTCGGGCAGATGCACACCCAGCGACGCCGGCTCGGTCGCCGCCAGCGGGCCCGCGCTGTCGTCCTCGACCACCCAGGTGTGCGGGCCGACGGCGGCGGCGAGCTCGGCGGCCCGTCCCGTGCTCAGCGCCCCGGCGACGGCGTACGCGCCGCTGGGCTGCAGCACCAGCGCCGTGGCACCGGCGCGCACCGCCGACCGGACCGACGCCACGGTCGGGCCGTGCTCGTCGGCCCGCACCCCGATCGCCTCGATGCCGAGCTGGCGCAACACGTCGAGATAGCCGGGGCTGACGGGTTCCTCGACGCCGATCGGCCCGCCCGACGCGGCGGCCGCGGTCGCCAGCACCACCGCCTCGCTGCCGCCGCCGACACAGTTCCACGCCTGCGCGTCGAACGGCCAGCTGCCCTCGACGCTGCGCCGAAGCCGGTCGCTGATGTAGGCCCGTTCGGGGTTGTGGAGGTCGGGGGTGCCGCGGAGCCCCTCGGCGAGTGCCGGGCCGAGGTCGGGTTGCAGTGCGGGATCTGGTGCCACCAGCGCCATCTCGATGTGCGACCAGCCGACGGTTGGGTGCGCGGCCGGGGCCGGGCGGTGCAGGTCGGCGACGACGGTGCCGCCACGGCGGCGGGTGTGCAGCCGCCCGGAGTCCCGGACCCGGCTCCAGGCCGTCATCACGGTGCCCGGACTGACACCGGCGGCGCGGGCGAAGTCGCGGATCGTGGGCAGATGCGCTCCCGGTGGCAGCTCGCCGCCGTCGATCAGCCGGGCCAGTCCGTGCCCCAGGTCTTTCGACGACGTGGCAGGCAGGCGCTGCGCCAGCCAGGCCGCGTCGACGTGTTCGGCACCCGGGCGCAGGGTCGTCATCGCAGGATCCCGGCGTACGACCGCCTCTCCCTGCGCACCGGGTCCAGCACCTCCGTCACGGTCAGGTCCAGGCTCGCCTTCCATTGCGCCAGCGTCAGCTTCGCCGGAGCCACCTGCAGCAGCACCTCGTCGACGTGATCGAGTTCGGGGTCGTTGCGCAACCGGTCGGCCACCAGTTCCGGATCGCCGTACCACGGCTCGCCGTTGCCCTGCTTGACATGCAGGTCGATCGCGGCCTGGCCCGCGAGCTTCCGGGCCTCCGCCACGGTCTCGGCGACGATAACCGTGCGCGACGCCGCGATCCGTTGTACGGCAGTGGCATTCGACCGGAATGCGTCGATCGCCGCACTGTGCCTGCGCAGGTTGCCCTCGAAGGTCAGGGCTTTCGACGAACGCAACAGCAGGTTGTCGCCGACCCGGCCGATCTCCCGGGCGTGCTCCGGATCGCTGGCCACCCGCCACAGCCGCTGCCGCAGCGACCCGGCCGGCGGATACAGCCGGCGACCGCCGCCGAGGTCGTCGCCGTCGAGGATCTTCCGCAGCCGCGCGACCTTGTCGGCGTACACCCGTAGCCGGCCGTCCCAGTCGACGCCGAACGGTCCGAACGCCCAGTCCTCCAGCCCCGAACCCAGACCCAGCTGCAGCCGGCCACCGGAGAGCGCGTCGGCGATCACCGCATCCTCGGCCACCCGGATCGGATTCTCCAGCGTGATCACGACGACGCCGGCGCCGAGCTTGATGGTGCTCGTGCGCTGGCTCGCCGCGGCCAGGAACACCAGCGGCGACGCGATGGTGCCCTTGTCCGAGCGGAAGTGGTGGGAGGTGATCCATGCCGTCGACAGACCCAGCTTCTCCGCGTGCTCGATCAGATCGAGCCCGTCGTGATACTGCCGGACGGGATCAGCCGCGGTGTCGTTGAGGCGGAAGAAGATCCCGAACTCAGGAATTCGCGTCATCGCCCAACCAGGTGTCGTAGGCCGAGAAGCTGACCATGCCGCGCGGCGCGTCGAGCCACCGCTCGATCTCGTGGACCCGGCTGGTCGCGGCCGCGTTGTAGCGCTCGGTGTAGAGCGGCAGCGTGGTGACCTGGTCGATCAGCGCGTACTGGGCGATCTTGTCGTAGGCGGCCTTGCGGTCGTCCTGCTCGAGCGCGGTGCGCCCGTCGGCGAGCCAGCCGTCGACCTGCGGGTCCTCCAGCTTCGGGCCGTTGATCGCGCCGCCGGTCTCGTAAATCTTCTCCAGCACCACGCCGATGTCGACGCCGCCGACCGCGCGGGGGAACGCCTCGTAGGCGTTGGTCTCGCGGACCACGTCCACGGTGCCCTCGTCGCGGAACTGCAGGTCGACATCGATGCCGGCGTTGATGCGCGCCTCCGCCTGGTAGGCCTCCAGCACGGTCGACAGCGGCGGCTTCGGCTCGGTCGCGATCAGCCGGACGGTGAGGCGCTGCCCCGCCGCGTTGGTGCGGTAGCCGTCGCTGTCGCGGCCGGTCCAACCGGCCTCGTCGAGCAGCTTGTTGGCCTCGTCGACGTTGCCGCCGTAGGCGTTCTCGTACTTGGCGTCGTAGAACGGGCTCTGCGGTCCGACGATGCTCCACGCGCGGTCCGAGCTGCCCTGCAGCACCGTGTCGATGATCGGGTTCAGGTCGACCGCTTCGCGCAGCGCACGCCGGACGCGGACGTCCTTGGTGTTGTCGCCGGTGACGTTGAAGTACAGCGAGTACGGCGACACATTGGACGGCTTCCACTCGAACTGGAAACCCTCGACGCCGTCGAACTGGTCGATATCGGCGGGCGCGACCTGCGCGATCGCGTCGACCTCACGCGAACTCAGCAGACCCGCGCGCACATTCGGCTCAGGGACGATCTTGACCGCGATTTCGTCGAGGTAGGCCGGGCCCTCGTGCTTGGCCAGCGCCGACGGCCACTTGTAGTCCTCGTTGCGGGTGAACCGCAGCTCGGCGCCCTCGACCACCTCGGACAGGACGAACGGCCCGGTGCCCGCGATGCCGACACCGCCGGCGGCGGCGTCCGGGTTCTCCAGCGACTTCGGCGAGATCTGCGCGCCCTGGATCGACGCCAGCGTGTTCAGCCAGTTGGCGGTCGGCTCCGACAGCACGGTGCGCACGGTGTACTCGTCGACGACCTCGGTGGCCACCAGATTCTGGAACGTGCTCTTCGCCGTGGACGGCGCGTACTCCTTGTCGGTGATGATCTTGTCGAAGTTCGCCTTCACCGCCGCGGCGTTGAACGGCTCACCGTCGTGGAACTTCACGTCCTTGCGCAGCGTGAACGTGTAGGCCAGCCCATCGGGCGAGCGGTCCCAGTTCTCGGCCAGCCACGGGTGGATCGACTCGTCGTAGTCGATCGCGACCAGGCTGTCAAAGGCGTTGCGCAGCACCTGCACCTCGACGCAGCAGCCGCGTACGTGCGGGTTCAGTCCTTCTTCGGGGTAGTCGGCCTGCGCGACGGTCAGGGTGCCGCCGTGCACCGGCTCACCGTTTCCGCCACCGCTGCTCGTCTCACTGCCGCACGCGGTCAGCGCCAATAGCGCGGCCACGGCGAGTACGACCCACCGCAACACCGGGTTCACGGGGTTTCTCCAACGGGACATGTCCAGGTTCCATTTCTCAAGTGGGCAGCACACCGTGTGCCGCCGGGTGGTCGAAGGGGTTGGGCGCAGGGTGGGCAAGGGGTTTCGAAGGCCCGCGATGCGCTCAGGCGCAACAGGAACAGGAGTGCAGACAGCTCACAGGGGCCCAATCGTTCGCTCGCTCACAGTGCCGGCACCGCCTTGAGCAGGGCCTGCGTGTACGGGTCACGCGGGGTGTCGAACACCTCGTCGGCGGTGCCCTCCTCGACGACGCGGCCGCGGTGCATCACCAACACCCGGTCGGCGACGTGGTGCACCACACCGATGTCGTGGGAGATGAACAGCAGCGCGGTGTTTCGTGCGGCACGGATCTCCAGCAGCAGGTCGAGGATCTGCGCCTGGATGGACACATCCAGCGCGGACACCGCCTCGTCGCAGACCAGCAGGTCGGGGTCGGACCCGAGGGCCCGCGCGATCGACACCCGCTGGCGCTGACCACCGGACAGCGAGCGGGGATGCCGGTCGATGACACCGGCGGGCAGGTGCACCAGATCGAGAAGCTCGCGGATCCGGGCGTCGCGTTCCGCCCGGCCGTGGTGCCCGAGAGCGACGGTCTCGGCGATGATCTCGCGCACCGTGTAGCGCGGGTCGAACGAGCCGACGGAGTCCTGTGCGACGAGTTGCACCGCGCCCAGGCGCGGTCCCTCGTGGCCGCGGCGGCCGGTCCAGCGGCGCCCGTCGATCTCGACGTGCCCGGCGTCGGGGGCCAGCAGCCCGGTGACGATGCGCGCGACGGTGGACTTGCCGGAGCCGGATTCGCCGACCAGGCCGACGATCTCGGCGCGGCGGATCGCGAACGTCACGTCCTCGGCGGCGGTGAACTGCTGCCTGCGGCCCTGCCGGTAGTACTTGCCCACGCCGGCGATGTCGGCGACGATCTGCGGACCTACAGGGACAGGTTGCGGTGCAGGCGCTTCCGGGTCGCTGAGCCGGCGGCCCCGGGTGTCGCGGCCGGGGACGGCGGCGACCAGTCGGCGGGTGTAGTCGTGCTGCGGATTCCCGATCACGTCGGCGACCGGACCGCGTTCGACGACGCGGCCGTTGTGCATCACGATCACGTCGTCGGCGACCTGGGACACCACGGCCAGGTCGTGGCTGATCAGCAGCACTGCGCGGCCGTCGTCGGCCAGGGTGCGCAGCAACCCCAGGATGCGGGCCTGCACGGTGACGTCGAGCGCGGTGGTCGGTTCGTCGGCGATCAGCACGTCGGGGTGCCCGGCCAGCGCGGACGCGATCAGCGCGCGCTGCCGCAGCCCTCCGGACAACTGGTGTGGGTAGTTCTTGCGCCGGTACGGCGGGTCCGGGATGCCGACCGAGTCGAGCAGTTCCTCGACGGCGGCGACACGTTCGCGGCGGGGCACCCGCAGCGCCTCGGCCACTTCGGCCTGCACGGTGCGCAGCGGGTCCAGTGAGGTCAGTGCGTCCTGCAGTACGAAGCCGATCTGCGCGCCGCGCACCGTGCGCCAGTCCTTGTCGCGGTATCCCCGGGCGTCGACGCCGTGGATGTCGAGCGCGGTGGCCTCGATACGGCTTCCCGCACCGGCCAGCCCGACCAGGGTGCGCGCGGTCACCGACTTGCCGGAGCCGGACTCGCCGACGATCGCGAGCACGCGGCCACGGCGCAGAGTGAAGTCGACATCGGACACCACCGGCAGCGCGGTGCCGTCGGCGGCGCGCACACTGTCGAACGACACGGTGAGCCCGGCGACGTCGACGAGGACGTCTCCGGTGCGGCCCTGCGGCGGGGTGGCCACGCTGGTTTCCGCGGACGCGGCGATAGTCATGACTGCCCCCTCCGCTCGAAGCGGCGCTGCAGGTTGCGTCCGGCGATCGACACGCTGACGACGGTGATGGTGATGAACAGGCCCGGGAAGAACCCGACCCACCAGGCGATGCGCAGGTCCTGCCGCGCGTCCGACAGCATCGAACCCCATTCCGGCAGCGGCGGAGTCGGGCCGAACCCGAGGAAGCTCAGCCCGGCCGCGCCGATGATCGCGGTCCCGATCCCGAGGGTGGCCAGCACCGGCACTGTGCCCAGCGCGTTGGGCAGCACGTGCCGGACAGTGCGCCGCGCCGCGGAGGCGATGGCGAGCCGCGACTGCGCGACGTAATCCGATTCGCGGACCCGCAGCGTCTCGGCGCGCACCACGCGGCCGTAGCGCGGCGCCGACGCGATCGCGATGGCCGCGATGACGTTTCCGGTGCCGGGGCCGATCAGCGTGATCAGCATCAGTGCGAACAGCAGGTCGGGGAATGCGCCGACGGCGTCGAACACCCGCGAGATCGCTTCGTCGACGCGGCGGTGCGAGACTCCGGCGATCAGGCCGAGCAGCACGCCGATCACCACGGCCAGCGCGGTGGAGGCCACCCCGATCAGGATCGAGTACCGGGCGCCGTGCACGACCCGTGACCACACGTCGCGACCCAGGTGGTCGGTACCGAAGATGTGCTCGAAACTGGGCGCGGCCAACGCGTTCGACATGTTGCTGGCCAGCGGGTCGCGCCCGGTGAACAGCCCGGGGAACACCACGGCGAGCACCAGCAACGCCAGAATCGACACCGCGATCAGCAGCCCCGTGTGCCGGAAGCCGGTCAGGCCGGAGGACAGGGAGCGTCCGGGGAACGCGGAAGTGGTTCTGTGGTGGATAGACGCCATCTCAACGCACCCGCAGCCGGGGATCGATCCACAGGTAGACGATGTCGACGATGGTGTTGACCGCGACGTACAGCGCGACGGCCAGCAGCGTGATGCCCAGCACCACCGGCACGTCCTGCCGGGTCACCGCGACCACGGTGGCCTGCCCGATGCCGGGCCTGCCGAACACCTGCTCGACGATCACGGTGCCGGTGAGCATGCCGCCGACCGACCAGCCGGCCAGCGTGGCCGCCGGGATCAGCGCGTGCCGCAGCCCGTGCCGGATCTTGAGCTGCCACGGGGAGATGCCGCGCGCCAAAGCCGTGACGGCGTAGGGCTGTTCGAGGGATTTCTCGATCCCCTCGCGCAGCACCTGGGACAGCACCGCGGCGAGCGGCAGCCCCAGAGTCAGGCTGGGCAGGATGAGGTTCTCCAGCTTCGACCCGCCGACCACCGGCAGCAGACCCAGCTGGAACGACAGCACGGTGATGAACACGATGCCGAGCCAGAAGGTCGGGATGGACGCGAAGGTGAGCTCGCCGAGGTAGGTGATGCGCGTCCCGATACCCTTGCGGCCTGCCGTGGTCACCGACAGGACCAGGGCCACGACGATGGCGATCAGCGTGGCGGCGCCGGTGAGCTGGGCGCTGGCGACCAGCCGGTGGCTGAACAGGATGTCGGCGACCGGGGCCCGCTGGACGTAGGACATGCCGAAGTCGCCCTGCACCAGTCGGGTCAGGAAGTCGAAGTACTGCACCAACAGCGACTTGTCCAGGCCCCACTGCGCTTCGATGGTGGCCCGCAACTCCGGGGTGTCGAACTCGCCCATCAGTAGCGTGACCGGATCACCCGGTGACAGGTGCACCGCGACGAACGCCGTCGTCGCCGCCAGCCACAGCACCACCACCGCCGCGAACAGCTTCTCCGCG
>NZ_BCRS01000096.1 GCF_001552715.1 Mycolicibacterium vaccae NBRC 14118 = CIP 105934 | reverse complement strand
CGGGCGAGCGGCCGACACCGGCGCATCGGCGGCCAGCACCGCCGGCGGGGTGGTCATACCGCCCCCGCCAGGGCCTGCCGGTAGTCCACGACGGTGGCCGCGGGATGGGCGGCGAGGTAGCGGTCGGCGCCTGCGGCAGTGGCGAACGGCAGATGCCGGCCGCCGTCTCGGACCCACAGCGACTTGTCGGCGAACCAGCGGGTGCCGAACTCGGTGTCGGGGATGTAGGCCGCGCGCACGGTCCTGCCGTCGGCCTCAGCGGCGCGCACGGCCTTGAGCAGGCAGTCCGGGCCTGCGGCCGGCTGGGTGTTCTCGGCACCCTCGATCCACAGTTCGCCGGCCGGCGTGGCGTCGGTGACGGCCACGTCGCAGACCGGATCGCGGCCGCTCAGCGCCGACGGGTTCGCCGTGCTCTCCAGGGTGGCCTGGTAGTCGAGGCCGCGGTCGGTGTACGCCTTGCGCAGCGCGGTGTCGGCGACGAAGCCGTCGATGTTCAGCGGCGCGAACTCACCGATGGACTGCAGGTAGGGCACGTCACCCTTGAGCGCCTGCACCAGTGAGGGCTTGAGCGTGGGATCGAAGCTGGTGCCGCCGGGGCCGTTGTAGAGGTAGACCACCTCCGGCGGCAACCCGCTGCTCTCGGCGACCAGTTCGGCGGCCGCCAGTGGATTGTCGTTGAGGAATTCGGTCGCGTCGAGCTGCGCCTGCAGGAACGCGTCGAGCACCTCGGGGTGGCGGCCGGCGTAGTCGTGGCGGACCACCACACCGTGGAAGGTCGGGTAGTCACCCTCGGCGCCGTCGTAGAGCAGCTTGGCCTTGTCCTGGAACGCGAGCAGGCCGGGCCAGGCGACGAACTGCGAGAGTGCCTGCACCTGGCCGGATTCCAGCGCAGAGGCGCCCACCTGCGGTTGCTGGTTGAGCACCTCGACGCCGGATGCCGGGTCGATGCCGGCGTTGTCGAGCGCGCGGACGAGCGTTCCGTGACCTGCCGAACCCACACTGGCCGAAACCTTCTGGCCTCGCAGGTCGCTGACGGTACGCGCCGGCGAGTCCGGCGGGACGACGATCATGTTCAGCGCGCCGGTCGGGCTGTATCCGGTGACCGACACCAGTTCGGTGCGTGCGCGCTCGTTGGCCTGGGTCTTCGAACCGTTGATCAGCAGCGGATAGTCGCCCATCGAACCGATGTCGATCTTCTCGGCGACCATCTGCGCGGTGATCGGAGCGCCGGTGTCGTAGTCCTGCCACTCCACGGCGTAGTCGACGCCGGTGCTCTTGGTGATGTCGTCGAGGCGATGCTCCAGGAAACCCTTGGCGCGCAGCAGCGTTCCCGCGGTGACGGTGTTGATGGTCTTGGACTGGTAGCCGACGACGACCCGGACGGTGTCGGCGGAGCCGGTCTGAGAACCCAGCGAGCAGGCGGCCAGCGACGTCGCGGTGGCGGCGGCCAGCAGTACGGCGAGTGCGCGTTTCATGAGGGGTCCTGTCGGGGGTCAGCGGATGAGGTAGGGCATGTTCACGGTGACGGCGCCGGTGGGGCAGCGTGCTGCGCACGGCCCGCAGTACCAACACTCGTCGACGTGCATGAACGCCTTGCCGTTCTCCGGGTTGATGGCCAGTGAGTCCAGTGGGCAGATCTCGACGCAGAGCGTGCATCCCTCGATGCACAGCGATTCGTCGATGGTCACGGGTACGTCGACGCGTTGGTTCACCTGGGCCATGTCATCCTCTGATCAAGTTGCTGCGCAGTGTGATTCGGTCACCGCGCATCCGGATGTACTCGAGGTCGACGGGTCGTCCGTCGTCGAGGTGGGTCAGTCGTTCCATCAGCAGCAGGGCCGCGTTGTCGGGCACCTGCAGGATGGCCGCGGAATGGGGGTCGGTGGCCACGGCTTCGACGGCGACCGCGGCATGTCCGAGTCTCGTGCCGGTGACCAGTTCGATGAGGGCGAAGACGTCGTGGTGTTCCAACGGGTGCTCGATCACCGCCTCCCCGATATCGCTTGCGAGGTAGGTCATGTCGAGGCTCAGCGGCAGATCGCCGAGATAGCGCAGGCGCTCGATGAACACCACCGGTTCGCCGGGCGGCAGCTGCAGTCTGGCGGCCACCGAGGGCGGGGCCGACACCGTCATCGCCGCACGTACCTCGTTGCGGATCTGGCCGTAGTCCTTGAAGGTCTCCTTGAGCCCGACGAGGGCGTCGAGACCGTGGTCGTACTTGCGGATGGCGACGTGGGTTCCGACCTTGGGTTCGCGGTCGATCAGGCCCTCGGATTTGAGCACGGCCAGCGCCTCCCGCACGGCGTTGCGCGATACCAGGAACTCGGCGGCCAGGTCGGACTCGGCCGGAAGCCCGTCGTGGTAGCCGCCTGCGTGGATCTGGTGGCGCAGGATGTCGGCGACCAGTCGCGCCTGGTCGGCACGCGGCCGGCGCAGGGGAGTGGCATCGGGCACCGGAGTCACCTTCGTTCGACGTGGGGCTGCACGATCGCGGGAAAAGTGCTGATGGGGACGCTAGATCGGTCCGGCCGGGCCGACGAACCGGGCGCGGCGCGGGCCTCAGGTGGGCACTGGTATTGCGCCGCCTCGCTGCGGCGCTGACCTGGGCGGACCGCGGTGCGCGGGCGCAATGCGCCACTGCGGCCGGCGATCGGGGAGTTCTGATCGCGGTGAGCGGAACTGCCGGCGTGGGGTGGCCCGGTTAAACGCCGAAGCGGTCGCGCGCCCGGGCCCGGCGTGCTATCGAAGGGGTATGTCGAAGCGGGCGGTCGCGGCGCTGGCGCTGGGGTGTGTGGGTTCGGTGCTGTCGGGCTGTGCCGGCGCGCCCGTCGACGACCGCCCGGTGGTGCGGATCGCCGAGGCCGCCCAGCCCCTGCGGGCGGTCCCGCTCGGGCCGTTCCTGCCGACCGCGCAGGAGTTGTCCACGATCCTGGCGACCGGGCCGAACGGGCTGCTCGCCCCGCCTGTCGAAGGCGACGCCGACGTGTTGCTGCGCAGTGTGGCCGACGCGCACGTCGCCCCGGCCGAATGCGTCAGCGCCGCCTACCGCATGCAGGAGATCGTCTACGACACCAGTCCGGTGCGATCGGTGGCCAGCAGCACCTGGGCCGGCGGGGGATTCGAGGCTCCGCCGGTGACCGGCTTCTTCGGGGTGGTGCAGATGGCCGATCCTGTTGCCGCCCAGGAGTTCTTCGCCAAGCTCACCGGTCAGTGGCAGCGGTGCAACGGCCAGACCGTCGCGATGCGCCCTGCGGTGTCCGGTGCCGGCGAGATCAGCCGGATCACCGGAGTCTCGTTCGATGCGCGGGTGGTCTCGGCCAGCGTGCTGCACACCTCGGGGGGCACCGGATCCCCGACCGGGATACGCGCGGTGGGTCTGGCGGACGACTGCATCGTCGAGGTCGAGCTCGTCGATCCACGCGCCCCGGTGGACGCCCGGCAGGCCGTCGCCGTCGCCGACGTGATCCTCGACAAGATCGCCGCGGTCAGCTGACCGCGAGCGCCCGGCGGCCGTGCCGGATCAGCTCACCCCAGGCGTTGAACGCCTCGGCGTGCTCGGCCGAGGCCGTACCGCTGGCGACCGCGACCAGTCCGGACGCGACGGCTCCGAGGCCGATCCCGGTCTGGTGCACCACGCGCACCAGCTCGTCGAACGCGTCCTTGCGCGTATAGCCGCGCAGTCCGATCAGGATGCCGACGGCGACGTCGATGACCTGACGAGATGTGTCTTCTGCCACACGTGAACCCATGGCACCGATGGTCCACCGCACCGCGGTCCGGCGGCAGCATTCTGCGCGGGCAGACGCAAAACCGCGACGCCGTCGTTACACGGGCGCGTTGGCCGGCTGGAAGGTGCCGGAGGCGTCGGCCTCCTCCTCGGCGCGGATCACGTGCACCACGGCGTTGATCAACGCCAGGTGGGTGAACGCCTGCGGGAAGTTGCCCAGGTGCCGCCCGGTGCTCGGCTCGATCTCCTCGGCGTACAGGTGCAGTGGGCTGGCGAACGACAGCAGCCGCTCACACAGATGCCGGGCCCGGTCGATCTCGCCGATCTCGACCAGCGCCGACACCAGCCAGAACGAGCAGATCGTGAAGGTGCCTTCCTCGCCGGAGAGTCCGTCGTCGGTCTCCTCCACCCGGTAGCGCAGCACCAGGCCTTCCTCGGTGAGCTCGTCGGCGATGGCCAGCACGGTGGCCCGGATCCGCGGATCGTCCGGCGGCAGGAACCGCGTCAGCACGGCCAGCAGCAGCGACGCGTCCAGCGCCGGGTGCCCGTAGCGCTGGGTCAGCACCCCGCGCTCGTCCACGCCGTGCTCGAGGATGTCGGCCTTGATCTCCTCGGCGATCACCCGCCACTGCTGGGCGTAGGCCTTCTCGCCTTCGAGCTCGGCGAGTTTGGCGCCGCGGTCGAGGGCCACCCAGCACATGATCTTGCTGGAGGTGAAGTGCTGCGGTTCGCCGCGCACCTCCCAGATGCCGCGGTCAGGCAGCCGCCAGTGCTTGATGGCCTCCTCGACCTGTTCCTTGAGCACCGGCCACAGGGTCTCCGGGATCTGCTCGCGTGACTTGGTGTGCAGATAGACCGAATCGAGCATCGTGCCCCAGATGTCGTGCTGCATCTGGTTGTAGGCGCCGTTGCCGATACGCACCGGCCGCGCGTTGTCGTACCCGGACAGGTGGTTCAGTTCTTCCTCGACGAGGCTGCGTTCCCCGCCGACCCCGTACATCACCTGCAGCGGATGCCGCTCGCCGTTGTTGGCGCCCGACACGTCGGCGATGAAGGCGAAGAAGTCGTCGGCCTCGCGGTCCAGGCCCAGCGTGTAGAGCCCCCACAGTGCGAACGTCGAGTCCCGCACCCACGCGTAGCGGTAGTCCCAATTGCGTTCGCCGTGCGGGGTTTCCGGCAGCGACGTGGTGGGCGCGGCCAGCAGCGCGCCGGTCGGCGAGTAGGTCAGGCCCTTCAGCGTCAGCGCGCTGCGCTGCAGATAGGACCGCCACGGGTGATCGGGGAAGTCACCGACGTTGATCCACTGCCGCCAGCACTCGCTGGTCTTCCACATCTTGTCGGCGGCCTCTTCGTAGTTCTGCGGCGCCGGGTGCTTGGACCAGCTCAGCGCGACGAACACGTTGTCGCCTTCTTTGAGCCGGGTGCGCGCGCGGGCTTCGCGGCCCTCCAGGCCGATGCGCAGGTTGGTGGTGAGGCGCAGCGTCGGATGGGAGTCCGGGTCCTTGGTCGCCCGCGCGATCGCCTCGCCGTAGGCCTGCGCCGAGTACTCCCAGTGCGCGCTGGTGCGGTGGTAGTCGAACGACGGCTCGCAGCTCATCACCAGCTCGACGGTGCCGCTGACGCAGCGCACGGTGCGTAACAGGATGTGCTCGGCGTCCCAGTCCATCGGGGTACGCCGATGGGTGCGCGAGCGGGTCTCCAGGTCGTGCCACGGACCCATGACCAGCGCGTCACGCACGATCACCCAACCGGTGTGGGTTTGCCAGGTCGTCTCCAGGATCAGGCTGCCCGGCAGATACCGCCGCGCCGCGGGCACCGAGACGCCGTAGGGGCCGAGCCGGAAATGCCCCGCGCCGCGGTCCAGGATCGCGCCGAACACGCTGGGGGAGTCCGGCCGCGGCACGCACAGCCACTCCACCGACCCCGCGGACGAGATCAGGCACTGAGTCTCGCAGTCGGACAGAAACGCGTAGTCCGCGATCGGCGGGAACGGATTGCGCAGCGGTCCGGTGTGGGGGTAGGCCGCGGGTGTCGCAAGGGAGAACGGGCCGGTGTCACCGTTGTTCGACTTGCGGTCGGAGGTCTCGGACTGCTGCAAAACCATTTGCTCATCATCGACTGCCGGGCACCCCGGCGTCTACTCGACACCCGGTGGTCTGCGGGGTCGCCGGGCGCATACTCTGGCGGGGTGGACGGCTTCCTCAACTGGTGGGATGGAGTGGAGCTGTGGCTGACCGGCCTGCCGTTTGTCATCCAGACGGTGGTGGTGATGCCGGTGGTGCTGACGCTGGCCTACCTCACCGCGGTGGTGCTGGACGGTCTGCTGGGAAACGGCATCCGGATTCTGCACCGGATCCGGCACATCGACGACGACAGAGAGAGCGACCGATGAGCAGCATGCCCCGTTCCCGGGTCACCCTCGTGCTGGTGGCGTTGATCCTGTTCGTCATCGTGATGTGGTACTTCACCCGCTGACCCCCAGCGTCGGGTCTCAGCAACTCTGTTACGCTTCGCGCCATGCAAACGGCGTCCGGCAACAAGAGCGGCCACATCGTGGCTCTCATTGCCGTGGGTCTGTGCGCCGTTGCTGATGTCTGTTGTTGTCGCTGACTCCCTGCCCGTTCACGGCTCGGTGTCGGTGACGGCTGCGGCATATCTGCCTCAGTGCTGAACCTGCCTTTCCGGAACGGTCCTCACCACCGAAATCCGAAGCCGGAAAGGTCATCCATGCAGAACATCCTGAAATCCACGAGGCCGTGGCGCACCGCCGCCGCGCTGGCTGTGTCGGCGACGGTACTGGCCGCCTGCGGTGGCGGCGCCAGCGACGTGGCCGGCGGTGAGGGCGGCGACACCAAGGCCGACACCACGTTGACCCTGGTGGCGTTCGCCGTCCCGGAACCGGGCTGGTCGAAGGTTTCGCCCGCATTCGCCGCCACCGAGGCGGGCAAGGGCGTCGCGGTCACCGGATCCTACGGCGCCTCCGGGGACCAGTCGCGTGCGGTCGAGGCCGGCAAGCCCGCCGACATCGTGAACTTCTCCGTCGAACCCGACATCACCCGCCTGGTCAAGGCCGGCAAGGTGGACGAGACCTGGAACGCCGGCCCCAACAAGGGCATCGCGTTCGGTTCGGTGGTCAGCTTCGCGGTGCGCCCGGGCAACCCCAAGAACATCCGCACCTGGGATGACCTGCTGCAGCCCGGCATCGAGGTCATCACGCCCAGCCCGCTGAGCTCGGGGGCGGCCAAGTGGAACCTGCTCGCGCCGTACGCCTACGCCAGCAACGGCGGCCAGGATCCCGAGGCCGGCATCGAGTTCGTCGACAAGCTGGTCACCGAGCACGTGAAGCTGCGTCCGGGCTCCGGCCGGGAGGCCACCGACGTGTTCCGCCAGGGCAGCGGCGATGTGCTGCTGGCCTACGAGAACGAGGCGCTGAACTTCGACCTGGAGCACGTGAACCCGGCCCAGACCTTCAAGATCGAGAACCCGACCGCGGTGGTCAACACCAGCAAGCACGTCGAGCAGGCGCAGGCGTTCGTGGACTTCCAGTTCACCCCGGAGGGCCAGAAGCTGTGGGCCGAGGCCAACTTCCGGCCGGTGGACCCGGGGGTGCTCGCCGAGTACGCCGACAAGTTCCCCGCCCCAGAGAAGCTGTGGACCGTCGATGACCTCGGTGGCTGGGCCAAGATCGACGCCGAGCTGTTCGACAAGGACAACGGCACCATCACCAAGATCTACAAGCAGGCCACTGGATGACGACATCCTCCGGGATGCTCGATCCGAACCCCGAGGCGATCCGCCCCGAGCTCACCGGCGACGGTGGCTCGGGCGGTCCCTCGCGGTTCCTGTACCCCAGGCACGGCTCGACGTCGCTGCGCGTCGGGGCCGCCACCATGTGGCTGTCGTTGATCGTGCTGTTGCCGCTGGCCGCGATCCTGTGGCAGTCCGCCGAAGGCGGCGTCGGGGCGTTCTGGTCGGCGGTCAGTTCGCCGGCCGCGATCGCGTCGCTGCGGGTGACGGTGACCATCTCGATCGGCGTCACCATTGTCAACGCGTTCTTCGGCCTGATCGTCGCGTGGGTGCTGACCCGCGACGACTTCCCCGGCAAGCGTCTGGTCGACGCCGTGATCGACCTGCCGTTCGCGCTGCCCACCATCGTGGCCAGCCTGGTGATGCTGGCCCTGTACGGGCCGGCCAGCCCGGTGGGCATCCATCTGCAGCACACCAAGTGGGGCGTCGGCATCGCGCTGCTGTTCGTCACCCTGCCGTTCGTGGTGCGCTCGGTGCAGCCGGTGCTTCTCGAACTCGACCGCGAGGTCGAGGAGGCCGCGGCGTCACTGGGCGCCAACAACTTCACCATCCTGACCAAGGTGATCCTGCCGGCGCTGCTGCCGGCGCTGCTCTCGGGCGCCGGGCTGGCGTTCTCGCGCGCGATCGGCGAGTTCGGCTCGGTGGTGCTGATCGGCGGCGCGGTCCCCGGTGAGACCGAGGTGTCCTCGCAGTGGATCCGCACTCTGATCGAGAATGACGACAGGGTCGGCGCGGCCGCGATCTCGATCGTGTTGCTCGCGATCTCGTTCGTGATCCTGTTCGTCCTGCGGGCCATCGGCGCCCGGGCGGCCAAGCGGGAGGAACTTCAGGCATGACGCTGTCGCCGGTGGTGCGTCACCTGTTGCGCTGGGTCGCGCTGCTCTACGTCACCGTGCTGGTCGTCGTCCCCGTGGGGTTGATCCTGTGGCGGACCTTCTCGCCCGGGGTGGGGGAGTTCGTCGCCTCGATCGGCACCCCGGCGGCGATCTCGGCCCTGCAACTCTCGCTGATCGTCGTCGCGATCGTGGTGCCGCTCAACGTGCTGTTCGGCGTGCCGACCGCATTGGTGCTGGCGCGCAACAGATTCCGCGGCAAGAGCGTGTTGCAGGCGGTCATCGACCTGCCGTTCGCGGTGTCGCCGGTCGTGGTGGGTGTCGCGCTGATCCTGTTGTGGGGCTCGGCAGGACTGTTCGGCTTCATCGAGAACGACTTCGGCCTGAAGATCATCTTCGGGTTCCCCGGCATCGTGCTGGCCAGCATTTTCGTCACCGTGCCGTTCGTGATCCGCGAGGTCGAACCGGTGCTGCACGAACTGGGCACCGACCAGGAGGAGGCCTCGGCCACCCTGGGCGCGCAGTGGTGGCAGACGTTCTGGCGGATCACGCTGCCGTCGATCCGGTGGGGCCTGACCTACGGCATCGTGTTGACGATCGCCCGGACCCTCGGCGAGTTCGGCGCGGTGCTGATGGTGGCGGCCAACCTGCCCGGCTCCTCCCAGACACTGACACTGCTGGTCCACGACCGGTACACCCGCGGTGCCGAATACGGCGCCTACGCGATCTCGACGTTGTTGATGACCGTCGCCGTCCTGGTCCTCATCGCCCAGGTGATCCTCGACGCCCGCCGGACGCGCGCCGCAAAATAGGCCCATAGGAGCTGACACCATGACCTACGCGATCACCGTCAACGGCGCCAACAAGCGCTACGGCGACTTCGCCGCGCTCGACAACATCGACTTCGCCGTGCCCGCGGGTTCGTTGACGGCGCTGCTGGGGCCCAGCGGGTCCGGGAAGTCGACGCTGCTGCGCGCCATCGCCGGCCTCGACGAGCCCGACACCGGCACGATCACCATCAACGGCCGGGACGTGACCCGGGTGCCGCCGCAGAAGCGCGGGATCGGTTTCGTGTTCCAGCATTACGCCGCGTTCAAGCACATGACGGTGCGCGACAACGTGGCCTTCGGGCTGAAGATCCGCAAGAAGCCCAAGGCCGAGATCGCGGAGCGGGTCGACAACCTGCTGGAAGTGGTGGGGCTGGCGGGATTCCAGGGCCGCTTCCCCAATCAGCTGTCCGGCGGCCAGCGCCAGCGGATGGCTCTGGCGCGCGCGCTGGCCGTCGATCCCGAGGTGCTGCTGCTCGACGAGCCGTTCGGCGCGCTGGACGCCAAGGTCCGCGAGGACCTGCGGGCGTGGTTGCGCCGTCTGCACGACGAGGTGCACGTGACCACGGTGCTGGTGACCCACGACCAGCAGGAGGCGCTCGACGTCGCCGACCGGATCGCGGTGCTCAACAAGGGCCGCATCGAACAGGTCGGCACCCCGACCCAGGTCTACGACACTCCGGCCAACGCGTTCGTGATGTCGTTCCTGGGCGCGGTGTCCTCACTCAACGGTGTGCTGGTGCGCCCACACGACATCCGGGTGGGCCGCAATCCGGAGATGGCGATCGCGTCCTCGGACGATTCTGTGCAGTCCACCGGTGTCACCCGGGCCACGATCGACCGCATCGTGGTGCTGGGCTTCGAGGTCCGCGTCGAGCTCACCAACGCCGCGACCCACGCGCCGTTCACCGCCCAGATCACCCGCGGTGACGCCGAGGCGCTGGGCCTCAAGGAAGGCGACACGGTCTACGTGCGCGCCACCCGGGTGCCGTCGCTGCCGTCCGACGTCCCGGTGCCGGTCGCCTGAGTCACGCCGCTTCGGTCGGAAGCAGCCGGTACAACAGGTCGGTCAGCGTCAGCAACCCGCGCCCGGACGGTCCGTCGACGACGATGAGGTGGTTGCGCGTCTCCCGCATGAGGCGCAACGCCTCGTAGACCGGGGTGGTCTCGGGCAGGAACAGCACCGGCCGCATCATCTCCCGCGCGGTCGCGGTCGTGCCGGCCGACAGGCTGTCGCGGACGTGAACCACACCGACGATGGCTCCGTCCGGTCCGCCGTCGTGCACGAGCAGGCGCAGATGTCCGGTCGCCCTGGCGGTCTCCTGGATCTCGGCCGGTGTCGCGGCAGTGGGCACCTCGCTGTAGTGCTCGTCGCGGCGGGCCAGCTGACCGACGGTCAGCGCCTCCAGTTCCAGCGCGCTGGTGAGGTTGGCGTGATAGCGCTCGTCGAGCGTGCCGACCGTCGCGGAGTGCTCGACGAGCTGTCGCAGCGTGTCGGGATCCTGGGTGTCGGCCAGTTCGTCGACCGGTGTCACCCCGACTCGGCGCAGACACCAGTTCGCGGCGCGGTTCAGCGCGCGAAGCAGCGGCCGGGTCAGGAACATGAAGCCGCGCATCGGCAGCGCGAGCAGGATCGCCGACCGTTCCGGGTGGGCGATGGCCCACGACTTCGGCGCCATCTCGCCGACCACCAGATGCAGGAACGTCACGATGATCAGCGCCAGCACGAAGCCGCCGACGTCGGCCACCCAGCCCGGCGCGCCCAGGCCGCTGATGAACGGCGTAAGGGCATGGTGCACAGCGGGTTTGGTGATCGCGCCGAGAAGCAGTGTGCATACCGTGATGCCGAGCTGGGCGCCGGCCAGCAGCAGCGACAGCTCGCTGGCGCTGCGCAGCGCCGCGCGCGCGGCAGCGCTGGTGGCCGCCGCGTCCTCCAGTCGGTTGCGGCGCGCGGCGATCAGCGCGAACTCGACCGCGACGAAGAACGCGCTCAGGCCGATCAGCGCGACGGTGACGGCGACCAGCACCCACGGGTTACTCATCGTCGACCGCCTCGGAGATCGTCACGAACACGCTCGCCGGAACCCGGCGCTCGATCGAGCGGACCTGCGCGACCAGTGACCGCACAGGCACCTCGCCCTCGGCCAGCAGGTCGGCGGGGTCCGATGGCAGCGCGATCACGACCTCGGCGCCGACCTCGGGCAGGCCCAGCGCGTGGGCGATGACCAGGCCCGCCACCGTCTCGTAGTCACCCGGGGGCAACGTCAGGTCCAGGGTGCGCTCGGCCTCGTCGATCGGCAGATCGCCGGCGAGCAACCAGCCGTCACCGTCGGCGACGGCGTCGGCGACGGTCTGCAGCTCATCGTGCTCGTCGTCGATCTCGCCGACCAGTTCCTCGGCGAGATCCTCGATCGTGACGATGCCGGCGAATCCGCCGTACTCGTCGATGACGATCGCCATCTCCTCGCCGGCCTGCTGGAGGTCGTGCACCACGTTGGGCAGCGGCAAGGTCTCCGGAACCACCACCGCCGGACGGCAGTGCGCGCCCGCGGAGGCGCCGTCGGGCACCGGGCCCAGCAGGTCGTGGAGTTCGATGACGCCCACCACGTCGTCGGGACTCAGCCCGGTGACGGGGTAGCGGGTGTGGCCGGCGGACATCCGTCGCCGCACGTCGGCCACCGAGTCGCCGGCCGAGACGGTGTCCACGCGGGACCGCGGGATCATCGCGTGTTCGGCTGTGCTGGTGGGGAAGTCGAGGATCCGGTCGAGCAGTGCCGACAACTCGGCGGGGATCTCACCCGCGTCACGCGATGCGGCCACGATGTGTTCGAGGTCGCGCGGGGTGGCCGAGTGCTCGACGTCGTGCACCGGTTCGATGCGCAACGCACGCAGCAGCAGGTTCGACGACTGGTCGAAAAGCCAGATGAGCCAGCCGAACACCTTCAGGTACAGCGTCGTGGACAGGGCCAGCCGGCGTGCCAGGGGTTCGGGGCGGGCGATCGCGAGGTTCTTCGGGAAGAGCTCGCCGAACACCATCTGCACCACGGTCGACACCGCGATCGCGAACAGGCCGCCGACGGCCACGGCGATCGCGGTCGGGATCCCGGCGCCGCCGAGCAGCACCTCCAGTCCGCGGCCGATCAACGGTTCGGCGACGTAGCCGACCAGCAGGCCGGTGACAGTGATGCCGAGTTGTGCGCCGGAGAGCATGAACGACGTGCGCCGGGTGACGGTCAGCGCACGGGCGGCGGCACCGTCACCCGCCTCGGCGCGAGCCTTGAGCCGAGACCTGTCGACGGCCATGTAGGCGAATTCCTGCGCGACGAAGTATCCGGTGAGCGCGGTGATCGCCAGGACCACGAGAAAGCCGATGAAAATACCGAGAACGGCGGTCAGCACGCGACCGCCGTGGGTCTATGAGGTTGCATCGAGTCCTTGTCTCGAGAGAGTGACGCCATCCAGGTTACCGGCGCCGGAGCGGTGAGCTGGGTCTCAGGCGGCCGCGTGGACCGTCTGGGCGGCGTCGAAGCGATCCAGCACCGTCTCGGCGACCTGCCGGTGCGCACCCAACGGCGCCGACATCGGAATGCCCTGTGCCACGGCGAAATCGGCCACCCGGTCGGTGATCCTGCCGGGTGCGAGGAACCAGGGCGCGATGACCAGCCGGGTGGCGCCGCGCCGGCGGAGCTCATCGGCCGCCTCGGCGAGCGTGGGCTGCGGGCCGGTGGCGAACGCGGTGGTGGCGCTCCAGCGGGTGGTCAGCGTCAGCTCACGGGCGACCGTCGCGGTGCGGGCGTTGGCTGCCGGGCGCGACGAGCCCACCGCGGTCACCAGCACGCCGACGCGCGGGTCCAGCCGGGACACGCCGGCGTGCTCGAGCCGCTGCCGCAGCACGTGGATCAGCCGGTCGTCCTCGCCGAGCACCGCGGCCTGCCGGACGTCGGCGCCGGACTCGGCGATCATCTCCGGGATGTCGACCCGCGCGTGGTACGCATCGGCCAGCAGCAGCGGCACGACGACCCCATGTCCGCGCGGCAGGTCGGCCAGCACGTCCCGCAGATTCGGGGAGTTCTGCTCGCAGAAGGCGATTCGCGCATCCAGGCCGGGACGCAGCCGCTGGATGCACTCGACGATCGACCGCGCCGTCTCGGCGGAGCGCGGGTCGGCGCTGCCGTGCGCGGTGAGCACGAGCGTCACGAGGCGTGCAGCCCGCATTCCGTCTTGGCCTGTCCGAGCCACCGACCGCTGCGCGGGTCCGCGCCCTCGACGGGTTTGTTGGTGCACGGCGCGCAACCGATCGACGGGTAGCCCTCGTCGACGAGCGGATTGACCAGGATGCCGTTGGCGTCGATGTAGGCCTGCATGTCCTCGTCGGTCCACGCCGCCAGCGGGTTTATCTTCACCAGTCCGAACGCTGCGTCCCAACTGATCAGCGGCGCGTTCGCGCGGGTCGGGGCCTCGACCCGGCGGATCCCGGTCACCCACGCCGAATAGCCCTGCAGCGCCTTCGACAACGGCTCGACCTTGCGCAGCCGGCAGCACTCGTTGGCGTTGCGCTCGAACAGGTTCTTACCCAGCAGCGCATCCTGCTCGGCCACCGACCGTTCGGGCCGCACGTTCACGACGTTCACGTCGTAGACCGCCTCGACGGCGTCGCGGGTGCCGATGGTCTCGACGAAGTGGTAGCCGGTGTCGAGGAACAGCACGTCGACGCCGGGACGGACCTTGGCCGCCAGATCCACCAGCACCGCGTCCTGCATGTTGGACGCCACGATGTAGTGGCCCGCGAAATTCTCGTCGGTCCAGGCCAGCAGGTCCTGTGCGGTGGCGTCCGGGCCGAGCTCGGCTGCTCCGCGTTCGGCCAGCTGCTGCAGGTCGGTCTCATTCAGGGGTTTGGTCATGTCCTACCTCTGTCTCCGCTCTTCGCGCAAGCGGCTCATCGAGCCTTTGCTCTTCGCGCGAGCGCTCATCGAAGATCCGCGTCGTCGGCTCTCAACGCCCACGTAGCGAAACGCTCACCCTGCTCGCGTTGTTTCACGAAGTTGCGAACCACCCGCTCGATGTAGTCGCCGAGCTCGCTGGAGAGCACCTTGTGCTGGCGCAGCTTGCGGCCGAACCCACTGTCCAGGCCCAGGCTGCCGCCCAGATGCACCTGGAAACCCTCCTCCGGGCCGTTGCCCTCGTCGACCATCTGGCCCTTGAAGCCGATGTCGGCGACCTGGATGCGCGCGCACGAGTTGGGGCAGCCGTTGATGTTGATCGTCACCGGCACGTCGAGGTCGGCGTTGATGTCCTCCAGGCGCTTCTCCAGCTCGGGGACCAGCACCTGCGAACGCTTTCGGGTCTCGGCGAAGCTCAGCTTGCAGAACTCGATGCCGGTGCAGGCCATCAGGTTGCGCCGCCAGTGCGACGGCGTCGACGGCAGGCCCAGCGCGTCCAGGCCGGCCCTGAGCTCGTCGAGCTTGTCGTCAGCCACGTCGAGGATGATCAGCTTCTGGTACGGCGTGAACCGGATCCGGTCGCTGCCCGCGGCCTCGGCGAGGTCGGCGACCTTGCTCAGGATGGTGCCCGACACCCGGCCGGCGATCGGTGCGACGCCGACGGCGTTGAGGCCGTTCTTGAGTCGCTGCACCCCGACGTGGTCGATCGGCCTGGCCACCGGCTCGGGCGCCGGGCCGTCGATCAGCGGACGCTTGAGGTACTCGGTCTCCAGAACTTCGCGGAATTTTTCGACGCCCCAGTCCTTGATCAGGAACTTCAGCCGGGCCTTGGAGCGCAGTCGCCGGTATCCGTAGTCGCGGAACACGCTGACCACGCCCTCCCACACGTCCGGCACCTCGTCGAGCGGCACCCACGCGCCGACCCGCTGGCCGAGCATCGGGTTGGTCGACAGGCCGCCACCGACCCACAGGTCGAATCCGGGGCCGTGCTCGGGATGGTTGACGCCGATGAACGCGACGTCGTTGACCTCGTGCACGACGTCCTGCATCCCGGAGATCGCGGTCTTGAACTTGCGCGGCAGGTTGGAGTACTCCGGCTTGCCGATGTAGCGCTTGACGATCTCGTTGATCGCCGGGGTGCCGTCGATCACCTCGTCGGGGTGTTCACCGGCCAGCGGCGACCCCAGCACGATGCGCGGGCAGTCGCCGCACGCCTCGGTGGTCTGCAGCCCCACCTCGTCGAGGCGGCGCCAGATCTCGGGCATGTCCTCGACCTGGATCCAGTGGTACTGGACGTTCTGCCGGTCGGAGATGTCGGCGGTGTCTCTGGCGAACTCGGTCGAAATCGTTCCCAGTGTGCGCAGCGCCGCGGTGCTCAGAGCGCCGCCGTCGCAGCGCACCCGCAGCATGAAGTACGAGTCCTCGAGCATGTCGGTGTTCTCGTCGCCGGTCCAGGTGCCGTCGTAGCCCGGCTTGCGCTGGGTGTAGAGGCCCCACCAGCGGAACCGGCCACGCAGATCGCCCTTGTCGATGCTGTCGAAGCCGTTCACGGCGTAGATGTTCTCGATGCGCGCCCGCACGTTGAGCGGGTTGTCGTCCTTCTTGGACTGCTCGTTGGGATTGAGCGGCTCGCGGTAGCCGAGTGCCCACTGGCCTTCGCCGCGGGGGCGCTTGGCAGGCTTGGGTGTGGCTGTGGTCATTACTGGCTCCTATTGGGAGCCGGCGTTCAGATCGCGCTTCTGTCCGGTGGCTGTCCGGCGGCGCAGATCCGTCGGCCAGCTGAGATTGGTGTGGGCTGGGTCCTAGATCCGCTGACTACGGCAGACAACAACAGGTGCAAACACGCTTGAAGTCGACATGACGGCGCACCACGAGCGAGACCCGGCGAGGGAAGCTGTGGGCAGTCACGCCAGCCATTGTGCCACGGACACCCACACCGCCCCTAAACCGGGCGATACTTGCGCTCACGGTGCGCGAAAGCCCGCTCTGGAAGACTGGGCAGGTGATTTCACCACCGGACACCGCGCAGCGAGCCCTGCTGCCCGATATGACGGTCCGGGCCGGCCGTCCGTTCGGTCTGTACATCCACGTGCCGTTCTGCGCCACCCGCTGCGGATACTGCGACTTCAACACCTACACCCCCGCCGAGTTGGGCGGCGCCAACCCCGACGGCTGGCTGGCCGCGCTGCGCACGGAACTGCGGTTGGCCGCCGCGCACCTGGGGCAACCGCCGCCCGTCGAGACGGTGTTCGTCGGCGGGGGGACGCCCTCGCTGCTCGGCGCGGCCGGGCTGACCGCCGTGCTCGACGCGGTCCGCGACCATTTCACGCTGGCCCCCGGCGCCGAGGTCACCACCGAGTCCAACCCCGAGTCCACGTCGCCGGCCTTCTTCGCCGCACTGCGCCGTGCCGGCTACACCCGGATCTCGCTGGGCATGCAGTCGACCGCGCCGCACGTGCTCGCGGCGCTGGACCGCGTGCACTCGCCGGGACGGGCGCTCGATGCGGCCCGGGAGGCCAGGGCGGCGGGCTTCGACCACGTCAACCTCGACCTGATCTACGGCACCCCCGGCGAGACCGACGCCGACCTGATGGCGTCGGTGGACGCGGCCGTGCGGGCCGGCGTCGACCACGTGTCGGCCTATGCGCTGATCGTCGAGGACGGCACCGCGCTGGCCCGCCGGGTACGCCGCGGTGAGCTGCCCGCTCCCGACGACGACGTGCTCGCCCGCCGCTACGAACTGCTCGACCGACGCCTGACCGACGCCGGTTTCGACTGGTACGAGGTGTCGAACTGGAGCCGTCCCGGCGGGGAGTGCCGACACAACATCGGCTACTGGGACGGCGGCCAGTGGTGGGGTGCCGGACCGGGCGCGCACGGCTACGTCGACTCGATCCGGTGGTGGAACGTCAAGCACCCCAACGCGTATGCGGCCGCCCTCGACGGCGGCGAGTTGCCCGTCGCCGACTACGAGGAACTGGACGCGCAGACCTCGCACGTCGAGGACGTGATGCTGCGGGCGCGGTTGCGCAGCGGTCTGCCCGTGCAGGTGCTGGCGGAGGCTGAACGCGCCCGCGCCGACCGCGCGGTCGCCGACGGTCTGCTGCGCGCCGAGGGGGACCGGTTGGTGCTCACCGACCGCGGCCGGCTGCTCGCCGACGCGGTGGTGCGCGACCTGCTGACCTGACCGCCGCGGTCTACAGCAGCGCCGAGGCCAGCCTGCGCCACTGCTCGCGCGGGAACTCGCGCGGATCGGCGGTCAGGACCTGCACGCAGACATGGTCGGCGCCGGCGTCGAGATGCTCCTGCACGCGCTGCCGGACCGCGTCCTCGTCGCCCCACGCGATCAGCGCGTCGAACACCCGGTCACTCACCGAGGTCAGGTCCTCCTCGGTGAAGCCGAGACGCAGCAGGTTGTTCGCGTAGTTGGGCAGCGCCAGGTACGACTGCAGCCACTGGGTGCCCACCTCGCGGGCCTGGTCCCGGTCCTCGGTGAGCATCACCGTCTGCTCGGGCAGCAACATCGGCCCGGCGCCGAGCACCTCGCGCGCCTGGCGGGTGTGCTCGGGGGTGGTCAGGTACGGGTGTGCCCCGCCCGCACGCGTCGCCGACAACTGCAGCATCTTCGGGCCCAACGCGGCCAGCACCCGGTTGCCGGTCGGCACCGGCTGCGGGGACGCGTCGATGCCGTCCAGGAACGCTTTGGTGGCGGCCAGCGGCTTGCGGTAACGCCCCGGCTCCTGCGAGTCGATCAGCGGTGCATGGCTGCACCCGATACCGAGCAGGAACCGCTCGCCGTGCGCCTCGGTCAGCGTGGCGTAGCGGGCCGCGACCTCGGCCGGATCGTGCATCCAGAGGTTCAGGATGCCCGTCGCGATCGTCGTCTTCTCGGTGGCCGACAACAGCTTGTCCACCGAGTCCAGCACCGGTCCGCCGACGTCGGGGATCCACAGGGCGGTGAAGCCGAGCCCGTCCAACTCGGCCGCGGCTTCGGCCGCCTCCTCCGGATTTCCGTATCGCAGTTGAGAACTCCACAGGCCGACGCCGGACAGATTCATATGTCTACTCATACCGTGCCGGACACCCGGGACGCTACGGTCGGGCCATGGCATTCGACCCGGCCGCGGTGGCCCGCGCGTTCTCCGAACATCGCTTCGAGGACGCGCTCGACCACCTCGCCCGCGACGTCCGGTGGACGATCGTCGGAGGCATGGTGCTCGAAGGCGCCGACGCGGTCCGCCGCACCTGTCAGGACACCCTGGAGAGCCTGAAGGGCACCGCGGTGGAATTCGACCGGCGGGTCGTCGCCGGCGGGGGTGCCGTCGTCGCGGTGGACACCGTCGCCCGCTATGTGCGGCCCGACGGGGTGACCGCCGTCGCCAGTTGCGGTATCTACGAGTTCGCCGGCGAGGAGATCGCCAGGATCACGTCGTACGCGGTCGAGGTCGATCCCGAGGACCCGGGAGCGCAGCCGCCGCCACACCGCTGACCGCCACGCACCCGGGTACCTCCGCGCGAGCAAACGCGTTGTGCCAGGATGTCCCGCATGTCGAAGCCAGGGTTAGGGAAGGCTATCCACACTGGCCCGGCCGCGGCGCCGATCGCGATCGTCGGTATCGGTTGCCGGCTCGCCGGCGACGTCCGCACCCCCCGGGACTTCTGGTCGTTCCTGCTCAACGGGGGCAGCAAGGTCACCGAGGTGCCCGCCGAGCGCTGGGAGCCCTACCTGCGCCGGGATCCGCGCAACGCCGCGTTGCTGCGCCAGACCACGCGATGGGGGACCTTCCTCGACGATCTGCCCGGCTTCGACGCCGAGTTCTTCGGGGTCTCGCCGCGCGAGGCCGAGCTGATGGACCCGCAACAGCGGATGGCGCTCGAAGTGTCCTGGGAGGCACTCGAACACGCGGGCATCTCGCCACGGTCGCTGGCCGGCAGCGACACCGCGGTGCTGATGGGCGTGAACTCCGACGACTACGGCAAGCTCCTCATGGAGGACATCGCCGGCATCGAGGCGTGGACCGGGATCGGCACCTCGCTGTGCGGCGTGGCCAACCGGGTGTCGCATCTGCTGGATCTGCGCGGGCCCAGCGTCGCGCTGGACGCGGCGTGCGCGGCCTCGCTGGTGGCGGTGCACCAGGCCTGTCAGCTGCTGCGCGACGGTGAGACCTCGCTGGCGCTCGCGGGCGGGGTGAGCGCGCTGATCGGCCCGGGCCTGACGCGGGTGCTCGACGTCGCCGGCGCAACCGCGCCCGACGGCCGCTGCAAGACGTTCGACGACGCCGCGGACGGTTACGGGCGCGGCGAAGGCGCCGGGGTCGTCGTGCTCAAGCGCCTGGCCGACGCGGTCCGCGACGGTGACCGCGTGCTCGCGGTCGTGCGGGGCGGCGCGGTCGCGCAGGACGGCAGGACCGTCGGCATCATGTCGCCCAACGGGCAGGCCCAGGAGGACCTGTTCCGGCTCGTCTGCCGCGTCTCCGGCATCGCGCCCGCCAGCGTCGACTACGTCGAAGCGCACGGAACCGGCACCCCCACAGGCGATCCCGTCGAGATCGGGGCGCTCGCGGCGGTCTATGGGGAAGGCCGGGCGGACAACCCGTGCGCGGTCGGTTCGGTCAAGCCCAACACCGGACACCTCGAGGGCGGTGCCGGCGTCGTCGGCCTGATCAAGGCGACCCTGGCCCTGCACCACGGGGAACTGCCGCCCACCGCGGGGGTGCGCACGCTGACCACCGCCGTGGACTGGAAGACCAGCGGGCTGCGGGTGCCGCTCGAACGGGAGCCGTGGCCGCGGCGCGACGATCCGCGCCGCGCAGCGGTGTGCAGTTACGGCTACGGCGGCACCATCGCGCACGTCCTGCTCGAGGAGGCGCCTCCCGCCGCGAGCGCCGAGACCAGCTGCGGCAGAGCGGACTTCATTCCACTGTCGGCGCGCTCGGAGCCGCGCCTGCACGCGCAGGCAGGAGCCCTGGCCGACCACCTGCGCACCGCGCAGATCCCGACCGGCGAGGTCGCCGCCACGCTGTGGACGCGCCGAGCCCACGAACCAGTCAGGGCCGCGGTCCTCACCGGTGACAGCGACGTCCCCGTCGACGCCCTGGACGCCCTGGCCGCCGGGCAGCGGGATCCGCGGGTGGTCACCGGAACCGT
The DNA here is from genome assembly GCF_001552715.1 of Mycolicibacterium vaccae NBRC 14118 = CIP 105934. GTDB lineage: Bacteria > Actinomycetota > Actinomycetes > Mycobacteriales > Mycobacteriaceae > Mycobacterium > Mycobacterium vaccae. Next base: position 3,567 of record NZ_BCRS01000096.1, on the reverse strand, counting down.
GGTTCCCGGTGCCGGCGACGGCGCGGTCTGGGTGTTCTCCGGACACGGTTCGCACTGGACCGGGATGGGCCGCGAGTTGATCGCCGCCGAGCCGGCGTTCGCGGCCACCGTCGACGCGGTGGACCGGGTGTTCGGGCCCGAACTGGGCTTCTCCGCGCGCGAGGCATTGACCACCGGACTGCTCGGCGGTACCGACCGGGTGCAGGCGCTGACGTTCGCGATGCAGGTCGGTCTCGCCGCGGTGCTCAGAGAGCGCGGAGTGGAACCGGCCGCGGTGATCGGGCACTCGGTCGGCGAGGTTGCGGCCTGCGTCGTGGCCGGGGTGTTCGATCTGGCGCACGGCGCGTCGATCGCGTGCTACCGGGCCCGTGGGTTCCGGGCGGTGGCCGGTGACGGCGCAATGGCGTTGGTACGTCTGCCTTTCGACGAGGCCGAGCGCCGGCTCGGCGACCGCACCGACGTGGTCGCGGCGATCAGCGCGTCGACGGAATCCACGGTGGTGTCCGGCACGGTGGCCGCGGTCGACGACGTCGTCGAGGCGTGGACGGCCGCCGGGATCATGGTGCGCCGGGTGAACACCGACGTCGCCTTCCACAGCCCGGCGATGGACGCCCTGACCGGAGAACTCGCGCGCTGCGTCGCGTCCCTGCCCGCCCCGGGCCGGGCCCGCGTGCCGCTGTACACGACCGCGCTGCAGGACCCCCGGTCCGGCGCTTCCCGCGACCCCGACTACTGGGTGGCCAACCTGCGCGGCCGGGTGCGCTTCGCCGAGGCGGTCGAGGCCGCGGCGCGCGACGGGCACCGGTTGTTCCTCGAGGTGTCCGCGCATCCCGTGGTGTCCCATTCGATCGTCGAGACGATGAGCAGTCTCGGAATGGATGATCACGCCGTGGTGCCGGTGCTACGCCGTGACCAACCGCAGCGCCACAGCGTCACCACCGCCGTCGCCGCGCTGCACTGCCACGGCGCGCCGGTCTCGCACGGCTACACCGCGACGATGCCGTGGGCGGCCGACCTTCCGGGCACCCAGTGGCAGCACCGGCGGTTCTGGCGGACGCCCACCCCGCCGCCGAACACCGCAGCCCTGCACGACCCGTCGACGCACACGCTGCTCGGCGGTGTCGTCGACGTGACCGGCGAGGTGCCCGCACGGGTGTGGCAGACCGGCCTCGACATGGGCAACCGGCCCTATCCCGGCGACCATCCCGTGCAGGGCACCGAGATCGTCCCCGCCGCAGTGCTGTTGAACACGTTCCTGACCGTGGCCGGCGCGGGCGGGCTGACCGATGTACGGCTGCGTACGCCGGTGCCGCCCGGCCGGGCCCGAGACATCCAGGTGGTCCTGCAGGACCGTTCGGTGCGGATCTCGTCACGACTGGCCGACACCGACGGTGCCGACGAGTCCGGATGGCTGACCCACAGCAGCGCCGTCGTCGCCACCGGCCAGGACTTCGAAGGCGACCTCGACGAGACGATGGGTGGCCGCGTCGACGCGGCCACCTGGGACCGGTGCACCGAGCCGTTACCGCCCGGGCACGTCGTCGACACGCTCGCGACCCTCGGTGTGGCCGCGATGGGCTTCGGCTGGCAGGTGCTCGAGATACGGCGTGGTGCAGGCGAACTGCTCGTACGGGTTCGTGCCGAGGCCGACGGTTCAGTGCCGTCCACCTGGGCCACCCTGCTGGATGCGGCGACCTCGGCGGCGTCCACGGTGTTCGACGGACCGCCGCGGCTGCGGATGCCCGCCCGCGTCGACCGGGTGCACGTGTGCGGTGCGCCACCGGCGGTCGCAGTGGTGCACGTGCGGCGCCGCGCGGGCACCACCACCGACGTCGTGATCGCCGACGAGTCGGGCGCGGCGCTCGCCTCGCTCACGGCGATGACGTTCGAGGAACTGGAGAGCGCCACCGGGACCGACGCGTCCCGGATGCTGCACCACGTGGCATGGCACGAGACCGCGTTCGACGGCGACGCCCGGCCCAGTGAGGTCGCCGTGATCGGCGCCGGAGCCGGGATCGACCCGATCCTGCGGGAGCTGACCGAGGCGGCGGTGCCGCACCGCGTGTACGGCAGCCCGCAGCAGGTGCCGGTCGACACCGGAGACGGCTCGGTGGTCTTGCTGGTGCCCCGCGACGACACCCCGGAAGCGGCCGTCCTGCAGACACTGGACACGCTGAAACACCTCGCCGGCAACAACTCTCAAGCCCGGCTCTGGGTGTTGACGCGCGAGGTGCACGAGGGGACGAACCTGGTGCACGCGCCGCTGTGGGGGATGGCGCGCGTCGCCGCTGCCGAACACCCGCAGCTGTGGGGCGGCGTGGTCGACGTGGCCGGCGCACTACCGCTCGGAGTGCTCGCCTCGCTGGCCGGCCACGGCGTGGTGGTGGTGCGTGACGGGGTGGCGACGACGGCGCGGCTGGCAGATGCCCGGCCCGGGGCCGGCGCACCGATGACGTGCTCACCGGCCGGCACGTACCTGGTCACCGGCGGCACCGGCGTGCTGGGCCTGCGGATCGCGCATCGCCTCGCCGATCTCGGCGCGCGACGGCTGGTACTGCTGTCGCGGTCGGGGATCCCACCCCGGGCGCAGTGGGCCGATACGCCGACCGAGGCGACCCGTGCGGTGTCCGCGCTGGAGGAGCGCGGAGTCTCCGTGCACGTCGCGGCGATCGACATCGGGGCCGCGGATGCGGGTGAGCGACTGCGGGCGGTGCTCAGCGACCTGCCACCGGTGCGCGGCGTGGTGCACGCCGCCGGCGTGGAAGCCGGTGCGCTGCTGGTGAACACCTCGGAGTCGGACATCCGGGCGGCGATGCGCCCGAAGGTGGCGGGCACCCGCACGCTGCACGAGCTCTTCCCACCCGAACAGCTGGACTGGATGGTGCTGTTCTCGTCGTGCGGTTACCTCGCCGGTTTCCCGGGACAGGGCGCCTATGCGTGCGCCAACGCGTTCCTGGACGCAGCGGCCCGGCACCGGCGCAGTCTCGGCGACCGCACGGTCAGTGTCGCGTGGACCGCGTGGCGAGGCCTGGGCATGGGGTCGACGTCGGGGTTCGTCGCAGCCCAGCTGGAAGCGCTGGGCATGGGAACGGTCGGCGCGGACGATGCGATGCGGGCCCTGGATTCGGCGATGCGTGGTGATGAACCGAATGTCGTTGTGCTGCCTGTGCTTTCGGAAGCCGCGGCGGTGCCCTTCCTGGCCGACGTCGCGCCGAGGGCAGATGCCGGCGACGTCGGTGACGACGGCGGTCCGGTCGGTCCCGGCGACACCGACCCCGGCGAGTGGGTGGCGCGGCAGGTGGTCGAAGCGGTGGCTGCTGAACTCGGGCTGTCCGAGCCCGACGTCAACCTGCGGGTTCCACTGGTGGAGGCGGGCGTCGACTCGATCATGACGGTGGCGCTGCGGCGGGCGTTGGAGAAGCGCACGGGTCTGTCGCTGCCGCCGACGCTGCTCTGGGAGCATCCGACTGCCGCAGCGGTGATCGACCGGATGGTCGAGATGCTCACGCCGCAGTCCGAAAAGGCCGACATCAGTTAGGCGTTCGGTTACGGGCCCTGGTCGTCTTC
>NZ_BCRS01000095.1 GCF_001552715.1 Mycolicibacterium vaccae NBRC 14118 = CIP 105934 | reverse complement strand
CGATCGCCGCGGCGCTGGCCGGCCGGCCCGCGCTGCTGCTGGCCGACGAACCGACCTCGGCCCTGGACCCCGACAACGCCGCGCTGGTGTGGCGACTGCTCGGCGACGCGGCCGCCGACGGCGCCGCCGTGCTGGTGATCACCCACGACATGCCGTCGCTGCTGCGGTCCGCGGTGTGCGACGACGTCGCGGTGATGACCCGCGGCACCGTGCGGTCCCGGCAACCGCTGGCCGACGCGCTCGCCGACACCGACCCGTATCTGCGGGCGCTGCTCGGGACGGTGCCGGTGTGAGCGGCATTGCGGCGCGCGGCCTCACGGTGTCCTTCCGCGGCGCGACGGTGCTCGACGGCGTGGACCTGGACGCACCTGCCGGTGCGGTCACCGGTGTCACCGGCACCTCGGGCAGCGGCAAGACGACGCTTCTGCGGGTGCTGGCCGGTCTGCACCCGGCCGACGCGGGCGAGGTCCGCTACGACGGCGACCCGGTACCGGCGACGGGGTCGGTCGCGCTGCTGGCCCAGCACCCCCGTCTGGTGTGCAACCCGCGCTGGACCCTGTCCCAGGTCATCGCGGAGCCCGCCGTCATCCGCGGTGAGCGACCCGCCGTCGACGAGGTGGCGTCGCGCGTCGGCCTGGAACCGGAACTGCTGGAACGGTATCCGGGTCAGGTCAGCGACGGCCAGCTGCAACGGGCCTGCCTCGGCCGGGTTCTGGTTCAGCGGGCGCGCTTCGTGCTGTGCGACGAGCCGACCGCGATGCTGGATCCGATCGCCACCGGGTCGGTGGTGTCGCTGCTGGCCGAGTTCGCCGCCGACGGCGCCGCGGTCGTGCTCGTCAGCCACGACCCCGCGTTGGTCGACGCGCTGGCGGCGCACGCGCTCGCCTTGCCGCGCCCATTAGGGTGAGAACCGTGACCCACTATGACGTCGTAGTTCTCGGAGCCGGTCCCGGCGGGTACGTCGCGGCCATTCGTGCCGCCCAGCTCGGGCTGAGCACCGCCATCATCGAACCCAAGTACTGGGGCGGCGTGTGCCTCAACGTCGGGTGCATCCCGTCGAAGGCGCTGCTGCGCAACGCCGAACTGGCACACATCTTCACCAAGGAAGCCAAGACGTTCGGCATCACCGGCGAGGCGAGCTTCGACTACGGCGCGGCGTACGACCGCAGCCGCAAGGTCGCCGACGGCCGCGTGGCCGGCGTGCACTTCCTGATGAAGAAGAACAAGATCACCGAGATCCACGGATACGGCAGGTTCACCGGACCCAACAGCATCGAGGTCGACCTGAACGAGGGTGACACCGAAACCGTCGAGTTCGACAACGCGATCATCGCGACCGGCTCGAGCACCCGCCTGGTCCCCGGCACGTCGCTGAGCGAGAACGTCGTCACCTACGAGAAGCAGATCATGACGCGCGATCTGCCCGGATCGGTCATCATCGCCGGCGCCGGCGCGATCGGCATGGAGTTCGCCTACGTGCTGAAGAACTACGGCGTCGACGTCACGATCGTCGAGTTCCTGCCGCGCGCGCTGCCCAACGAGGACGCCGAGGTCTCCAAGGAGATCGAGAAGCAGTACAAGAAGCTCGGCGTGAAGATCCTGACCGGCACCAAGGTCGAGTCCATCCGTGACGAAGGGGCCGGCGGTTCCGTTTATGTGAAGGTGAGCAAGGACGGCAAATCCGACGAGCTCAAGGCCGACAAGGTGTTGCAGGCCATCGGGTTCGCCCCCAACGTGGAGGGCTTCGGCCTGGACAAGGCCGGCGTCGAGCTGACCGACCGCAAGGCCATCGGCATCGACGACTACATGCGCACCAACGTGCCGCACATCTACGCGATCGGCGACGTCACCGGCAAGCTGCAGCTGGCGCATGTCGCCGAGGCGATGGGCGTGGTCGCCGCCGAGACCATCGCCGGCGCGGACACCCTGGCGCTCGGCGACTACCGGATGATGCCGCGCGCGACGTTCTGTCAGCCGCAGGTCGCGAGCTTCGGTCTCACCGAACAGCAGGCCAAGGACGAGGGCTATGACGTCGTCGTCGCGAAGTTCCCGTTCACCGCCAACGGCAAGGCGCACGGCCTGGCCGACCCGACCGGCTTCGTCAAGCTGATCGCCGACAAGAAGTACGGCGAGCTGCTCGGCGGTCACCTGATCGGTCCCGACGTGTCCGAACTGCTGCCCGAGCTGACCCTCGCGCAGAAGTGGGACCTCACGGCCAACGAGCTGGCCCGCAACGTGCACACCCACCCGACCCTGTCCGAGGCGCTGCAGGAGTGCTTCCACGGGCTGGTCGGCCACATGATCAACTTCTAGTTGAGAGCGCTCTGGGTCGCCGCCGCCGGCGGGTTGGTGGTCGGCCACATCCTGTGGCTGGCCGCGATCTCGGCGGCGATCGCATCGACGGACGTCTCCACCTGGGTGCTGGTGGTGGCCGCGGTGTCCTTCGCGGCCGGGGTGGCGTGCGTGCTGCTGGCGCGCCGGAAGATGCGCCGCAAGGACCGCAGCTCCGAGATCTGGGCGGCGTTCCTGTGGGGGCTGCCGGTCTCCCCGGTGTTGTTCTCGGTGGCCGTGCTCGGCGTGACGTACCTGTAGCCGGCGCGACGTCGCACGACGTTGCTTGACGGTGTTCGCCGGGGCTCCGAGAATGGCCCGGTGGGGGACAGTGCGGTCGATAATCTGCTGCTGCAGTGGTGGCGTCAGCGCGACGACTACCAGTGGCGGGTCGAGTTCCTCCGCAGCCGCGGACTCCTCTCGGTGCTGCGCTGTGTGATCGCCGGCATCGGCGCCACGATGGGCCTGCTCTCGGTGCTCAACGTCTTTCTCCCGCCAGGCGCCGGCGGCATGCTCGCCCGGATCGGCTGGGCCGTGGTCGCCGTCGGCTCCCTCGGTTGGGCGGCCCGCTGGGCCTTCCTGCCGTGGCCGAACGCCAGGGCGTCGGCGGCGCTGGTGGTGTTCGTCGACGTCCTGATGACCCTGTCGGCGCTGCTGCCGGGCGATCCGGCACTGGCCATGTCGGGGATTCCGATACTGCTGTGTGCGGGCGGCTACGTGGTGTTCTTCCACGGGCCACGGCTGCATCTGGCCCACATCATCTGGTGCACGGCGTCGGTGGCGGGCATCGCGGTGTGGCTGGCGGTGACCACCCCCGAGCACGGACTGCAGCTGGCGCTGTCGCGGGCCGTCATCGCGTTGCTGGTCACCGTGTGCATCCTGCCCGCGCTGCAGTTCGGCTTCTGGTTGCTGCAGGACAGCTCGATGCAGTCGTTGACCGATCCGCTGACCGAGCTGACGAACCGGCGCGGGCTGGATGTGTCGGTGAAACGGCTCAACGAGCGTGCGCCCGCCGACGCCGACCTGTGTGCGCTGCTGATCGACATCGACGGCTTCAAGGGCGTCAACGACACGCTCGGGCACGCGACCGGTGACGACGTGCTGATCCGTACGGCGCGACGGATCCGCGCGAGCGTGCCCGAGGACGCGGTGGTCGTGCGGTGGGGTGGCGAGGAGTTCCTGGTCGTCGACCGGATGCCGGCGACGCACGCCGAGGTCGTCGCGCAGCGGATCCGCAGCGAGGTCTCCGCGCCGGCCCAGCCGACCGTCACGGTGAGCATCGGCCTGGCCTGCGCCCTTTCTGACGCGGACCTGGGTGAGGTGATCACCGCGGCCGACGCGGCGATGTACGAGGCCAAGGCGCGCGGCGGGAACCGCGTGGTCGTCACCACCGACGCCCGCTGAGTCGCCGCGTCAGACCTGGCGGCGGTTGCGGCCGGTCCCGTCGGGCGCGCGCAGGTGCGGTGCCAGGAAGGCGAGCACGTCGTCGGCCTTGGCGAAACCGCCCAGGTGGCTCTCGTCGGGCATCAGCAGCAGATCGGAATCGGGCAGGTGCCCTGCCGCGGACTGCGCGTCGGCCAGCGAGATGATCGAGTCGGCGTCGCCGTGCCACCACCGGACCGGAACCGCGACGTCGGCGAGCCGGAAACCCCAGTCGCGGCCGAACAGTCGGGCGTCGTCGAGCAGTGCCTGGAACCGGCCGCGGGACACCTGGACGATGTCGTCGATGAACATCGCCTCGATCTCCGGATTGGCGAACACCCGCTTGTCGCCGTCGGGCATCGCGGCCGCCAGGCCCGAGTAAGCCAGGTGGGCGAGCGGGATCACCGGTGTCAGGAGCCCGGCGGTCACCGCGGCGAACGGGCGGCGCAGCGCCGAGGTCACCGCAGCCATCTGCCGGGACAGCGCGATCGCGCCGCTGCACGTGGCGTCCGGCCCCACCGACGGGGTGACCCCGCCCAGGACCGCGACGGCGACCACCCTGTCGCGCAGCACCGGCATCCCCGCGCAGGCCAGCGCGTAGGGTCCGCCGCCGGACAGACCCACCACACCGAGCCGGTCGGCCCCGAGCCGGTCGGCGACATGTGCCATGTCGGACGCCCAGTCACCGATCTGCGCGTAGCGGTGCGGATCGCTCATGCCCGCGCCGGCCCGCTCGACCAGCACCACGCGCAGCCCGAGTTCCTCGGCGGCGCGCCGGCCGACGATCGGCAGCTGACGGCGCCCGCCCGGGGTGCCGTGGAACCACAGCACCACCGGCCCGGTCGGATCGCCGAACTCGGCATAGCCGAGGCGACGGCCGTCGGGAAGGAAGAACGTGCCCTCGGCGCGCGGCGGTTCGCAACGCGGAACACCGGGTGGATGGCGCCAAGGGTTCGACAGCATGGACGGATGGTAGCCGCGCGGTTTACACCGATGGCGCACTATGTCAATGCGTGGCGCGCCGCGGCGGCTCAGTCGGGGAAGTCCAGCGGTACGCCGAGCGTGGCGATGGTGGCCGCCAGACCGTCGTATTGCGCTGCGAGCAGGCAGAATTCGATCAGCTGCGGCTTCGTGTAGTGCTGCGAGAGCGCCTGCCAGGTCTCGGGAGAGACGCCGCGGGTGACGACGAACTCGTCGGTGGCGGTGATCAGGGTCCGCTCCCGGTCGGACAGCCCTTCGGCGTCCGGCCCGGCGAAGATCCGGGCCTGGGTGTCGGCGTCGAGTCCGCGGCTGCGGGCCAGCCTGCGGTGCTGCTGCAGCTCGTACTCGCTGCCGCGCAGGTGCCCGACCCGCAGGATCACGATCTCGGCGTCGCGCCGGGACAGCTTGCCCGCATACAGCAGATGTCCTGACAGCGGCAGCCAGGTCAGGAACAGCAGCCGGTGCTGGCCGAGCACGTTCATCAGGCTGAACCGTGGCCTGCGGATGCCGCGGGCGCCGATCTTGGCGATCGCCCAGTTCAGCGGGCCGAGTTCCTTGAAACCGCCGGGCTCGATCCGTCCGGGTGTACTCATGGCTGCCTCACCAGGTAGGGCGACACCGTGGAGCGGTGTTCGTCGATGTCGAGCGCGCGGCCGAGTGCGGGGAATGCGCGCTGCGGGCAGTTGTCCCGCTCGCACACGCGGCAGCCCGCCCCGATCGGGGTCGCTGGGACATTGGGGTCACCGGTAACCAAGCCCTCCGAGTAGACCAGCCGCTGCGCGTGCCGCAGTTCGCAGCCGAGACCGATCGCGAACGTCTTACCCGGCTGACCATAGCGCGATGCACGGCGCTCCACGGTCCTGGCCACCCACATGTAGGCGCGTCCGTCGGGCATCTCGGCGATCTGCACGGAGATCTTGCCGGGGTTGGCGAACGTCTCGTAGACGTTCCACAGCGGGCACGTGCCGCCGCTGGAGGAGAAGTGAAATCCGGTGGCGGACTGACGTTTCGACATGTTGCCCGCGCGGTCGACCCGCACGAACGAGAACGGGACGCCCCGCATCGACGGCCGCTGGAGGGTGGAGAGCCGGTGGCAGGTGGTCTCGTAGCTGACCGCGTAATAGGCCGAAAGCCGTTCGATGTCGTAGCGGAACTTCTCGGCCACCTGGTGGAACTGGCCGTAGGGGAGCACGGTGGCCGCGGCGAAGTAGTTCGCCAGCCCCATGCGTGCCAGCGCGCGGGACTCCTCGCTGGTGAACTTGCCGTCGGCGACCAGCTTGTCGATCAGCTCGCCGCACTCCAGGTAGGCCAGTTCGGCGGCCATCCGGAACACCGCCTGGCCCGGGGACAGCCGGTCGCCGACCTCGAGCCGGCGGGTCGAGGGGTCGTAGCGGTGCAACACGCCTTCGCCGAGGTCGACCCGGCGGATGACGGTGACGCCGTGCACGAACCGCAGGCGGTCGGTCAGATCGCCGGCGAGCTCGCCGCGGTGCACCCGCATGTCGGCGGTGAGTTCTTCGGCGGCCGTGTCGAGTTCGTCCAGATAGTTCTGCCGTTGGTAGAAGTAGTCGCGTACCTCTTCGTGCGGCATGGAGATCGAGCCGGTGCCGCTGGCACTGCCGACGTTGAACCGGTCCTCGGTCGCCGCGGCGAGCTGGGTGGTGGTGAGTTGGTAGCGGCGGTGCAGGTTCACCATCGCGCGGGCCAGCGACGGGTGGGCACCGACCATGTCGGCGACCTCGGCGGGGTCGACGGCGACGTCGAGGTCGCGGTCCATCAGGACCTCGCGCAGCTCCGCGATCAGCCGGGTGTCGTCCTGGGATGCGAAGAACGTCGCGTCCACCCCGAACACCTCGGTGATGCGCAGCAGCACCGCCACGGTCAGGGGCCGGACGTCGTGCTCGATCTGGTTCAGGTAGCTCGGCGAGATCTCCAGCATCTGAGCGAGCGCGGCCTGGCTGAAGCCGCGTTCGCTGCGCAGTTGGCGGACCCGGGCGCCGACGAACGTTTTAGCCACGGTGAGCCAGCCTACCGAGGACTAACAGTGCTGCGAAGGTCAAATTTGCAGCCTTGGCAGCCGGGGGGCGTGTGGCAGTATCGAAACTCGTGAGTACCAGTCGGGGGACGGCGGGTCTGGCCAAGGTGATGATGCCCGTCCCCGATCCGCATCCGGACGTCTTCGACATCCAGTGGCCGCTGCGCGTCGCCGACGTGGACCGTGAGGGCCGGCTCAAATTCGACGCGGCGACCCGCCACATCCAGGACATCGGCACCGATCAGCTGCGCGAGATGGGGTTCGAGGAGACGCATCCGCTGTGGATCGTGCGGCGCACGATGATCGACATGATCGAGCCGATCGTGTTCAAGGACACGCTGCGCCTGCGGCGCTGGTGTTCGGGCACGTCGAACCGGTGGTGCGAGATGCGGGTGCGGATCGACGGGAAACGCAGTGGCGGCCTCATCGAGTCGGAGGCGTTCTGGATCAACATCAACCGGGAGACCCAGGGGCCCGCGCGCATCTCCGAGGACTTCATCGAAGGACTGCGACGCACCACCAGTGAGAATCGGCTGCGCTGGAAGCCCTACCTCAAGGGGGAGGGCCGCGAGAGTGCGGTCGCCGTGCACAACTACCCCGTGCGGGTCAGCGACATCGACATCTTCGACCACATGAACAACTCGGTGTACTGGAGCGTGGTGGAGGACTACCTCTTCGCGCACCCCGAGCTGATGAAGGCGCCGCTGCGGGTGACGATCGAACACGATCTTCCGGTGGCCCTCGGCGACAAGCTGGAGATCATCCGCCACGAGTACCCGGCCGGTTCCACCGACCGGTTCGGCGAAGAGCTGACCGATCGCACTGTTACAACGCTCACATACGCCGTCGGCGACGAGACCAAAGCCGTCGCGGCGATCTTCCCACTCTGATTCGCCCCGCCAAACAGTACGGGCGTACTGACCTGCGACGATTCGCTACTGGCCAGTAGCTTCTGAACCGGTTCAGCTATGACCGACTTAGCAAGATTCACAACTTGGCCGGATTGGTTGGCGGAAATTGGCACGCGAAACCGGTGGAACTGCGGTAACGAGTTGAGGCATCCTCGAATTAGCAAGCCAGCGAAACCGCTGGAGTGTTAACAACGCTGAAGCTTTCGGGCCTCCCGGAGTTGCCAGCGATGTGCACCAACTTTGCAACAACGAAGGAGCCGTCAATGTCGACCGTTGGCACGCCGAAGTCGCCCGAACAGATCCAGCACGACTGGGACCACAACCCGCGCTGGAAGGGCATCACCCGCACCTACACCCCGGCCGACGTCGTCGCGCTGCAGGGACATGTGGTCGAGGAGAGCACGCTTGCCCGCCGCGGTGCCGAGGTGCTGTGGGAGCAGCTCCACGACATGGACTACGTCAACTCGCTCGGTGCACTGACCGGCAACCAGGCCGTCCAGCAGGTCCGGGCCGGCCTGAAGGCCATCTACCTGTCCGGGTGGCAGGTCGCCGGCGACGCGAACCTGTCGGGCCACACCTACCCCGACCAGAGCCTGTACCCGGCCAACTCGGTGCCGCAGGTGATCCGCCGCATCAACAACGCGCTGCTGCGTGCAGACCAGATCGCCAAGGTCGAGGGTGACACCTCGGTCGAGAACTGGCTGGCCCCGATCGTCGCCGACGGTGAGGCCGGCTTCGGTGGCGCGCTGAACGTCTACGAGCTGCAGAAGGCCATGATCGCCGCCGGTGTCGCCGGTTCGCACTGGGAGGACCAGCTGGCCTCGGAGAAGAAGTGCGGCCACCTCGGTGGCAAGGTGCTGATCCCGACCCAGCAGCACATCCGCACGCTGACGTCTGCCCGGCTCGCAGCTGACGTGGCCGACGTCCCCACGGTCGTGATCGCCCGCACCGACGCCGAGGCCGCCACGCTGATCACCTCCGACGTCGACGAGCGCGACCAGCCGTTCATCACCGGTGAGCGGACCAAGGAAGGCTTCTACCGGGTCAAGAACGGCCTCGAGCCGTGCATCGCCCGCGCCAAGGCCTACGCGCCGTACTCCGACCTCATCTGGATGGAGACCGGCACCCCGGACCTGGAGTTGGCCAAGAAGTTCGCCGAGGGTGTCAAGGCCGAGTTCCCGGACCAGATGCTGGCCTACAACTGCTCGCCGTCGTTCAACTGGCGCAAGCACCTGGACGACGCGACGATCGCGAAGTTCCAGAACGAGCTCGGCGCGATGGGCTTCAAGTTCCAGTTCATCACCCTGGCCGGCTTCCACGCCCTCAACTACTCGATGTTCGATCTGGCCCACGGCTACGCCCGCAACCAGATGACCGCCTACGTGGACCTGCAGGAGCGCGAGTTCGCGGCCGAGGAGCGCGGCTACACCGCCACCAAGCACCAGCGCGAGGTCGGCGCCGGCTACTTCGACCGGATCGCCACCACGGTGGACCCGACCAGCTCGACCACCGCGCTCGCGGGCTCGACCGAAGAGGGTCAGTTCCACTAGAGGCCCCCGGCCTCGCGACCCGAGGCCTCCGGCCTCGCGAGCGTGCGGGTCTGCAGGCGACACGCCGTGCCGCCCACGGACAACACGCACGCTCGTCCAGCTTGACAGCGCAGACCCCGCCCAGAGATCTTGGGCGGGGTCTGTCGCTTGGGACCACGGGAGTCGGCCCGTACGCGAAGAGGAGAGAAGTCTTGAGCAGTGACGTGAGCATCGAACGGGTAGGCGTCGTCGGCGCCGGGCAGATGGGCTCGGGAATCGCCGAGGTGGCGGCCAAGGCGGGTGCCGACGTCGTGGTCTACGAACCGTCCGACGCCCTGGTCAACGCGGGCCGCGAGCGCATCACCGCGTCGCTGGAACGGGCGAAGGCCAAGGGCAAGCTGGCCGCCGATGACTTCGAGGTGACGCTGGCGCGGCTGAAGTTCACCACCGACCTGTCCGATCTGGCCGACCGCCAGCTGGTGATCGAGGCGATCATCGAGGACGAGGCCGTCAAGGCCAAGGTCTTTGCCCAGCTCGACGAGGTCGTCACCGATCCCGACGCCGTGCTCGCCTCGAACACCTCGAGCATCCCGATCATGAAGATCGCCGCGGCGACCAAGAACCCGAGCCGCGTGCTCGGCCTGCACTTCTTCAACCCGGTGCCCGTGCTGCCGCTCGTCGAGCTGGTCAACACGCTGGTCACCTCCGACGAGGCGCTGGCGCGGGTGGAGCAGTTCGCGAGCCAGGTGCTGGGCAAGAAGGTCGTCCGCTGCGGCGACCGGTCCGGGTTCGTCGTCAACGCACTGCTGGTGCCCTACCTGCTGTCGGCGATCCGGATGGCCGACGCCGGCGTGGCGACCGTCGAGGACATCGACACCGCGATCGTGGCCGGGCTCTCGCACCCGATGGGGCCGCTGCGGCTGTCCGATCTGATCGGGCTCGACACCATGAAGCTGATCGCCGACTCGATGTACGACGAGTACAAGGACCCGAACTTCGCCCCGCCGCCGCTGCTGCAACGCATGGTGGAGGCCGGGCAGCTGGGCAAGAAGTCCGGTAAGGGCTTCTACACCTATTGAGCCGGCGTTTAGGAGTCCGGCGCACGTCCCGCTACCCTGCGTAGCGGAATATCTACGCGTCGGTTCAGAAGGCAGCCGGAACTCGGGCAGGCACGCGCGCGGCCCCCTCGGTCTCCACTGCGTTCTCGACCGGCGACCGAACCGCGAAACCGCAAGGGGTTACCCGCCGCATGTCGAATGCCGTACCTGATCTGTCGCCGTACTACGAGGAATCACAGTCGATCTACGACGTGTCCAACGAATTCTTCGCTCTCTTCCTGGGGCCGACGATGGGGTACACGTGCTCCTACTTCGAGCGCGAGGACATGACGCTCGACGAAGCGCAGATCGCCAAGTTCGACCTCGCGCTGGGCAAGCTGAACCTCGAACCGGGGATGACGCTGCTCGACGTCGGCTGCGGCTGGGGTGGGGCGCTGCGCCGTGCCGTCGAGAAATTCGACGTGAATGTGATCGGTATCACGCTGAGCCGCAACCAGTTCGAATACAGCAAGGCGCTGATGGCCGGCCTGGACACCAAGCGCACGGCCGAGGTGCGCCTGCAGGGCTGGGAGGAGTTCGACCAGCCCGTCGACCGCATCGTCTCGATCGGCGCCTTCGAGGCGTTCAAGGCCGAGCGCTACCCGCTGTTCTTCGAGCGCGCCTATGACATCCTGCCCGCCGACGGCCGCATGCTGCTGCACACGATCCTGGCTCACACGCAGAAGTTCTTCCGCGAGAACGGGATCAAGCTCACCATCTCGGACCTGAAGTTCATGAAGTTCATCGGTACCGAGATCTTCCCCGGTGGGCAGCTGCCCGCCGTCGAGGACATCGAGGCACTCGCCGCCGGGTCGGGCTTCACATTGGAGCGCACCCACCTGCTCCGGCCGCACTACGCCCGCACCCTCGACATGTGGGCGGCCAACCTGGAAGCCAAGCAGCAGGAAGCCATCGCGCTGACCTCGCCGGAGGTCTACGAGCGCTACATGCACTACCTGACCGGCTGTGCGGACTTCTTCCGTCGCGGCATCACCAACGTCGGACAGTTCACCCTCGTCAAGGGCTGACCTCCCGCCGGAACGTTCGGCGTCAGGCTCCGGTCTGTCAGGCTCTGGCCAGTCGCTTCTTCTCGGCCTCGACGTCGAAATCCGGTGGCGGCCATGACATGTTGAGCCGCTTGAGGGACTCGATCAGCAGCTCGGTGACGGCCAGTCTGCTGTACCACTTCCGGTTGCACGGCACGATGTGCCATGGCGCCTGCGCGGTGGACGTCCGGTCCAGCATGGTCTGGTAAGCCTCCTGGTAGGCGGGCCATTTCAGGCGCTCGTCGATGTCGGCCGGGTTGTACTTCCAGTACTTGTCGGGCCGGTCGAGCCGTTCGGCGAGCCGCTTCTTCTGCTCGTCGAGCGAGACGAACATCGCGACTTTGACCAGTGAGGTTCCGCTGTCGATGAGTTCCTGCTCGAAGGCGTTGATCTCGTCGTAGCGCGGTTCCCATACGTCCTGCGGGACGAGGTTGTGCACCCGCACGATCAGCACGTCCTCGTAGTGCGACCGGTCGAACACCCCGACGTGGCCCGGCGTGGGCAGCGCCTTGCGGATCCGCCACAGGTAGTGGTGTGACAGCTCCTCGGCGGTGGGCTTGCCGAAGCTGCGGTATTGGATCCCTTGCGGATTACCCGATCCCACAACATGTTTGACGATCCCGCCCTTGCCTGCGGTGTCCATGCCCTGCAGGACCAGCAGGACCGACCGGGTGTCGCCGGCACGGCTGTTGGCGTAGAGCTTCTCCTGCAGTTGCGCGAAGCGCTTGTTGCGCTCGGCCTGCAACGTCGGCGCGTCGGACTTGCTGCCGCGGAACCCCGGGGTGGCGTCGGCGTCGATGTCGGCCACCTTGTCGCCCGGCTGGAATGCCAACTGGCGATGAGGTTCGTGGCTCCACAGCGTCGGAAGGTCGTCCGGCTCGTTCATGCCTCTAGTCAAGCAGCTGGGACGGCAGTTCCGGCGACGGATGCGGACTCTGCCGGAATGTCTCCAGCGAACCGTTCACCTCGACGATGCCGCGCAACGCGCTCCACGACAGCATCGTCAGATAGTCGATGAGCTCCTCGGCGGTCATCCGCGGGTGCGACATCCACGAGTGCGTGGCCAGTTGAACGCCGCCGACGATGTGATAGGCCCAGGGTTCGACGCCGCCGGTGTCCATGCCCTCGGTGGCCATCCGCCTGCGCAGCATCACCGCGAGCATGCGCGCGATGATCGCCTCGGAGTCGGCGACCGCCTTGCTCTTGCTGGCCGAGTTGTTGGCCATCACGAACCGGTAGGGCTCGGGCTCGTTGGCGACGGTCTCGACGTAGACCTTGATGATCTCGCGGGTCAGCTCGTAGCCGTCGAGGTTCGACGACAGTGCGGCGGCCATGTTCGGGATCAGCGTGGTCTGTGCGAAGCGCATCATCACCGCGGTGGTGAGATCGTTCTTGTCCACGAAGTAGCGGTAGAGCACCGTCTTGGAGACACCGATCTCGGCGGCGATCTCATCCATGCTGACATTGCTGCCCAGGCGGCGGATGGCCTCGAGCGTGCCGTCGACAAGTTCGTTCCGGCGCTCCACCTTGTGTTGGTGCCAGCGCCGTTTGCGTCCGTCGGTTTTGACCGCTACCGGCGGGAAGTGTTGTGCCACGTTCGCGGTGATCCGTTCGTCAAGTCCGAATCGATGATACGGCGGCGGGGCGGCGCCGGTTGCCCGCGCAGGGATGATGGTGGAGTGGCTCACCGAGTAGACGCCCCCGACACCCGGCCCGTCGGCCCGCGTCCGGGCTTTGCCGAGGCGCTCGTCGGCGCCGATTCGGCCGCCGACGTCGAGCGCAGGCGCTCGCTGCGCCGCATGAAGCTGGTCGCGCTGAGCTTCCTGCTCGGCGCCAGCGTGGTGTTCCTGCTGTGCACCTGGGCGCAGTCGCGCGGTGCCGCATCCGGGGGTGCGGCGCCGTGGATCGGATACGTGCGGGCGGCGGCCGAGGCCGGCATGGTCGGCGCGCTGGCCGACTGGTTCGCGGTGACGGCGCTGTTCAAGCACCCGTTGGGCATCCCGATCCCGCACACCGCGATCATCAAACGCAAGAAGGACCAGCTCGGCGAGGGGCTGAGCGCGTTCGTGCGGGAGAACTTCCTGTCCGCGGCCAACGTCGAGACCAAGCTGCGCGACGCCGACGTCGCAGGCCGGGTGGGCAAGTGGCTGTGCGAGCGTGACCATGCCGAGCGGGTGGCCGCCGAGACGGCGACGGTGGCGCGGGTGCTGGTCGAGATGCTGCGGGACGAGGACGTCCAGCAGGTGCTGGACCGGATGATCGTCAAACGCATCGCCGAACCACAGTGGGGTCCGCCGATCGGCCGGGTGCTCGCGACCCTGCTGGCCGAAGGCCGCCAGGAGGCTCTCCTGCAGTTGCTGGCCGACCGCGCGTTCCAGTGGACGCTGAACGCCGACGAGGTCATCGAGCGCGTCGTGGAACGCGACTCGCCGACGTGGTCTCCGCGCTGGGTGGACCACCTCGTCGGCGAGCGCATCCATCGCGAGCTGATGGACTTCACCGACAAGGTGCGCCGGGACCCCGACCACGAACTGCGCCGGTCGGCGACCCGCTTCCTGTTCGAGTTCGCCGACGACCTGCAGAACGACGCGGCGACGATCCAGAAGGCCGAGAACGTCAAAGAGCAGATCATGGCTCGCGACGAGGTCGCCAGGGCGGCCGAGACCGCGTGGAACGCGGCCAAGCGGATCATCCTCGAATCGGTGGACGACCCGTCGTCGTCGCTGCGCACCCGCATCGCGGAGACGGTGATGCGCATCGGTGAGTCGCTGCGCGACGACCCCGAACTGCGGGAGAAGGTCGACAACTGGATCGTGCGCGGGGCCCAGCACCTGGTCGGCGAGTACGGCGTGGAGATCACCACGATCATCACCGACACCATCGAGCGCTGGGACGCCGACGAGGCGAGCCGACGCATTGAACTGCACGTGGGCCGGGACCTGCAATTCATCCGGATCAACGGCACCGTGGTGGGTGCGCTGGCCGGCCTCGTCATCTACTCGATAGCCCAGCTACTCTTCTGACCTGCGCTAACTAGTGCTTGCAAAAGTTAGCACTAGGTCGTACGGTGGAGAATGTCGGTAGCAGGAAACCCATCGCACGAGGGGGCCCGTCATGGCGGAGGACGAAAATCTCGCCGCTGTCGTGTCCAACGCCGCGCAGGACATCGGATCGTTCATCCGGGCGCAGCGCGAAGCTGCGCAGGTGTCGGTGCGGCAGCTGGCCGAGAAGGCGGGCGTCTCCAACCCGTATCTCAGCCAGATCGAGCGGGGTCTGCGAAAACCGTCCGCAGACGTGCTGAACCAGATCGCCAAGGCGCTGCGGGTGTCGGCCGAGGTGCTCTACATCAGAGCCGGAATCCTCGAGCCGAGCGAGACGAACGAGGTGCGTGACGCCATCGTCACCGACACGGCGATCAACGAGCGGCAGAAGCAGGTGCTGCTCGACATCTACACCTCGTTCTGCCAGCAGAACGAGGCGGCCCTCGCCGAAGCGCTCGCAGCGGAAACGCGAGGGGACAGTGTCAGCGACGCAGACGAGGAGCCCACCACTGAACAAGACAAGCGCCCTCTGGAAATCCCTGAAACTCCGCAATCAATCACCGAACTGAATCTTGAAACGGAAGGACACACCCATGGCTGAGGCCAAGAACCAACTCGACATCGACGATCTCAAGGCCCCGCTGCTGGCCGCGGTCGGTGCCGCCGACCTGGCGCTGGAGCGCGTCAACGAGATCGTGGCCACCCTGCGCGACCGCGCCGGTGACGCCCGTTCGGACGCCGAGACCCGCGTCGAGGAGAGCCGCGCCCGGATCAAGGGGCTGCAGGAGGATCTGCCCTCGCAGTTCGGCGACATCCGCGACCGGCTGACCACCGAGGAACTGCGCAAGTTCGCCGAGGGCTACGCCGAGGCCGCCCAGACGACCTACACCAAGCTCATCGAGCGTGGCGAGGCCGCCCTGGAGCGTCTGCGCAGTCAGCCGGCTCTGGAGGAGGCCGCCAGCCGGGTCGAGGAGTACACCGACCAGGCCGTCGAGCTGACCCAGGAGGCGCTGGGCAACGTGGCCTCGCAGACCCGCGCCGTCGGTGAGCGGGCCGCCAAGCTGGTCGGCGTCGAGCTGCCGAAGAAGACCGAGTCGGCCGCCGAGCCGGTGAAGAAGGCCGCCGAGAAGGCTCCGGCCAAGAAGGCGCCCGCCAAGGCGACCCCGGCGACCGCCGCCGCCCCGGCCAAGAAGGCTCCTGCCAAGAAGGCTCCGGCCAAGAAGGCTCCGGCCAAGAAGGTCACCCAGAAGTAAGCGCCTGCCCCACCCGGGGCGGTGTGGTTCGTCAAGGGGACGTAACCCGCATAGGCTGTCGAGCGTGGAGCTCCAAGGCCTCGTGGGTTACGTCCTCTTCGCGTTGCAGGTCGCTGTGCTTGTGACGTCGGTCTACGCATTCGTGCACGCCGCGATGCAACGCCCCGACGCCTACACCGCGGCCGACAAGCTGACCAAGCCGGTGTGGCTGGTGATCCTCGGCGTGGGCACGCTGCTCGCGCTGGTGCTGGGCATCACCGGCGTCGCCATCGCGGCGGTCGCGGCGGGCGTCTACCTCGTCGACGTGCGGCCCAGGATCCTGGAGATCCAGGGGAAGTCCCGCTAGTGCGCGCACTCGTCCTCGCTGCCATTTCGGCGGCGGGTGCCGCCGCGGTCGCGCTCGCTCCGGCCGCCACCGCCACCCCGGCGCCGGCCCCGCCCCCATACGTCGACCACGTCGAGTGGGCGAAGTGGGGAGACCTGTCCAGCCTGCGCGTCTACCCGACCCTGTCGGCGCGGCGCATCTCCGGGCACGCGGGCACCCAGGCACTCGCCGAGTCCGCGTGGGCCGAGGTGCTGGCACTGTCCCCGGATGCAGCGATCCCCGGGATGCGGGAACAGTTCCTCTGCCACTGGAACTTCGCCGAGTTCGTCCAGCCCGGGAAGACCAGCTGGAACCTGGAGCCGTGGCGGCCCGAGGTCAGCGCCGACGAGATGATGGCCACCCGATGCAATCCGGGCGGCACCGAAGAGCCCTTCTGATGGGCTCCTACACCCGCGCCGAGGTCGCCGCGCGCGTCGACCACACACTGCTCAAGCCGGAAGCCACCGAGGCCGACATCGGCGCCCTGGTCACCGAGGCCGTCGAACTCGGCGTCTTCGCGATCTGCGTGTCGCCGACGTTCGTCGCGTCCGCGGCGATGCGGGCGCCCGACACGGCCATCGCCTCGGTGGTCGGATTCCCGTCCGGCAAGCACGCCGCGGTGATCAAGGCACAGGAGGCCGCGCTGGCCGTCGAGGCCGGGGCGCGCGAGATCGACATGGTCATCGACGTCGGGTCCGCGCTCGCCGGGGAACTCGCCGCCGTGTGCGCGGAGATCGCCGCGGTCCGCGACGCCGCGCCGGCGGCCGTGCTCAAGGTGATCGTCGAGTCGGCCGCGATCCTCGACCTCAGCGGCGAGCCGCTGCTGGTCGACGTGTGCCGGATCGCCGAGGACGCCGGCGCCGACTTCGTCAAGACCTCCACGGGGTTTCATCCCAGCGGCGGCGCCTCGACGCGGGCCGTCGAGCTGATGGCCGCCACGGTGGACGGCCGGCTCGGCGTCAAGGCCAGCGGCGGGATCCGGTCGGCCGCCGACGCCGCGGCGATGCTCGACGCCGGGGCCACCCGGCTCGGGCTGTCCGGGACCCGCGCGGTGCTCGCCGGCTTCGGCGACTGACCCGGCCTGTTACAGCCCGGCGAAGCAGGGGTCGTCGGTCTGCTTCGGAATCGAGGCGTTGCTGGTCGACAGCTGGCTCGTCACGCCGGTATCGGTGACCTCGATGGAATCGGCGCGGATGTCCATCGGGAAATCCTGGATCAGCGAGTCGGTGAACGCGTCCAGTGCGGGCTGTACCGCCTCGCGGGGCAGGGTGAAGCCCAGCCCGGTGACCCGCTGCACCCGCAACACGATGCCGCCGTCGGCGACCTCGGGACGCGCGGTGATGCTGCCGAGGGCTCCCTCGAGCTCGATGGTGCCGTCGGTCGGGTTGGTCGTCACCCCGGTCACGAAACTGCCGACCAGCGGGATGGCGCCCTGGATCGTCTGCCGGATGCCCTCGGTGCTCCAGTTGATGCGCGCCACCATCGAACCGATCGTGCCTGCGGAGTTCGCGGTGTTCTCCAGCCGGACGTCGTTGATGTCGAGGTTGAGCTTCATGCCCTTGGCGTCACGGATCTGGTTGCCCGCGGTCTCGATGCGGATGTTGGTGTAGTGCCCCGACACGTGTTGCAGCAGGAACGGGGGCAGCACACCGAACGACGCGCTGGCGTCGTCCTGCACGACACACTCCACGGTGCCGGCGACGACGGTGTCGGCGCGCTTGCGGGCATACAGTTCGGCGCCGAGCACACCGGCGAACACGAGTGCCATCACGATGACCACGACCAGCACGATCGAGAGCGGGTCGCTGAAGAGATTCTTCAGTTTCGCCGGCAACGAGGAACCTTCCTGGGCTACTGGGGGAGTCGGCCCTGGTACCTGGCCGGGGGGCTGGTCCTGCGGAAACGGTGCCGGCGGCGGGCCGGGCTGCTGCGGCGGACGGGCCCAGGGATCAGTCACGCCAGCGATTCTGCCCTACCGCGATGAGCAAAACCTGAGCGGTTCTGCATGACGGCGACGGTCGCGCGTGCTTTGCGGGCGGCATCCAGGTCGATGTCACACACCAGGAGCTCGGGGTCCGCACCGGCCGACGCGAGCACCTCGCCGAGTGCTGAGGCCACCACGCTGCCGCCCACCCCGGTGGGGCCGAGTGCGGCGATCTCGTCGCCGGGGTAGGCCTGGCCCACCGCCGCGACCACGCTGTTGGTGTCGATGGCGCGGGCCCGGGCCAGCAGCGTCCACTGGTCGAGCTTGCCCGGCCCGGTGCCCCAGGACGCGTGCGCGGTGATGACCTCCGCGCCGCGTTCGGCCAGCTCGACGTAGAGCTCGGGAAAGCGGATGTCGTAACACAGCGTAAGGCCGACGCTCACCCCGTCGACGGTGATCAGGACTGGTTCGCGGCCGGGGGCGACGGTCTTGGACTCGGTGAAGCCGAACGCGTCGTACAGATGGATCTTGTCGTAGCGCGCCTCCACGCCGGGCCCGGTGGCCAGCAGGGTGTTGGTGACGCGCTCACCGTCCTCGGCCGGGACGAACATGCCGGCGACGACGACGATGCCCGCCCGCGCCGCGATGCCGCGCACGGCCGTGGCCCACGGCCCGTCGAACGGTTCGGCGACCCCGGCCAGCGGCACCCCGAAGCGGCACATCGTCGCCTCCGGGAACAGCACCATCGACGCGCCGGCGTCGGCGGCCCGCCGGGTGTGCTCCTCGACCAGAGCGAGATTGCCGCCGGGCTCGGTGCCGCTGCGGACCTGGGCCAGTGCGATACGCATGATCTCCAGCCTAATGAGCCCGGGAAGAGTAGTGATGTACGCATGCGAAGCGCGGCCGCGGACAGCGACGGCCTGCCCATGCCGGAGCCGGGGCGCCGCCGATGACCGACGCGCCGCGCGGCCGGAGCGGATCGCGGCGGCAGGTGGTCAGCCCGGTCCTGTTGCAGCCTGTCGACGAGACCCCCGAGGACGCCCGCGAGGTGCTCCTGACCGACGAGGCCAGCGGCAGGCGGATGGCCCTGGTCGAACTGCGCATCCGGCCGGGGACCGGGGCCGGCGCCCCGTACGGGTTCGGGCGGGGTGCGTTCTACGCGCTGGACGCCAACGCGGTGATCAAGGCGCCGGAGTCGAAGTTCAGCGGCGCCCACAGCGACATCCGCCATCCCGAGATCACCTGGGCGATCGCGTCGGCGGCCGGCATCAGCTGACCGGCGCGACGGACTCCCATGGCACGGTGAGGATCCCGTCACGCAGGTTGCGTCGCGGTGCCTCCACGGGGAACCCTTGGGCGACAAGTAGTTCCAGCATCGCCCGCCAGCGCACCCGTGGGCCGAACACGCCGTGACCGGCCGCGCTGGCCCACGCCCGGTCGGCCGCCCGGAGCAGGTCGTGCACGGGCTGGCCCGGAACATTGTGGTGGATCAGCACTTTCGGCAACCGCTCGGCAAGTTCGGAGGGCCGCTCGATCGCGAAGGGGTCACAGGCCAGCGTCAGGCTCACCGCCGAGGAAGTGTCGAGCAGCACCCAGCAGCACAGCCGGCCCAGCTCGTCGCAGGTGCCGTCGACGATCAACCCGCCCGGCGCCACGCGCTGCTGCATGGCCGCCCACGCGTCGGCGACCTCCTCGACGGGATATTGGCGCAGAACGTTGAACGCGCGCACCAGAATCGGCCGGTGGCCGGCCAGTTCGAAACCGCCGAGTGCGAACTCGACGCCGGGGGTGGCGGCGGCCTGCCCGGCGCGCACCCGGTCCGGGTCGATCTCCAGGCCGACCACCCGGATGTCGGCGCGCACCTGCCGCAGCCGGATCGCCAGCTCGAGAGTCGTCACCGGCTTCGCGCCGTAACCCAGATCCACCACCAGCGGGTCGCCGGCCGCCTGCAGCGCGGTGCGTACCCGCGAGGAGTGCACCAGCCAGCGATCACTGCGGCGCAGGCGGTTGTGGCCTGTGGTGCCCCGCGTCACCTGGCCGATCGGCTGCGCACTCGGGGTGCCCTGCGCCATGGGTCGATGGTAGAGACCCGGTCAGGCGTTCTCGGCGATCCACACCGACGTGAACCGCTGCTCGGCGGTCACCAGGTCCGTCAGCTGGTTGCCGATGAATTTCTCGATCTTGCCGCCGAGCAGCGGAACCCGTACCTCGACGGTGGCGGTGAGCGACATCCGCGAGCCTTCGCCTGCGGGCACCAGCTGGGCCTGCCCGGTCAGACCGGCCGGGGCGCCCGGGATCTTCGCCCGCACCACGGCCGACGCGCGTCCCTCGGTGACCGGCGTCCAGATCTCCTCGCGCACGAAGCTCAGGTCGCCACGGTGGAACTGGGTGACCAGCGCGGGCAGCCGGTCGGCGCGCAGCGTCTGGGTGGTCTTGACCCGCACATTGCCCTGGTCGTCGACGTCCATCTCGTCAAGCGTGGCGTCGTCGGCACCGGAATCGCCGAGCCGGACCAGCCAGTAGTGCTCGTCGCTGAACGCGCGGTGCACCTGTTCGACTGTGCCCTCGTACTCGGCGGCGATGTCGAATGAACGCGGCATAGCTGGCCACGCTACCGTTAGCCGCCGTGGTCACTTCGTTTCCGGGCGGCGGGCAGGTTGCCGAGCACGTCCCGCTCGCACCGCTGACCACGCTGCGTGTCGGACCGTCGGCGCGCCGCCTGATCACCTGCACCGACACCGGGCAGATCGCGCCCGCGGTGCAGGCGGCGGGACCGGACGCACTGATCCTGGCCGGCGGCTCCAACCTGGTGATCTTCGACGGCCTGACCGATCTGACCGTGGTGCGGCTGGCGAACACCGGGATCGTCGTCGACGGCGCCGTGGTGCGGGCCGAGGCCGGCGCCGGGTGGGACGACGTGGTCGCGACGTCGCTGGCCCACGGGCTGGGCGGGCTCGAATGCCTGTCCGGCATCCCCGGGTCGGCGGGTGCGACGCCGGTGCAGAACGTCGGCGCCTACGGAGCTGAGGTCGCCGACACCGTCGCTCGGGTCCGGCTGCTGGACCGGCGCACCGGTGAGGACCGCTGGGTCCCCCCGGACTTTCTCCGGTTCGGTTACCGCACAAGCATTCTCAAGCACTCTGCGGACTGGGTGGTGCTGGAGGTGGAGTTCCTGCTGGACTCCGAGGGGCGCAGCGCGCCGTTGCGCTACGGCGAACTGGCCGCCGCGCTGGGTGCCGAGCCGGGGGAGCGCACCGACCCGGCGCGGGTGCGCGCCGCGGTGCTCGAACTGCGCGCCCGCAAGGGCATGGTGCTCGACGACGCCGACCACGACACCTGGAGCGTGGGCTCGTTCTTCACCAACCCGGTGCTCAGCCAGGCCGATTTCGACCGGTTCGCCGCGTCCGTGGACGGACCGGTGCCGCACTATCCCGCCCCGGACGGGGTGAAGCTGGCTGCGGGCTGGCTCGTCGAACGCGCCGGATTCGGCAAGGGCTATCCCGGCGCCGACGCGCCCGCGCGGCTGTCCACCAAGCACGCGCTCGCGTTGACCAACCGGGGCACCGCCTCCAGCGCCGACGTGATCGCGCTGGCCAGGACCGTGCGCGACGGCGTGCGGGCCGCGTTCGGGATTGACCTCACACCCGAACCTGTGCTGGTCGGCTGCACTCTCTAGGTACGCTGGGTCCACGTGAGCCCTGCCGATCCGCTGTCCTCGATCACGCGGCGGCGCGCCCTCGCCGCCCTCGCGGTCGGCGTCGTCGCACCGGGCACCCTGGCTGCCTGCATGACGAGCGGCGACGGCTCGTCCGGAGACGCCGGCGGGCAGGACGCCCCGAAGGCGCCGACCCTGACGTTCCAGCCCGCGGCATCCGCCGAGGACGTCAAGCCCAACACGCCGGTCAGCGTCGAGGTCACCGACGGCTGGCTCCAGAAGGTCGCCCTGACCAACGCCGCGGGCAAGGTCGTCGCGGGCGCGCTGAACCGGGACCGCACCGTGTTCACGGTCACCGAACCGCTCGGCTACGGCGCCGAGTACACGTGGGCAGGCACCGCCGTCGGCCAGGACGGCAAGTCCGTGCCCGTTGCGGCGTCGTTCTCCACCGTCGACCCGGCCGTGCAGGTCAGCGGCCGGTTCCAGCTGGCCGACGGCCAGACCGTCGGGGTGGCCGCGCCGATAATCCTGCAGTTCGACGCGTCGATTCCCGAGGAGGCCCGCGCCGAGGTGGAGAAGGCCGTCAAGGTCACCACCACCCCCGAGGTCGAGGGCAGTTGGGCGTGGCTGCCGGATGAGGCCGGCGGCTCGCGGGCGCACTGGCGGACCAGGGAGTACTACCCGGCCGGCACCACCGTGCACGTGGACGCGGACCTGTACGGCGTGCCGTTCGGCGACGGCGCCTACGGGGCCGCGGATTCGACGCTGGACTTCACGGTGGGACGCTTCCAGCTGGTCAAGGCCGACGCCCCCAGTCACCGCATCCAGGTGCTCGACGACACGGGCGTGATCATGGACTTCCCGTGCAGCTACGGCGAGGGCGACCTGGACCGCAACGTCACCCGCAGCGGGATCCACGTGGTCACCGAGAAGTACGAGGACTTCTACATGACCAACCCCGCGGCCGGCTACGCCAACAGCCATCAGCGGTTCGCGGTGCGGATCTCCAACAACGGCGAGTTCATCCACGCCAACCCGGCCAGCGCGGGCGCGCAGGGCAACAGCAACGTGACCAACGGGTGCATCAACCTGTCCCCGGCCGACGCCCAGCAGTACTTCAACAGCGCGATCTACGGCGACCCGGTCGAGGTGACGGGCACCCGTCTGGAGCTGTCCTACGCCGACGGCGACATCTGGGACTGGACCGTGCCGTGGGACGACTGGACGGCGATGTCGGCGCTGTCGTCCGAGGCGACCCCCGTCGGCATCCCCAGCACCGCGCCCGCGACGCCGTCGGACGCGCCGCAGCAGGTCAACGGCCGCCCCGGCGGCTGACCTTTCGCCGACGTTCTCCCGCCGAAACCGCATTCCACGCGCCTTTTTCCCGTGCAGGAGCGCGCAGGATGCAGTCTCGGCGCCGGTATCAGGTCGTCCGGGTACTAGGTCGTCCGGGTGTTAGGTCGTCCGGGTGTTAGGTCGTCCGGTTGAAGCGTGAGCCGCTGGCGCCGGACACCTGGTCGCGCGGGCGCACCACGATCAGGTCCAGGTCGACGTGTGACGGGCGGCTGGCGACGAACCCGATCACCTCGGCGATGTCCTCGGCGACCAGCGGGGTGACGCCCTGGTACACCTTGTCGGCGCGCTCGGCGTCCCCCTCGAAGCGGTTCAGCGAGAATTCGGTCTTGACCATGCCGGGGGCGACCTCGGTCAGCCGCACCGGCTGTCCGAGCAGCTCGCTGCGCAGGGTCCGGTGCAGCACGCCCTGGGCGTGCTTGGCGCTCGTGTAGCCGGCGCCGTTGTCGTAGATCTCCACGGCCGCGATCGAGGTGACCGTGACGATAAGGCCGTCGCCGGAGTCGATCAGCTTGGGCAGCAACGCGCGGGTCACGTTCAGGGTGCCCAGCACGTTGGCCTCCCACATCCACCGCCAGTGGTCGACGTCGGCGTCGGCGACCGACTCCAGTCCGCGGGCGCCGCCGGCGTTGTTGACGAGGACGTCGACCCGGTCCAGGCGTCCGGCCAGGGCCGCCACGGCCGTCGGGTCAGTGACATCCGCCACAATCGCGGTGCCGTCCAGCTCGGCTGCCAGCGCCTGGATGGGGGCTTCCCGGCGGGCCACGCAGATAACGTGAAAACCTTGTGCGGCAAGGGTTCTCGCTGTTGCTTCGCCGATCCCGGCACTGGCTCCGGTGACCACCGCGACCCGGCGCGCATCTGTTGGTGTCGTCATGAGTCCAACCCTAGGCCCACCGAATTGACCTTCGCGCGTGCCCGCAAAGCCGTGCTACGTTGACCGCGTGTACCGGAACAGTCAGGCAGTTCTCGCTGCCGCGCGGCGTGCGTGTTGTTGTTGCGCACTTCGCCGCGCCTGACTGCGCCCGGACTTCTGATCTAGTCCTGCTGAGTCGCCAGGTGTGGCCCGACCCCACCACCCGACTCGTCAAAGGACTCTTCCGTGGCCACTCCCACCGTCACCCTCGCTCAGCGCCCCCGCACCGCCTCGGCCAAGCGCGTCAAGCCGGCCATCAAGCCCGCCCC
Organism: Mycolicibacterium vaccae NBRC 14118 = CIP 105934; assembly: GCF_001552715.1. GTDB lineage: Bacteria > Actinomycetota > Actinomycetes > Mycobacteriales > Mycobacteriaceae > Mycobacterium > Mycobacterium vaccae. The sequence continues at coordinate 417 of NZ_BCRS01000095.1, read as the reverse complement.
TGCGGGCAGCCGCTACCCGCAGGCCCTGCTGCACCACATCGTCGCGCCGTCGCTGCGTGTTCCTGAGGCCGCCGCCGCGACGGTGTTCGCCGCCGCCCGCCAGCGTGGGCCGATCGCCCGCGACGTCATCGCGCAGGTCACCGGCCTGAGCATCGCGACGGTGAACCGGCAGGTCACCGCCCTGCTCGACGCCGGTGTGCTGCGGGAACGCGCCGACCTGGCGGTGTCCGGGGCGATCGGCAGGCCCCGGGTGCCGGTCGAGGTCAACCACGAACCGTTCCTCACGCTGGGCATTCACATCGGGGCCCGGGTCACCAGCATCGTCGCCACCGACCTGTTCGGCCGCACGCTCGACGTCGTCGAGACGCCCACCCCGCGCGGCCCGCAGGCCGCGGCGCTGACCGCGATCGCCGGCAG